>NZ_JBHXDN010000060.1:2231-10547 GCF_042726075.1 Kitasatospora sp. NPDC127035 | reverse complement strand
GGGTGACGCCACGCAGGGCGGGGCGGTGCGTGGGCGGGGGCCGGGGGGTGTGGGGCGCGGTTCGGGGGCCCCACCCACGCGTCCCCCACCAGTCCCGCTCGTTACGGAAGGTCGGGGCCACGCACCAAGGCCCCGCCCCTCCGGCGAGACACCCTGACCCCCGGTCAGGAGAGAAGCCCCACCGCGACGGACTGCGGCGCACTCGGCGTGCCCGGCGTCCTCAAGGCCGCCACCGCCGACCGCTCGCAGCGCCTGCTGCGCCCCGGCGGTCTCGGGGTTGCCGGCACGCGTTGACGTCGTGCCTCGTCGGAGAGCTGGCGAGGGCTGACACCTACCGGAGGTCACCTGCGCCCAGCACAATCGCCCGTATGACGACTACCACGGGCGGCGCGCCGCCGCCCACGCAGAACAGGCCTGTCATGCTCGCTCGGGGGTTCCTCACGGGCGGTGTGACGGGGGTGTCCCTGGCGGCCGTCGTTGTCGGGATCGTCCTGGGGAGTGTGCCGCTGATCGTCGGGGGAGCGTGCCTGCTCGCGGTCTACGTCCTGATCCGCTACCTCGCCGGCATGCCGAGGCGGGCCAGGGAAGCGGCGGTCCCGCCGTGCCTGGCCCTCGCGATGATCGAGAGCCGGGAGGCCGTCAGAGGTGAGGCGAGCGACATGCCGGTGAGGTTCGACCTCACCGTCGCACCGGACGACGCACCCGCGTACCGCGTCGAGTTCACCCAGGACATCAACGTCGCCTACCTGCCCGACTACCGGCCGCGCGGCATCCTGGTCGTCCAGTACCCGCCGGACCGGCCGCTGAAGGTGAGGATCGTCAAACGCCCGACCCCGGAGTGGGAGGAGCGGGTGGCCGCGGCCCGTCTCGATTCCGCGCCCGGACCGGCCCGGGCGAGCGACCCCGCAGAAGGCGCCGGCGCCACCGCGGTCGGATTCCTCGGTCTGCTGCTCGGCGCGGCCCTGGTCGTCCTGCTGTTCCGCGCGGACCTGTTCCGCGCGGACCTGTTCGGCGAGGACGGCACCAGCACCGCGCGGCCGCCGGTCTCCGCCTCCGGCACCTCCTCGGCGTTCACGATCACCGTGTCGTCGGTGACCGGCACGGTGGCCCTCGGCTCCGGACAGTCCTTCCTCGACGACGGCAGGTTGGGCGGTTCCGTCGCCACGCTCGCCAGAGGCGAGGACCGGCAGCGGGCGCTCACCGTCACCGTCCAGGAGCGCCTGCTGACGGTCGTCTTCGCCCCGAGCAGCACCCCGGCGGCCTCCCGAATCGACCTGGAGTCCCTGCCGTACGATCGTGTCCCCGCCCTGGTGCAGGAGGCCATGACCACGCTGGGCGTCGGCACCCTGAGCACCTGGCAGCTCACCGCCGACCGTCTGACCGGCACGGTCGTCCTCAGGGTCTCCGTGACCGGCTCCGAGGGCACCGCCTACCTGGAGGCGGACGGGCAGGGCAAGGTTGTTCGGCGCGTCTCGGCGGGAGGCTGACCCATGGGCTGGCATGCGTATGCGGCGCTGTGGTGCGGGGTGTTCGGCGCGTTGGCGCTGGTCGGATACGGGAGGTCGCTGGCCGGGATGACCCGGGCGCAGCGGACGGTCCGGGCGAAGGGGCGGATCGAGCGGGTGGGGGAGCCGCGGCACGGGAGTTCCCCGAAGGACGGGATATCCGTGGTCGTCTCGTTCCAGGACCCGTCCACCGGGCAGGAGTTCACCGTCACCAACGACGGTGAGCGGGGCGAGAGGATCAGTGTGGCGTGGGCGGGCCGGGAGATCGGCGTGTCCTACCCGCGCGGCAGACCCCACGCCGTCCGGTTCTCCCATCGGTTCTCCGAGGGCGGGCGCGGCCTCGGCCGGCCGAACTTCTCGCTCTTCCTCGTCTACGCCGGCCTGGTCGCCGTCGCCGTTGTCGACCGGGGATGGCCGTGGGCTCTGGTCGGCTTCTGCGGGCCCTGGACCCTCTCAGGCCTCTTCCACCTGCCCGGGAACGTCCGTGACCGGAACCGTCGCATCGACGAACTCGCCGCGATGGCCGTCGTCCCCGGCCGGGTCGTTGCCGTCCTCAGGAGCGTCACCGTCGACTCCGACGGCCAAACCTTGACCACCCTGATGCCGGTCGTGACCTTCACCACCCTTGACGGCAGGGAGGTCACGGCCTACTGCGGGTCCGGAATCCCCGACCCCGCCGGATCGCGGGGATCGGACCTCACGATCCACTACGCCCCCGCAGACCCGGCCGACTTCGTCCTGGACGTCGAGGCCGAACGCCGTTCCTGGAAGCGGGACATGGCCGTCAATGTGGTGGGTGTCCTGGTCGTGGCGGCGGCGGCCGTGGTGGGGGTGGTCGCGCTGTGACCCGGGAGCCGGTTATCGTCCCGCCATGGAGCCCCTGACGTTCGACTACGAGAGCCTGCACCTGCGCGTGGACCGGGGAGTGTTCGAACTGTTCAGCAGGGGCAGATCCGAGCTTCGGGTGCCACTGCGGTGGCTCGGAGCGCTGGTGTACTACAAGAAGCCCGACCGGCCCGGCCAGTTGTTCATCGGCACCGTACGCGACCCGGACGCCGCACTCTACGGCACCGACCAGGCCGCCTTCTGGTACAGCACCTCGCCCGAGTTCCGGGTACCGCCCGGCGACGAGCCCTTGTTTCGTGGGTACTTCACCGAGGTGGCCGCGCTCGTCGACCGGAGAGTGGTCTGACGCGGAAGCGGCGGAGCCGCGGGTTTCCGGCACGAGCGTCTGCCCATCCAGGTCGACCGGGGGATCGTCGAGGTGTTCCGGCGCGGCAACGTCACCCGGGCCGCACCGCTACCCGCCGGCCCGGGTGACGGTGTACGCCGAGGAGCCCCGCGGCGCGCTGCGCGGCGATCAGCCGTGCCCGGGGTACCACCAACAGCGTTGCGCTCGCGTGGTGGGCGGGACGTCGAGCCTTGCCGAACAGCACGGCGAGACCGCCTGGTAGATCAGGGAAGGTCGGGTCCGCCTGCCTCGGAGAGTTCGGCGAGGACGCTGATCGGCCTGTCATCGGAGTCCATGCCGCCCTCGTCGGTGTCGAGGAACGAACCGGTCGCCTCCTCGTCGCCGAGGTGCGGGTACTTCTCGATGAGGAAGCGGCGCCGGTAGGCCATGTCAGCGGTGTCGACGATCCGCTCCAGCATGGACCAGTTGAGGGTGCTGCCCACGAGGATCCCGACTCCGGGAACGACCTTGCCGAGGCCCTTCTTGGTGAGGCGTATGCCGAATGCTCTGGCGAACTGCACAGAGACCCTGGTGACCACAGACTCGCTCAGGACATCCCACGCCTTGCCTCGCACGAGTGCCTGGGTGAGCCGGGATATGTCGCCCATCGCGGCGACTTTGGCGGAGGACGAGACCGCCGTGCCGGCGTTGACCACGGACATCACGAACAGCTTCTCGGCGGGCGATTCGGGGTCGTAGCCGTAGAACAGCGACACATGGCCGACCACCCGGGACGCCAGTCCGAGGACGATCGCGGCGTCGCCGGCGAGGGCGCCCACGATCATGCCTCCCGAAGGAGCTGCCGCGGCCCCTGCGGAGGCGGCGACGACCAGCTCCCCGCCCGAGATCACCAACCCCGCCGTCGCTCCCGACAGCGCCGCGGCGGCCGGGTAGTACCAACTGGCCGCGCGCCCCCGCACCGCGTCGATCTGCTCCAGGTCGAGCCGGCGAAGGTCGGCCAGCGACGACACGTCGTGACCGCGCTTCTGATGGCGCTTCACCACCCGAGCGGGGGTCAGTCCCGCGCGCGACAGCCGCCCCACCGTCTGCCGGGTGGACTGGACGACCACGCCGCTCCAGTCGGGCATCGCGTCGGCGGCACTGCGCGCGGCGGTACCCGCCTTCCGGGCTCCTCCGGCGACGATCTCCTGCCCACGCGCCACTGCGGAGAGGGCCCGTGGGTGGCTCTCCAACCGCTTGGCCGCGCGCCTGCCGAGCTTCGCCGCACCGACGGCCAACTGTTCGCCGGCCTCGCCCATTCTCCGGGACAGCGGGCGGCCTGTGAAACGCTGGATGTCGCGCCATGCTTCAAACTCGTAGTCCGAGGGTTCAGTCACACCGGGATCGTAGGCTCTGGCGCAGGAACCGCGCGGGGGGTTGGGAAGTTGTCCCGGGAATCCGCGGCAGCCGCGGATACCGCGCACGCCGCCCGGCTCGATCAGAGAGAACCGACGGGCCGGGGCATCCTGCGCTTGATGGGATTCCGACGGGAGAGCCCTCACTCGTTCGGGCCGATGCGCTCCGGGACAGCAGGCGGGGACACGAGACCGTGGCCCGGCACACCCCGCTCGCCGAGCAGTGTGCTGAGCGAGGAAGCGGGGTTCGGGGCGGTGATCACGGAGCCGACCTCCGTATCGCTGATCCTGACGGTCGGCAGCCAGCCATGCTCGGCCGGCAGAAGATCCGCCGGCGCGTCCCGGAAGGCGCGCTGGCGATGGCGGCCGCCGTCGCCCGGGAACAGCGGCGGCCTGGGCTCGGCGTACCCGCCGCCGGGTTCGCGCCCGGTCAGGTCCCGCGATCGGGCCGGCCACCGCGCGGCATCGAAGCCGAGCTCCACGGTCGACGGGTAGTGCTCCAAGGTCAGGGCGCGAGCGCTGGTGAAGTGCTGCTTCTCATCGACCTCCAGGATCTGCTGCTGGCCGTCCTCGTAGGTCAGCACAAGGTCCAGACGCCGCCACTCCCGAGCGGGAGCCTGTTTTGGTAGAACCAGTCCCGTCAGCGCCCTGTAGATGGTCGAGACTGCCTCCCATGCCCCGGCGCATTCAACGCGGCCGGGCCGCCACAGCCACGCCGGGCAGCTCTCGGGTCGGATCCCCGCCGCCACCACGGCAGGCAGCAGACCGGCTATGGCGTCTTGCAGTTCCTTCACACCGACCCCCTCGTAGTCCTCGGCTCATGACCATGAGCCGATCATCCGTTCTCTCGATCGAACGGGAGTCCCGATCGGGTGATCGCGGGTACTGCCCGGCAGGAGAGCAGGGCCTGGCGGTGTACGGGGAAAATCCAGAGGAGCGGACGGCCGCGCGCTGCTACGGTCGGGCGCTATGAGCTGGCTCCCCGATAACTTCGTCCATCCTGCCCTGGTACCGCTGCCGGGAGGGGGGCATCACCTGCGGCCGATCCGGGAGGCGGACACCCCGCTCGACTATCCGGCTGTGATGGGTTCGCGCGAGCGGCTGTGGACCATCTTCGGCCCAGCCTGGGGCTGGCCCGCAGCCACCATGACCTACGAGGCCGACCAGGCCGACCTGTTGCGGCACGAGAAGGAGATCGCCGCACACCAGTCCTTCAACTACGCGCTGTTCGACACAGCGGAGACAGCTCTCCTCGGCTGCGTCTACATCGACCCACCGGAGAGGGCCGGCGCGGACGGCGAGATCTCCTGGTGGGTGGTGGACGACCTGGTGGACAGCAAGGTCGAGCAGACCCTCGACACGCTCGTGCCGCAGTGGATCGCCGCCGACTGGCCGTTCGAACAGCCGCGGTTCCTCGGCCGAGAGATCTCCTGGTCGGACTGGCTCGCCCTGCCCGAGCACCCGACGCGTAAGTAGCTGTTGTCGTAGTGCTCTGGGGGTTTGGCGGTCGAACGGCCGTCTCGACCGGGTGGTCGTCGGGTGCTCGGCGCATGCGAGGAGGGCCTCCTGAGCAGCTCACTGATGTCGAATCACCGAGCATCAGGAGAAAGGGCGGCCGGCGGGGTCGACCTCGCCCCGGGCAACTCGAAGGCCTGCTCGGTCCGCGTTCACAACAGGGGATACCAAGAGGCGCTGGAAACCTCGTCGATCGCGGCTTGATCCTCTGTTACGTCCCTTGCGATGAAAGCCGGGTTCCTGGTCTGAGGATCCGGACCGTGAAGGTACCAGGCGCGGTGAAACCTGCTGATCTCGCCAAGATGGTTGGCGGATACACTTCCGAGGTCCTTGTTCGGGACGTTGAGCCCCGGCTCCATGAAGATGTTCATGGAAACCTGCCCATTGGGAGTGAACCCAGTCCCCGTGAGGGTGAAGTCCGTGCTCTGCTGGGTCCGTTCCTTGGCGTGGGACAGGGTGAGGTCCAGCGGGTTCTTCGCTCGGACTTCGGGATGCACGTCGAACCCGCGCTGCGAGTCCCACACCACCTCGTACTCGCGCCCGGCATCGTCGAGAAAGACACCGCGTATCCTCGCCCCTTGGTCTGTTGGGGCGCCGGTCACCACCTGAATCTCCGGAGGGAGCTCAACACCTTGTTGCTCGAAGAACGAGCGGCCGATTTCACGTGATTTGCGTGCCAGGACTTCGTCGTCGCGCAGCTGATCGAGCAAGTTCAGAAGCTTCTTGTCTCGCCCGAGCGACAATAGAACATTGTGGATTCTCAGCTCGTTATTGAGGTTTCGGATCTCTTCATTGATGCGGTCAGCGCGATGCTCATGCTGGCGGAGATCCCTCTCCAGCTTTCGACGCTGTTCCTCTGGAGATGACATTGCCCAGCGACCCTTCTCTGTCGATGACCTCTGTGACGCGCCCCCCATTTGGTGCGATTCGAGTGGTACTTATCGTCCTGTTGCAGCGATTGCAACAGGACGAGAGTCAGCGGCTTCGGCACTCGACCAGTTCCACGCTATGCCCGGTACGAGACGAGTGCCACTCGGTGATCCCTCTGTCGTGGAGCCCCAGTGACGGGGTATCGGAGATGAAGGCCCTGTTGGAAAGCTGTGCCGAGCGTTCACGTTCCGATGCATGTCAATTCACTGCGGAGCTTCGCCGCTGCCCAATTCGCGACGGGTTGGGATATGGACGACTGTCCGGCCATGATCTCTCGGGGGCGCCGGGCCTGTACCCTTCTGCGATGTCGGGTCGGGCGTCCTCGGCAACCTCTGCGCGGATTCATTCCGACTCCTTGCCGACTGTTTTATCGAGTTCTACCGGGAGATGGGCGAGGCAGGACCTCCTCGCCCATCCCGCGACGCCCGACAGCGTGTTCTCCGCCGCCATGGCCTTCCTCGTCGACCTGCGCGACAAACCCTTCCCCCGCCTCAGCCTGCCCGTCCCGGGCCGACCGGAATGCACTCGGCGCCGCGCTGCGCCGGGATGTGGGGCTGGTGGAGTACGCGGCGGATGAGGAAGCGGACCCTAGTCGGCCCGGGCGTGCGTAACGTCTGGGAGTCCGCGTTTCCGGCTGATCTACCGTTTCCGTATCCACCGGGGGCACAAGGGCAAGCCCAAGGGCTTCACGTGGCAGCACTACCGGGACCTGATCATCCGAGCCCGCACCCAGCTCGGCGGCCCCGTCGCGCTCCGCTGGGACAACCTGTCCACCCACCTGATGTCGCCGATGAAGGCGTTCATCGCCGCGAACGAGGACTGGCTGACGGTCTTCCAGCTCCTCTCCTATGCGCCCGACCTCAATCCCCGGCAGGGGATCTGGTCGCCGAGCGCGCGCACGGCGGCTTCGGCCTGGTTCCGTTCCCGCGGCCGGCGCCGCCCGGGATCGCCCCACCTCACACAGACGCTGGGGTGGTTCGCCGGTTGCGGTGCCGGTTCGGCCGCAGTGCCTTTTTCTGAACCCTCGGACTTTGCGGGGTCGGTAGCCGTGCAAGCTGGCCGGGATTGGACTATGCCTCCCTGAGCGAAGCCCCCGAGGATGGCCGGAAGTCTTCGAGCGGGGGGAACTGATGGGGCGTCCGACAACTGCTGTGGCCGCGGTCGGTCTGTTGCTGGCTCTGACGGCCTGCCAGTCGGGGGCGGCGTTCGGCAAGGTCCAGGGCACCGACGCCGAGTTGGCCTGTGCGGTGGTGAGTCGACTGCCGGAACGGATGCCGGGCACCGACGGTGGGCAGGCCTTCGACATCGAGGTGGCGCGCCTCGTCGGCGCCGAGGAACTGGCCAGGGCGGCTGCCCTGGCGGACGCCAAGTTCCAGCCGCTCGCCGACGCCCTGAAGGAGGCGCAGCAGCTGTTCAACGTGACCGCCGACCCCCAGCAGGTTGAACCCGCAGTCAAGAAGGCCCGGACGTACTGCTGAGTGCCTATTTCTGAGCCCTCGGACTCTGCGGGGTCGGTAGCCTGGTACCAGGTGAGTCGCGAGCCAAGTTGCTGCTGGTCAACTTGAGAACGATCAAGGCTGAGTCGGTCCACCGACCGCGTTCGCCGACCTCCGGGTGAAGGCCTCCCCGAAGACCGCCCCGAGCATCCCACACACCCCGGCAGTTCCGTTCGCCGAACGTCACGGTGACCGGTAGGCGAACGCTTCCGCAGCCATCGCAATCCGGGCAAACCAGTCACATATAAACAACAGTAGCAGCCCAAGAAGGAAACAGTGTAGAT
>NZ_JBHXDN010000060.1:0-2221 GCF_042726075.1 Kitasatospora sp. NPDC127035 | reverse complement strand
CAGCCCCCCACCCCCCCCCCCCCCCCCACCCCACCCCCCCCCCACCCCCCCCCCCCCCCCCCCAAAACACCACCCCCCCGGACCCCCCCACCCCCCCCGCCGTTTCGGAGCCCCCACGCTCCGGGCCCCCGTCGGCCCAACGCTTCCGCAGCCTTCGCATTCCGGGCAATGGCTCGTTGACCTGCTGCTTTGGGGTTCGGAAGCAGGCACTCACGTGCGGGTTTGGCGTCCGGTTCGGGGGCGGGGAGCGTCGAGGCCAAGGCCTGGCTGGCCGAGCAGGCGGAGCGGGCCCGCGTCGAAGCGCGCCGGACGGCGCCGCGGTACCCCCGTTCCGGCCCCGCCCGATCCAGGCCCGGTCGCTCCGGCGAGCACCGCGCCGTCGCCGGGCGACGGCGCGGTGCCTCAACACCGGATGCGCGAAGAAGGGGTGCACACACCTCGCAACCAGACTCGGAATGTGAGTACCCATCAACTCCGGGCGCCCAAAGGTGTCTTCGCTGTTAGATTCGTGCACATGTCGTGGCGTGGAGCCGCGGCAGACTACCGGAGGGGACGTTCAACGAGGCTTCGCATGCTCACGGCCGGAGTCGGCGCGGCTGTTGTGCTCCTGGGCTGGGCCGTGCCCGCCCAGGTCGGCCCTGACGGTGGGTGGCGCCGTTTTGGGAGTCGGCTCGCTTATCGCCATCCTCCCGGCGTTCACTCGACCTCGCCAACGCTCTCGGTCGGGACCGCTTCACCCCGGGGCGATTCAGCGCGTCCTCGCTGAGGTCTTCATCGACGGCAGCGACCTCGCCGTTTACAAGGCTGTGCTCCGACGGCGGCGGAACACCGACTGACCGGGGGGAGCGGAGACCGTCCATTGCGTGGACGGGCTGCGGTCAGCGAGTGTGGATCAGGGTGGCGAGGGCGGTGATTGGGGGCCAGCTCCACAGGCTTCCCCGCTCGCCGCTCCGCCCGGCGGAGGCCATCGTGTTCGCGGCGAGCAGCAGGGCGCCGCCAGCCCAGCCGCCGCCGCGACCGCCGCTGAGAGCACCCTCACCGCTCCCCGTCCACCAGCGCGTGCGCGCGGACCGGGAAGGTGCCCATGCCCTCGACGGCCGGCGGCGCGGCGAAGAACCGGAAGCCGGACGGCGGCAGCTGCTCCAAGCCGCGCAGGTGCTCCACCACCGGGATGCCGGCCGCCAGCAGCGCGGTGTGCGCGGGGCGGGTGCCGTCGGCGGTGTCGTCGATGTTCACCGAGTCGATGCCGACCAGCGCCGGGCCCTGCTCGGCGAGCCAGGCGGCGGCGTCCGCCGTCACGAAGGGGTGTCCGCTGCCGTAGGCGTCCGTCCCCCAGTGCCGGTCCCAGCCGGTGTGGATCAGGACGGCCCGGCCGGTGACCTCGTGCGGGAGCAGCAGGCTGCGGTCGATCGCGCGCCCCGGCGCGCCGTCGAGCCGGACGACCAGGCCGGGCAGGTCGGTCAGCCGCTCCAGCGGCACAGCGGAGAGGTCCGGGCCCTCGCTGAAGCGGTGGAACGGGGTGTCCACGTAGGTGCCGGTGTTGGCCACCATCGAGATCCTGGCGATGTTGAACTCGGTACCGGGGGAGTAGAGTTCGCGCGAGGCGTGCCGGGAGAGGTGGTCGCTGATCTCCGGGCCGGGCAGGCCGGGGTAGGTCACCATGCCCGGGCGGATCGGGTGGCTGAGGTCCACGATTCGGCGTTCGGTGGCGGCCCCGCCAGCGGCCGTGCCGCGCGAGCCCTTGTGCGGCTCGCGCAGGACCTCCCGGTTCGTGATCCGTACTCCCTCGACCATCAGCAGGCCGAGGTGGCGCACCAGCAGTTCGCCGAGCTCGCCGTCCTCGATCTCCGGCCCGGGAATGTCCAGCCGGAACCCCTGGGTCTGCAGGCCGCCGCCGTTGGCGAAGCCCACCTCGGCGTCGAACCGCACCCGCCACTGCTCACTCGTATCGGTCATGCCTCGATGGTCAGTGAAGGACAGCTTGCGGGCAAGCAAGAATTTCTGAAGTACCGCTACAGCTCTGCAGCATGATATTCGTCCCCCGGCGTCTGCGCGCCCTGCGCGCCGTGGCCCTGCGCGGCGGCGTCGTGGACGCCGCACGGCTGCCGCACCTCACCACCTCCGCTGTCTCCCAGCAACTCGCCCAACTGGAGGAGGAGATCGACCAGCCGGTGTCACGACTACCGCGCGCCGGCGGCGCGGGCGGTGTGGACGGTGACGG
>NZ_JBHXDN010000059.1:0-68416 GCF_042726075.1 Kitasatospora sp. NPDC127035 | reverse complement strand
CCCTTGGGGCTTGCTTGAGCCGTGTGCGGTGAACAGCTGCTTGCACGGTTCTGAGGGGGCGGGGACGCAGCAATGCGTCCCCGCTACCCGACTGACCGGCTACCTCTTCGCCTTCTTCGCGATCTGGTGGGCCTGGATGAACTTCACCTGGTTCGCCTCCGCCTACGACTGCGACGACGTCCCCTACCGGATCACCACCCTGGTGCAGATCGCCGGTGTGCTGATCCTGGCGGCCGGCGTGCCCCGGATGTTCGCCGACCAGGACCTGGTGCTCTCGGTCGTCGGGTACGTGGTGATGCGGCTGGCCATGGTGACCCAGTGGCTGCGCGCGGCGGCCGGCGAGGAGGGCCCGGCGCGCGGCGTGGCGCTGCGGTACGCCGCCGGGATCACGCTCTGCCAGATCGCCTGGGTCGTGGTCCTGGTGCTGCCGGACGGTGCCCGGGCGGTGCTCATCCCGCTCGGCATCGTGGCGGAGCTCTCCGTCCCGGTGCTCGCGGAACTGCGGCTCCGGACCACCTGGCACCCGCACCACATCGCCGAGCGGTACGGCCTGTTCACCCTGATCGTGCTCGGCGAGACGGTGGCGGCGGCGACCATCGCGGTGCAGTCCGCCGTGGACGAGCACGAGGGGCTGAGCCGGCTGCTGCCGGTCGCCGGCGGCGGCCTGCTGATCTGCTTCTCGGCCTGGTGGATCTACTTCGCCCGGCCGGTCCACGAGCACCTCCGCTCCAACCGGCAGGCCTTCCTCTGGGGGTACGGCCACTACCTGGTGTTCGGCGCGGCGGCCGCGATCGGCGCAGGGCTGGAGGTGGCGGTCGAGTCGGCCGTGCACAAGGCGCACATCTCCGAGACGGCCGCCACCGCGACGGTGACCGTGCCGACCGCGCTCTACCTGATCACCGTCTGGCTGCTGCACTCCCGGCACGTCAAGACCGGCGCGGCTCAGGTGCTGCTGCCGGTCGCGTCGGTGGCGGTGCTCGCCTGCACGGCGGCGGGCTGGGCCGGGGTCCTGGCGGCCGGTCTGGTGAGCGCGGTGACCGTGGGGGTCGGGGTGGTGCTGCACGCCCGGGAGGGCTGAGCGGAGGCCGGACGGCGCGGGGGCGCCGGCTCGCGCGGCTGGGGCGCGGGCTCCCGCGGCCGGCCGGCCGCGGGACCGTCCTCGGCCCGCCCGGTGGGCGGCTGTTCGGGGAGCCGGTCGCCCAGGAGGTCGCGGAGGATCTCGCCGTGCCCGGCGAGCCAGGTCCGGTACGGCGGACTGGCCTGCGCCAGGTCCAGGTAGACGGCCCGCAGCTCCCCGAACAGGGCTTCGCGGGCCGGCACGCCGAGCGCACGGGGCCGCCAGACCAGCAGCAGCCGGACGGCCAGCGGGTCGCCGTACAGCCGGCGCACGACGCTGCCGGGACCGGGGGCGGAGGTCGGCTGGCAGGGGCGGACGGCCTCGCCGGAGGCGACCAGCTCGGCGGCGGTCGTGTTGTCGCGGACCTGGACCACCCGCGGGTTGAGCCCGGCGGCGCGGAACACCCGGCGCATCGCCGCGTACTCGTGGTCCGCCGTCGGATCCACCATCCAGGTGTCGTCGGCGAGTTCGGCCAGCCGGACCACCGGCCGGGCGGCTGCCGGGTGGTTGGCGGCGAGCGCGACGAACTGCGGCTCACGGGCCATCAGCACCCGGTGCTCGGCGTCCGGGGGCAGCCGCAGCGGGAACCCCTCGCTCTCGTGGACGAAGGCGACGTCCAGTTGGTCGGCGGCGATCATCCGGAGCAGTGCGTTGGCGGAGATGTCGATCTGGATGGTGGTGTCGGTCTCCGGCAGCCGTTCGTGCACCCGGCGCAGCCACGCGGCCACCGCCCGGCTGCCGACGCTGCCGATCCGCAGCCGCCGGGCGCGCTCGCTGCCGGCCGTCTCCCGGGCCTCCTGGCGGGCGGCGGCGATCAGCGCGGCCATCTCGGCGATCACCGGCCTGGCCCGGGACAGCACCGAGTGGCCGAGCGAGGTGGGCCGGCTGCCGGTCTGTTCCCGGGTGAACAGCGTGCCGCCGACGGCCCGTTCGATGCGGTGCAGCTGGGTGGTGAGGGACGGCTGGGTCATGCCGAGTTGCAACGCGGCCTTGCGGAGGCTGCCGGTATCGGCAATCGCGCACAGCACCCGGAGGTGTCTCACGTCGAGCTCCACATCGGGAGCGTAACGGTCGAAACGGCGCAACGCCAGGGACATGACAGGTTGCCGGGTCGGCAGGGGCACCGGCCTCCCCGGCCCGCCCGGTTCGCACCGCCGTCCGTCCGGCGCTCGGTCCGGTGGTCGGTCCGGCGCTCGGCCCGGCGGCGGACGGTGATCGGTCCGGTGATTGGTTCGTGCTATCGCCGGTTGACATCATCCGCCGGGCCGCCGGCCTGGCCGAAGCTCTGGGGCAGCAAAGCATTCATCCGATGCCCGAGGCCCGGCCCCCACCGGACCGCGGCGCTTCCGCGAATCGGAGCCCCCACATGGATCGCGTCTCGCGCACGCCCTCCGCCGTGCCAGGCCCGGCGGCCCCTCCGGCCCCGGCCCGTTCGGTGCCGTCCCGTTCGGCACCGGCCCGCACCCGGAGCGTGCCGGGCGCAGCCGCGTCGACTCCTCCCGGCGGAACGTCCGGCCCGGCCGGCGGCCCGGCCTCCTGACGACCCCCGGCGCGGCCCACCGGACGGCCCCCTCCGGCCGGTCGGCGTGCCGGGCGGCGCGCACCACCCCGCGTACGACCCCACGCACCACCGCACGCCCGGTACCGCCTGCACCACCGGTACCACGCGCTACCCCCCACCCCTCCACCCCCGTGAACGGGAGCCCCCACATGAACCGTGTCTCACGCACCTTCTCGGCCGCGCTCGGCCTGGCGCTGGCCGCCGGTCTCGCCGCCCTGCCCACCACGGCCGCCGCCGCGCCCACCCAGGGCTACACGGCCACCGCCGCCCGCACGACCTCGGTCGCGGAGGACGCCAACAACAAGGCGTTCTACGAGGCGGTCATGAAGTCCGCCAAGGCCAAGCAGGCCGCCAACCCGTACCTGCTGGCCGTCACCGTGACCTACGACGCCAGCAGCGCGCCGACCTTCCGCAACCAGATAGCCCAGAGCACGCAGATCTGGAACAGCTCGGTCGCCAACGTCCAGCTGCGGTCCGGTTCGGCCGCCGACTTCCGCTACTACGAGGGCAACGACTCGCGCGGCTCGTACGCCAGCACCGACGGCCACGGGCGCGGGTACATCTTCCTCGACTACGCGCAGAACCGTCAGTACAACTCGCTGCGGGTCGTCGCGCACGAGACCGGGCACGTGCTGGGCCTGCCCGACCACTACTCGGGCCCGTGCAGCGAGCTGATGTCCGGTGGCGGCCCCGGCACCTCCTGCACCAACCCGAACCCGAACAGCGCCGAGCGCAGCCGGGTCAACACCCTCTGGCGGAACGGCCTGGCCGGCTGACGCCCGACGCACCGCAGGACGGCCCGGCCGCTGAACCCCGGCGGCCGGGCCGGTCCGTGCGCGTGCCCGCCCACTGCGGCGATCCCGAGCAGGGCCGGCGGTGCGCGCCCCACCGTGTCACCGCCGCGCCCGCTCGTGCCGGGCGCCGCCCGGGGAAGCCCGTCGGTGCCGCGCCCGCTCGCGCCGGGCGCCGCCCGAGGGGATCTGTCGGTGCCGCGTGCGAGCATGCGGGCGAGAGTCGTCCGCCGCCGACCGCGAGGTGCCACCGCCATGCCCAAGCCCGTCCCCGACCGCCTGGAAGACCTGCCGTACGCCGACCTGCTGCGCCCGCACACCGGGCCGCTGCGCAGCGACGCGCGCTACGACACCGTCCACTTCGACGGCGGCGAGTACACCGACCTGTCGGCCGCCGGTGCGACCTTCCTGGAGTGCGCGTTCACCGGTGTCGCGCTGAGCGGGGTCAAGCTCCGGCAGGCCCGGTTCAACGAGGCCTGGGTGCAGGCCGGCCGCTGGGTGGCCTGCGACCTCGCCGACAGCGAGTGGCAGGACGCCCTCTTCGCCGGCGGCGTCCTGGCCGGCGTCACCGCGCACGGCTCCGCGCTGCGCCGGGTGGTGTTCCGCGGCTGCAAGCTGGAGGCGGTCAACCTGCGCGCCGCCGTCCTGCGCGACGTCGTCTTCGAGGACTGCCTGCTGCGTGACGTGGACTTCGGTGACGCGCGGCTCACCGACGTCGCCTTCCCCGGCTCCACCCTGGAGGAGGTCCGGCTGCGCGGCGCGACCCTCAGCAAGGTGGACCTGCGCGGCGCCGCCGCCCTGGGCCTGCCCGACGGCCACCAGGGCCTGCGCGGCGCCCTGATCAGCTCCACCCAACTGCTCGAACTGGCACCCCAGTTCGCCCAGGCCCTGGGAATCACCGTGAAGGACGGCTGAGCGCCCCGGCTGCCGGCCCCGGTCGCCGGTCGTCTGCTGCCCCCGGGCGGCGGCGAGGCCGGCACGGCTGTCACAGCTCCCGGGGGAACCACGGGTCGTGGACCTCCCGGGGACCGTCCGGCGTCAGCAGGGTGACCGTCGGCGGCGCGGCCGCGTACTCGGCCAGCAGGACGGCGCCGTGCCGGGTCTCCAACTCCGCCTGGACGGGCACCCGCAGCCGGCTCAGCGCCCGCCGCAGCTGCAGCGCGTCCCGCCGGCTCACCGGCTGCGGCGCGCGCAGCACCAGCCGCAGCGGGCTCAGCGGGCCGGCCACCGGCTCGCCGCTGCCCAACTCGTAGCCGACCGCGCCGATCGGCCCCCAGGCCAGCCGGTGGTCCGCCACCAGCTGCCCGGCCACCGGGAGAACCGCGAGCGCCGGAACCGCCGCCGTCCGCTGCGGCGTCAGCAGGTCGATCCGGCCGGGGAGTTGTTCGGGCCGGAGCGTGCGGGCCACCGCCGCCCGGGGCACCAGCGCGTCCAGCCGCTGCCCGCGCTCCGGGCCGCGCACCGTCACCGGCAGCCAGGTCTCCGGCGCGGCCGAGGCGTCCCGGACGCAGCTCACCGGATGCGGGGTGTCCGCCGGGGAACCCGCCACGACGGGCGCCCGGCCGACGGTCACCCAGGGGTGGGCCCGCAGCACCTGCCGCGCCCAGTGCGGCAGCCCGCCGCCGCCGAGCGGGCGCAGCGAGCTCGGACACTGCACGAGCAGCAGGTCGTGGACGCCGGGCAGCCTGCCGTCCAGCGCGGCCAGCGGCCCGACCAGCCGGCGCGGTCCGTCGTGCGGCTCCTCGCTCGGACGGTGGACACCGGTGCGGGCGGCGACGGTCACGGCGGGCTCCTGGGGTGGGATCGGGACCGGCTGACGGGTCCCACCCTGCTCCTGGTCCGCCGTCAGGGATACGGCCTTTCGACGCTTCCACCCGGGACCAACGGCTCAAGGCCCGGGGGACGGGAACGCCTCGGAGGAACGCGCGGGACGCTCGCGGAAAAGGGTGACGTGTTCTGTCACTTTTGGTGTGGACGATGGAGTGCATGAACCGGGAAACCACCACCCCTGACGTCGTCCAGGACGGTCCGCTCGTCGGTCGGATCGCGCTCGTGGCCGGGGCCACCCGCGGCGCGGGGCGCGCACTCGCCGTCGAGCTCGGCCGCGCCGGCGCCACCGTCTACGTCACCGGACGCACCACCCGCGCCCGGGCCAGCGAGGTCGGCCGGAGCACGGAGACCATCGAGGAGAGCGCGGAGCTCGTCACGGCGGCCGGCGGCACCGGGATCGCCGTCCCCACGGACCACCTCGACGAGGACCGGGTCCGCGCCCTCGCCGAGCGGATCGACCGTGAACAGGGGCGCCTCGACGTCCTCGTCAACGACCTGTGGGGCGGCGAACACCTGCTCGTCCGTTCCGTCTTCGGCAAGAAGAGCTGGGAGACGCCGCTCGCCGACGGCCTGCGCATCCTGGAACTCGGAGCCCGTTCGCACGTGATCACGGCGGCACTCCTGTTCCCGCTGCTGATCCGTTCCGACGCGCCGCTGCACGTGGAGGTCACCGACGGCACGGCGGTCTCCAACCGCCGCTACCGCGAGAACATGTACTACGACCTGGCCAAGAACGCCCCGATCCGCCTGGCCTTCGGGCTGGGCCAGGAACTGGCCGAGTACGGGGGCACGGCGGTGGCGGTCTCGCCGGGCTTCCTGCGCTCGGAGCAGATGCTCGCCCACTTCGGGGTCGGCGAGGAGAACTGGCGCGACGCCGTCGCCCGGGAACCGGCCTTCGCGATCGCCGAGTCGCCGCACTACCTCGCGCGCACGGTCGCGGCGCTGGCCGCCGACCCGGACCGGGCCGCGCGCTGGAACGGCAGGTCCACCTCCAGCGGGGAGCTCGCCAGGGCCTACGACATCCGGGACGTGGACGGCAGCAGGCCGGACGCCTGGGCCTACTTCGAGGACGTCGTCCACGGCGGGAAGGACGCCTCGCCCGACGACTACCGCTGATCCTCGGGCCCGGGTGCCCCGTACAGGGCGGCCAGGGCCGACGCGCGCTCGCGAAAGCGGGCGCGCAGGCCCGCCGGGGCCAGCACCTCCACCTCCGCGCCCAGCCTGGACAGCTGGTCGAACGCGACCTCGTCCGACTCCGCCGGCAGGTCGAGTGTGACCCGCCCGGCGGCGTCCGGCGCGGTCGCCGAGGCCAGCGCCTCCTCGACCGCCGCCTCGTCCACCACGGCGGGCAGCCGTCGCAGGCCCGACGCGGTCAGCCGCACCGCGACACGGGTGCGCAGCAGCGCCCGGGCGAACCCGGCCGAGTGCGCCTCCCAGTGCGCCGCCAGGTCGAAGGCCGGGTCGCGGACGAACGGCTCGTCCGCGCCCGGAGCGGCGGCCAGTGCCGTGACGCGGTCGACACGATAGGTACGCCAGGCGCCGTCACGGTCACGGTCGGCCGGCTCATCCGGAACGCGGCCCACCAGGTACCAGACGCCCGCTTTCAGGACGACCCCGTACGGCTCCACCACGCGGGTCACCGCGGCGGGCGGGGCGCCGTCCCTGCCCGGCCGCGCGTACGTCAGCTCCACGGTCCGGTCGGACCACACCGCGCGGGCCAGCTCCGGGAGGAGCCGCGGCGCCTCCGGCTCGCGGAACCAGGCGGGGGCGTCGAGGTGGAAGCGGCGTACCGAGGACTCGGCCGCCGTGCGCACCGACGGGAGCAGGGTGGCGGTCAGTTTCAGCCGGGCCGCGCTCGCCGCGTCCGACAGCCCGAGGTCCCGCAGGGCCGTGGGCACGCCGGACAGGAAGAGGGTCTCCGCCTCGGTGGGGTGCAGCGTGGTGAGCCGGGTCCGGTAGCCCGGCGGCAGGTGGTAGCCGCCCACCCGGCCACGCTCCGAACGGACCGGGACACCGGCCTCCTGGAGGGCCTGGGCATCCCGGATCACCGTCCGCTCGGAGACCTCGAGCTCACGGGCGAGGGTGGCGGCGGTCACGCCGGGGTTCGACTGGACGAGGAAGGCCATGCGGATCAGGCGGGCGGCACGCATGCCTCAATGATCGGCGGCCGGGTGAACGGGCACGGCACCGGTTCCGCCCGGGCCACGGGTTCCGCCCGGCCCGGCACCCCGCCGCCCGTCTCCGCAGCGGATGCGTCCGTCGCGTGCCGGTGTGAGAGTGGGGGCAGCCCGGAAGTCGTCCGGAGGAGGAGTCATGGGCATCTTCGACAGGTTCCGCCACAAGGAGCACGCCGCCGCAGGGGAGGACAGGTCCTCGCTCGGCGGGGGCCACGAGCAGGACACCACCGCGATGGCGGACTCCGCCCAGCGCGCCGCGCTCGCCCACGACGAGGCGGCCGACGCTTTCAACGCCGAGACCCAGCGGGCCCGTGAGGTCCGGGAGGCCGAGGTCCGGGAGTCCGAGGCCCGGCGGTCGACCGGGATCAGCGAGCGGGAGGCCGAGGAGCGGGCCCGCGAGAACATGACGGCCGAGGGCGACCCCTGGGACTGACCCCGCCCGGTCCGCCGCGGGGCGCCCGCCCGCCGGGCGCCCCGGCGGACCGCTGCCGTCACGTCCCCCTGCCGTCCCCGGCGTCCCCGCCGCCGTCCGGGTCACCGCCCCCGAATCCCGTCCCCGTCCCCGTCCGCGTCACCGGTCCCGGGGCGGCAGCGGGGGCCGCCGCAGGTCCGGCCGGGGGGTGTCGTCGGGAGGAGGGACGGCGGCCGGTACGTCGTCCAGCAGCTCCAGCGCCAGCCGCACCGCCATGACCAGCTCGGGGTAGCGGCCCGAGGCCCAGTCCCGGGGGGTGCGCAGCACGTGCACGTCCGGCTCGACGCCGCGGTTCTCCACCGACCAGCCGAGCCCGCCGGTGAACCAGGAGGCGTTCTTCGGCACCGAGATCTGCGTCCCGTCGCCGAGGGTGTGCCGTCCGGTCATGCCGACCACGCCGCCCCAGGTCCGGTTGCCGACCACCGGGCCGAGCCCGAGCAGCCTGATCGCCGCGATGATGACGTCGCCGTCCGAGCTGGTGGCCTCGTCGGCGAGTGCCACGACGGGCCCGCGCGGGGCGTCGCGCGGCCACCGGACCGGCTCCCGGCCCCGGCTGAAGTCCCAGGCGAGTACCCGCCGGGTGAGTTTCTCCAGCACCAGTTCCGAGACGTTGCCGCCGGCGTTCCCGCGGACGTCGAGGACGAGCGCGGGCTTGTCGAGCTCGCGCCGCAGGTCCCGGTTGAACTGGGCCCAGCCCGAGCCGCCGAGGTCGGGGATGTGCAGGTAGCCGCACCGGCTGTCGCTGAACTCGCGGACCAGGGCGCGTCGTTTGGCCACCCAGTCCTGGTACCGGACGGGGCGCTCGTCGGTGAGCGGTGTGACGGTGATCCGCCGCACCTGGCCGTCCGGCCCGCCGCCGCGCAGGGTCAGTTCCACGATGGTCCCGCCGGTGCCGGCGAGCAGCGGGAGCGGTCCGCGCACCGGGTCGACCGGGCGGCCGGCCACGGCGAGCAGCTCGTCGCCGTCGTGCACGCCCTGGGCGGCGAGCGGGGCGCGGGCGCGCGGGTCGGAGGACTCGCCGGGGAGGATGCGGTCGAGCAGCCAGTGTCCGTCGGGGGAGCGGTGGGCGTTGGCGGCGAGCAGGCCGAGCGGCTGCTGGGCGAGGGACGGCCCCTCGCCGCGCCGGGAGGCGGTGACGTAGGCGTGCGAGGTGCCGAGTTCGCCGAGGAGTTCGCGCAGCAGGTCGGCGAAGTCGTCGGGGCCGGCGATGCGGTCCAGCAGCGGCTCGTACTGGGCGACCAGGGCCGGCCAGTCCAGCCCGGACATCCCGGCGTCCCAGAACTGGTCGCGGACGATCCGGGCGGCCTCCGCGTAGGACTGCCGCCACTCGGCGGCCGGCCGCACGGTGTGGGTGATCCGGCGCAGGTCGACGCTGGTGGCGGCGGTGGGGGCGGCCACCGGGAGGATCCGCAGGGTGCCGGACGAGTAGACGGCGACCGACCCGCCGTCCCCGGAGACGGCGTAGCCGTCGAGCCGGTCGGCGAGGGTGGTGCGGGTGCCGCGGGCCAGGTCGAAGTACTCCAGGGAGGGGCGGCCGGAGGTGTCGTCGGGGTTGGTGAAGGTCTGCCCGAGGGTGCCGGAGATCGGCCAGCGCAGCCAGACCAGCCCGCCCCGGACGCTGTCGGTGGCCGAGTACTTGGAGGCCAGCACAGGGAAGGGGACCAGCCGCTCGCCGATGCCCGCGGGATCGACGTGCACGGCGCCGTCGCCGCCGCCGTCGCCGCGCGGGGCGCCGTCCTCGGCGGGGGCCGCGAACGGGGACGGCGTGTCGGCGGCGAGCGGCACGAGGTAGGGACGGCAGCCGAGCGGGAAGGAGAGGTCGCCGGTGTGCACGTCGTGCACGGGGTCGAAGCCGCGCCAGGAGAGGAAGGCCAGGTAGCGGCCGTCCCGGGTGAAGACCGGCTGCTCGTCCTCGAACCGGCCGTCCGTGACGTCGGTGACGGGCGCGGGCCCGTCGGTGCGGGTGAGCCGGATGCGGCGCAGTGAGCGGCCGGCGGCCGGCTGGGACCAGGCGAGCCAGTGCGAGTCGGGGGAGAACCGGGCGCCGGCGACCGGGCCGTGGCCGGAGGCCGCGACCTCGCGGACGGTGCCGTCGGCGGTGGCGAGCAGCAGGAGCCGCCCGTCGGAGGCGACGGCGGCGAGGTGGGTGCCGTCGGGGGAGGCGGTGAGTTCCAGGACGCGGCCGAGCTGGCCGTCGGCGAGCACCCGGTGGCCGCGCTGTCCGGGGGCCTGCTCGTGGCCGGGCAGCGGCACGATCTCGACCGCGTCCTCGCCGCGGGCGTCGGTGATCCAGGCGGCCTCGCCGGTGTGGCCGAGGACGACCGGCAGCCGGGTGCGTACGCCGGGCGTGTCGGCGAGGGCCCGGGCGGGCCCGTCGCGGTGGGTGAGCCAGTACTGGCTGCCGCGGACGGTGATCACCCCGGCCCGGCCGGTCTGGTCGCAGGCGAGGTCCTTGACGTGCGAGGCGGCGTTCACCTGGTAGGGCCGTCGGCCGGCCCGGGCGCCGCCGAGCGGGACGCGCAGCCGGCGCGGGGCGGGGGCGTCGAGGCTGTCCAGCAGCCAGAGGTCGCCGGCGTGCTGGTAGACGATCCGGGTGCCGTCGCCGGCGGCCTCGCGGGCGTAGTAGGAGGCGTGGTCGGTGTGCCGGCGCAGGTCGGTGCCGTCGGGGCGGCAGGAGTAGAGGTTGCCGATGCCCTCGTGGTCGGAGAGGAAGGCGATCCGGTCGCCGTCCGCCGAGGTGACCGGCATCGGCGAGGCGAGGTGGCCGGGGTGGCCCTCCAGGAGGCGTTCGCCGTCCACCCAGAGCCGGCCGGTGGCGCCGCCCCGGTAGCGCTTCCAGGCGGCCGGTTCGTGCGGGGCGGAGCCGGTGAGGAGCACGGTGTGGGCGGGGCCGACCTGGGCGTCGCCGACCGGCCCCCAGGGCATCCGGCGACCGGGTCCGCCGTCGGCGGGCAGGGCGTGCGCCCAGGTGTAGTGGCCGAAGGGTTCGTGGTACGAGGTGACGGCGAGCAGCTCGCCGTCCGGCAGCCAGCCGCGCAGCCGGGTGTCCTGGCTGCCCCAGTGGGTGAGCCGGTGGGCCTCGCCGCCGTCGACGGGTGCGGTCCACACCTCGGGGGTCAGGCTGTACCAGCCGGTCCAGGCGAGGGTGCGGCCGTCGGGGGAGAGGCGGGGGTGGCTGACCCGGGTGCGGTCGCAGCTGACCCGCCAGGCGCGGCCGGTGGCGGCGTCGTCGCCGAGCGGTGCGAGCCAGACGTCGTCCTCGGCGGTGAAGGTCAGCAGGTTCCCGCGCAGGTGGGGGTGGCGGAGGTAACCGGGTGACGTCACTCCTCCATGCTTCGACGGGGTGTCACGTCCGGCAACCGGGGGCGGTCCGGGCGGGCCGGTGACGGGGCCGTGGCGGGGCCCTCTCCGGGCCGGTGCCGGGGCCCTCTCCGGGCCGGTGTCCGGGCCGTGGCGGGGGCCGGAACCGGTCTGGACCATTGACACCGAACCGCCGCATCCACTTCAGTGGTCTAGTCCAACTGGTATGCCTGGCCGCGCCGTTCCCCCACCGTCTGCGCGCGTTCCGGCCTGCCCCGGACGACCCCCACGCCCGCGCCTCCGCGAGGAGAGTCCCCCCCATGCGCAGATCCCCCGTACCCGTCGTGCCCGCCGTCCGCCGCCGCCCGCGCACGCTGCTGGCCGCCGGTACCGCGTCCGCCGTCGCCGCCGCCACCATGGTCGGCCTCACCCTGGGCCTCGCGCCCTCCGCCTCCGCCGGCGAGTTCCTGGTCAACGGCGGCTTCGAGAGCGGCGCCGTCGGCCCGTGGAGCTGCTCCGCGGCCTCCGGCAGCGTCGTCACCGGCCAGTCCCACGGCGGCAGTTACGCCCTGTCGGCAGCCGCCTCGGCGAGCGACACCGCCCGCTGCGCGCAGACCGTCACGGTCGCGCCCAACACCACCTACACGCTCAGCGCGTACCTGAAGGGCTCGTACGTCTACCTCGGCGTGGACGGCGGCACCTCCACCTGGACGCCCGCCACCGGCGGCGCGTACCAGAAGCTCAGCGTCAGCTTCACCACCGGCGCCAACCAGACCAGCGCCACCGTCTACACGCACGGCTGGTACGGGCAGGGCACGTACTACGCCGACGACGTGTCGCTGGACGGCCCGGGCGCTCCCAGCCCGACCGTCACGCCCACCGCGACACCGACCGTCACCCCGACCGTGACGCCGACCGTGACGCCCACCGTCACCCCGACCGTGACGCCCACGGTCACGCCGACCACGCAGCCCGGCGGCAAGGCCCTGGTCGGCTACCTGCACGCCAGCTTCGCCAACGGCGCCGGCTACACGAAGGTCGCCGACATCCCGGACTCGTGGGACTTCATCAACCTCTCCTTCGGCGAGCCGACCTCCGTCACCTCCGGCGACATCCGGTTCAACCGGTGCTCGGTCGCCGACTGCCCGACCGTCGAGTCCGACGCCGACTTCAAGGCCGCCATCGCCGCGAAGCGCGCCAAGGGCAAGAAGGTGCTGATCTCGATCGGCGGCCAGAACGGCCAGGTCCAGCTCACCACCGCGGCCGCCCGGGACACCTTCGTCAGCTCCGTCTCGGCGATCATCGACAAGTGGGGCCTGGACGGCCTGGACATCGACTTCGAGGGCCACTCGCTGTCGCTCCAGACCGGCGACACCGACTTCAAGAACCCGACCAGCCCGGTCGTCGTCAACCTGATCTCCGCGATCAAGACGCTGAAGGCCAAGTACGGTCCGAACTTCGTGCTGACCATGGCCCCGGAGACGTTCTTCGTCCAGCTCGGCTACCAGTACTACGGATCGGGCCCCTGGGGCGGCCAGGACCCGCGCGCCGGCGCCTACCTGCCGGTGATCCACGCCCTGCGCGACGACCTCACCCTGCTCCACGTCCAGGACTACAACTCCGGCTCCATCATGGGCCTGGACAACCAGTACCACTCGATGGGCGGCGCGGACTTCCACGTCGCGATGACCGACCTGCTGCTCAAGGGCTTCCCGGTGGCGGGCAACGCGAACAACGTCTTCCCGCCGCTGCCGGCCTCCAAGATCGCCATCGGCATGCCGGCCACCACCAACGCGGGCAACGGCTACGTCGCCCCCGCCGAGGTCAACAAGGCGCTGGACTGCCTCACCAAGCTCACCAACTGCGGCAGCTACGTCCCGAAGGCCGGCGCCCAGCCCGGCCTGCGCGGCCTGATGACCTGGTCGATCAACTGGGACCAGTTCGCGGGCCGGGAGTTCTCGAAGAACTTCGACTCCTACTTCCGCCGCTGACCGGACGGCCGCCGGGCGGCGGGGACACCCCCGCCGCTCAGCGGTCCACCCGGACCGCCTCCAGGTACTCCGCGATCGCGTCCCGGTTGCGGGTGAGGCACCGGATCCGCTCGCTCATGCCGTCCCGCTCCTGCTCCAGGGTGGCGATCATCTCCGGCGTGGCGTCCGGGAAGTGGATGGCCCGGGGCTTGTCGAGGCACGGCAGGATCTGCTTGATGATCCTGGTCGGCAGCCCCGAGTCGAGCAGTCCCCGGATCTGCAGCACCCGGTCCACGGTCGGCTCGTCGTAGGCGCGGTAGCCGTTGGCGCAGCGTTCGGCCAGGATCAGGCCCTGCTCCTCGTAGTACCGCAGCAGCCGCCGGGACGCCCCGGTCCGCTCGGACAGCTCGCCGATCCGCATGTGCCCCACCTCACCCCGGGACTGATTGACCCTCACACCAGTGTGAGCGTTCGAGCATAGCCGCCATGCGGACCACCGACCGACCCACCGCCGTTGAGCAGCGGAAACTCCCCCTGCCCGCCCTGCTGGCCCTCGCCACCGCCGTCTTCGTCACGGCCCTCACCGAAACCCTGCCCGCGGGCGTCCTGCCCGCGATGAGCGCCGACCTCGGCGTCGGCGAATCCGCCATGGGCCAGGCCGTCACCGTCTACGCCCTCGGGACCGCCGTCACCGCCGTCCCGCTGACCGCGGCCACCGCCGGCCGGCCGCGCCGCCGGCTGCTGCTCACCGCCATGGCCGGGTTCGCGGTGGCCAACACCGTCACCGCCCTCTCCACCGACTACCTGCTCACCATGGCCGCCCGGTTCCTCGCCGGGGTCGCCGCCGGCCTCGCCTGGGCGCTGCTCGCCGGGTACGCCCGCCGGCTCGCGCCGCCCGAACTCCAGGGCCGGGCCATCGCCGTGGCGATGACGGGCGTCCCGCTCGCCCTGTCGCTGGGCGTGCCTGCCGGGACCTTCCTCGGCAGGGTGCTCGGCTGGTGGGTGTCGTTCCTGGTCATGACCGTGATCGCGGTCGGCGTGACCGGCTGGATCGCCGCGACCGTCCCCGAGCGGCCCGGCCTGGCCCGGACGGAACGGGCCCCGGTGCTGCGCGCCCTGGCCGTCCCCGGGGTGGCGCCGGTCCTGGCCGTGACCTTCGTCTTCGTCCTCGCGCACACCGTCCTCTACACCTACGTCGCCCCCTACCTCGACCGGCGCGGCATGGGCGGCGCCACCGACACCGTGCTGCTCGCCTTCGGCGTCGCCTCGCTGGTGAGCATCTGGTTCACCGGCGCGCACATCCACCGACGACTGCGTGCCCTGACCGTCGCGTCCACCCTGCTGGTCGCCGCCGCGGCGGCGGTCCTCGGCGTGCTGGCCGGCAGCGCCGTCCCGGTCTACGCCGCGGCCGTGCTGTGGGGCCTCGGCTGGGGCGGCATCCCGACCCTGCTGCAGACCGCCGCGGGCGACGCGGGCGGCGAGCAGGCGGACGCCGCGCAGGCGATGCTGGTCACCCTCTGGAACGCGGCCATGGCGGGCGGCGGCGTGGCCGGCGGGCTGCTGCTCGACGGGCTCGGCGCGGACTCCTTCCCGTGGGCCGTGCTGCTCCTGCTGCTCCCCGTCCTCGCGGTCGTCCTCGCCGCCCGCACCCACGCCTTCCCGTCGCGCCGGACCACGCCGGCCTGACCGAGCCACAGGGCCTGACCGCGCCGCCGGGCCTGACCGCGCCCCGGGCCGTACGGACCCGGGCCGGGGCCCGGCCCGGGGTCAGTACCCGCCCAGCGCGTCCCGGGGCGGCATCAGTCCGCTCCGGTACGAGATGGCGACCGCCTGGGCGCGGTCCCGGGCGTCGATCTTCGTGAGGATCCGCTTCATGTGCGTCTTCACCGTCGACTCGGCGAGGACGAGCAGCGTGGCGATCTCCCGGTTGGACCGCCCCTCCGCCGCCAGCCGCAGCACCTCCCGCTCGCGCGCCGTCAGCTGGGCGAGCCGGGTGTCCTCCGGCGACGGCGGAGGCCGGTCCGCGACACGGCCGACCACCTGCGCCACCAGGTCCCGGGTGACCGCGGGGTCGAGCACCGACTCGCCCCCGGCGAGCGTGTGCACCGCGTCGATGAGCCGCTCGGCCGAGGCCCGCTTGAGGAGGAAGCCGCCCGCTCCCGCCCGCAGCGCGCCCCACACGTAGTCGTCGTGGTGGAAGGTGGTCAGCACCAGCACCCGGGTCGACAGTCCGGCGGCGGTGATCCGCCGGGTCGCCTCCACCCCGTCGATGCCGGGCATCCGGACGTCCATCAGGACGACGTCCGGCACCAGTTCGCGGCAGAGCTCCACCGCCCGCAGGCCGTCCGCGGCGTGGCCGACCACCTCGATCCGGTCGTCGGTCTCCAGCACGAGGGCCACCCCCGCGCGCAGCAGTGCGTCGTCGTCCGCCACGACGACCCGGATGTTCACGGGATCGGGAGCACGGCGCGGAGCCGGAAGCCGCCCTGCTCGCCGCGCTCGTGCTCCACGCTGCCGCCGAGCATCGAGACCCGCTCGGCGATGCCCAGCAGCCCCCGGCCGGGTGTGTACCCGGCGTCGGAGCCCCGGCCGTCGTCGCTCACCTCGATGTCGAGCGAGCCACCGGTGCACCGGACGGTGACCGAGGCGGTCCGGGCCCGGGCGTGCTTGACGGTGTTGGTGAGCGCCTCCTGGACGATCCGGTACGCCGACACGTCGAGGCTCCGCGGCACCCGGTCGGCGCCCCGGTCGACCCGCACGCTCACCCGCAGGCCGGCCTGTTCGAGCCGCCCGGTGAGCCGGTCCAGGTCGGCCAGGCCCGGCTGCAGGGCGGGGCCCCCGGGCGCCTCGGCACCGCGCCGCAGCAGCCCGAGGACCCGGTCGAGGTCGTCCAGCGCCTCGCGGCCGCTGTGCTCCATCCCGGACAGCAGCTCGCGGGTGCGCTCCGGCTCCCGGTCGAGCAGCCGTCGGGCGGCGCCGGCCTGGATCAGGAGGACGTTCAGGGTGTGGCCGACCAGGTCGTGCAGTTCGCGGGCGAGCCGGGCCCGCTCCTCGGCCACGACCTGCTGGCGCAGCCGCAGCCGGGCGGCGCCCCGCTCCTCGACCCGCCGGGCCGTGCCGTAGCCGACGGCCCAGCCGAGCAGCCACAGGAACAGGACGCCGGTCGGGATGACGGGGTAGGTGTGGGCGAGGTCCGCGAAGTAGGCGGCCATGCCGAGCAGGGCGGCGAAGGGGCCGAACCAGGCGCGGCGGCGCGTCGCGTACAGGCCGATCGAGTAGAGGCCGACCAGGTTGGCGTACGGCGAGACGGCGCTGGGCAGGACGAACAGCGCCTCCGCCGAGAGCGCCGCCGAGCCCACCAGGTAGCCGGCCAGCGGCAGGGTCCGCCGGACGGCCAGCGCGCCGGCCGCGACCGCGCTCAGCGCCAGCGCGAGGGGCAGACCGGTGTGCAGTCCGTCGGCCGCCTCGATCCGGTCGACGGCCATGGCGATCAGGAACACGCCCGCCAGGACGGCGTCCCGGGGGCTGGTCAAGTTCGTCCGGCCCAGCGGGCCCGCCCGGCCCGCCCGGTCGGCCGGGCCCGTCCACACCGGCGGGACCAGTCGGCTCATCCGCTTCAGCGGGCTCGTCCGGATCATCCTGATCGGCCGGATCGCGGACGGAGGGCTCATGGCGGCTCCCGGGTGAGGGCGGTGACCGCCGCGCGGGGGTGCGGGCGCACGGGCCGTACGGTAGCGGTGGCCGGTCGGCCCGCGCATCGCCCTGCTGGGGTATTCCGGCGCCGACCGTCCGGCGGTGCGGCGCCCGCCGGTACCACCTCCGGGGGCGCGCCGGTCACCCGCCCGGAGCAGGCCGGGCCACCCCGAGGGGTGGACGCGCCCGACCGCCCCGGCTCCGTACCGTCCGGGGCATGAACGATCCGGACTCCC
Organism: Kitasatospora sp. NPDC127035; assembly: GCF_042726075.1. Classification (NCBI taxonomy): domain Bacteria; kingdom Bacillati; phylum Actinomycetota; class Actinomycetes; order Kitasatosporales; family Streptomycetaceae; genus Kitasatospora; species Kitasatospora sp. NPDC127035. Next base: position 51,269 of record NZ_JBHXDN010000059.1, on the reverse strand, counting down.
GTGCCCCGACCGGCACCTCCGCGCCGTCCGCACCGACGGTCGCGCCGCCCGCTCCCGCCGGTGCGCCCGCCGCCACCCGGACCTCGCGCCGCGCCTCCACCGGCCGGGCCCGCCGGGCCGGCTGGTTCGCGGTCACCGCGCTGGCCGCCGCCACCGCCCTCCTCACCTCCCGCTACCTCACCCTCGACCCCGAGGTCTTCCTGGAGGAGCAGCGGGCGGTCTACCTGGCCAACCGGCTCCCGCTCGCCCTGCACGTCGGCGGCGGCGTGCTGGCGATCCTGCTCGGCCCCTGGCAGTTCCTGCCCCGGCTGCGGGCCCGCCGCCCCGGCCTGCACCGGACGATCGGCCGGGTCTACCTGGTCACCGTCCTGGTGACCGCCGCGGGGGGTCTCGTGCTGGTGCCGAAGGCCCTGGTCGGCCCGATCGCGCCGATCGGCTTCGGGATGCTGGACGCCCTGCTGCTGCTCTCCACGGCCATCGCCTGGCGGGCCGTCCGGCGCGGCGAGATAGCCCGCCACCGTGCCTGGATGACCCGCTCCTACGCGCTGATCTTCGCCGGGGCGACCCTGCGGGTCTGGCTCGTCGTGATGGACGCCCTCGGCGTCCCGTTCGACCAGGCGTACGCGGCCGCCTCCTGGACGTGCTGGCTGATCAACCTGGTGGTGGCCGAGTACCTCATCACCCGGGCGCCCGCCCCCGCCACGGCGGGTGGCCGCCGTCCGGGTGACCCGTCGCCGGCCCTTCCGGTCTGACGACCTATCATCCGACCATGACCACCGCAGAGTTGATCCGCATCGTCTCCCGCTCCTCGCCCATGGCGCTCGCCCAGGTCGAGCGGGTCCGGGCCGAACTCGCCGTCCTGCACCCGGGGCTGCGTACCGAGGTGGTGCCGGTGACCACCTCCGGCGACCGGTGGATGGGCGACCTGGCCCGGCTCGGCGGCAAGGGCGCGTTCACCAAGGAGGTGGACGAGGCACTGCTCGCCGGCGAGGCGGATCTCGCCGTGCACTGCCTGAAGGACGTGCCGGCCGACCGCCCACTGCCGGCCGGCACGGTGTTCGCCGCCTACCTGCGGCGCGACGACATCCGCGACGCGCTCGTCCACCCCGGCGGCCTCACCCTGGACGAGCTGCCGCCCGGCACCCGGATCGGCACCTCCTCGGTCCGCCGCCGGGCCCAGCTCGCCGCCTCGCACCCGCACCTGGCGTGCGTGCCGATCCGCGGCAACGCCAACAGCCGGCTGGCCAAGCTGGAGGCGGGGGAGGCGGACGCGCTGCTGCTCGCGCTCTCCGGCCTGGAGCGGATCGGCGAGGAGGCCCGGATCAGCGAGGTCCTGCCGATCGAGACGATGTGCCCGCCGATCGGCGCCGGCATCCTGGCCCTCCAGTGCCGCGTCGAGGACACCGCCACCATCGACGCCGTCGCCGGCCTCGGTGACCACCCGACCTGGCGCGAGGCGAGCGCCGAGCGGATGTTCCTGCACGTGCTGCAGGGCCACTGCAACTCGCCGATCGCCGGCTACGCCAAGGCCGAGCCGGACGGCCGCCTCTCGCTGCGCGGGCGGGTCTTCACCCCGGACGGCAAGCAGATCCTGGACGCCCACGAGTGGGCCGGCTCGCTGAGCCCGGAGGACCTCGGCACGGCGACCGCCCTCGCCCTCAAGCGGCAGGGCGCCTCCGAGCTGATCTCCGCCATCCCGCACTGACCGCTACGGGCCCGTCGCGCCGCGCCCGGCGCGCGCCTGCGGACCCGGAAACGCCGGAAGGCCCTTCGCTCTCGCGAAGGGCCTTCCGGCTGTCTGTGCGCCGCCAGGGACTCGAACCCCGGACCCGCTGATTAAGAGTCAGCTGCTCTAACCAACTGAGCTAGCGGCGCCTGCTGACGGCAGGAACATTACCTGGTCAGCAGCCGGAACGCACAATCGGCCGGGGCGGCGGTCCGGTGCCCGGGGCGGCACCCGGCGCGAGACGCCCCGCGCCCGGGGCCCGTCGCACGCCGTCACGGCACGAGGACGACCTTCCCCCGGACGTGCCCGGTGCCGACCAGCCGGTGGGCGTCGGCCGCCCGCTGCAGCGGGAAGGTGTCGGCGATCTCCACCCGCAGGGCGCCCGCCTCCCACAGGCCGACCAGCTCGGCCAGCCGGGCCGCCGTCCGCTCCCCCCGGATCCCCCGGACGCCGAGCCGTCCGGCGCCCGGGTAGTCGACCACGGTGCCGATCCGGTCCCGGTCGGCGACCAGCTCGACGGAGGCCTCCAACGCCCCGCGCCCGGCCGCGTCGAAGGCCGCGTCCACGCCCTGCGGCGCGACCGCCCGGACCCGTTCGACCAGCCCGTCGCCGTACGCGACCGGGATCGCGCCGAGCTCCCGCAGGTAGTCGTGGTTGCGCTCGCCCGCGGTGCCGATCACGGTCACGCCCCGGGCCCGGGCCAGCTGGACGGCGATCGTGCCCACCCCGCCGGCGGCGCCGTGCACCAGGACGGTCTCGCCCCGGTCGACCTTCAGCTGTTCGAACGCGAGGTGCGCGGTCTGCCCGGAGGCGGAGAGCGCCCCGGCCTGCTCCCAGGGCATCCCGGCCGGCTTGCGCACCAGGCGGGCGCCGTCCGCGACGACCCGCTCGGCACTGCAGCCGAGCAGCCGGAAGCCCAGGACCTCGTCACCGACCGCCCAGCCCTCGGTGCCGGGCCCGAGACGGTCGACCACCCCGGCGAACTCGTTGCCGGGCACCAGCCCGGGCGCTATCTCGACGCCGGCCGGGGCCAGGCCCGCACGGACGGAGAGGTCGACCGGCTGCACCCCGGCCGCGTAGACCGTGACCCGCACCTCGCCCGGCCCGGGGACGGGGTCGGGCACCTCGGCCACCCGCAGCACTTCGGGGCCGCCGAACCGGGGCACGGTGACTGCCTTCATGGGGGAACTCCTGTCTGGTCGACCGTCGGGGCTCGATCATCAGACGTGAAGCCTGCTTGAGGTCAACCCCTGTCCTCGGCGCGTTGCCACAGTTGAGTGCATTGTCAGATTTATCCTCGACGGCGGCCCGGATCACGTCCGCGCCGTACCCGTCCGTCGCCGAGAGGAACCTCCCCGTGGGCCAGCTGCCCCTGCTCTTCCTGGTGCTGCTCGCCTCCGTGGTGACCATGCCGCTGGCCCGCCGCACGGGCGTGCCGCAACCGGTGCTGATGACCCTGCTCGGCATCGTCATGGCGGTGGTCCCGCAGATCCCGGACATCGCCATCGACCCCGACCTGATCCTGCCGCTGGTCCTGCCACCGCTGATCTTCGCCGTCGCGCGGCGCTCCTCGGTCCGCTACTTCAAGGCCAACATCCGCTCCATCCTGCTGCTCGCCGTCGCCCTGGTGGTGGTCACCACCGTCGCGGTCGCCGGCACCGTGCACTGGCTGCTGCCCGCCCTCCCGCTCGCCGCCGCCATCGCCGTCGGCGCCCTCGTCTCCCCGCCCGACCCGGTCGCCGCCGTCGCGGTGGCCGGCAGCGTCGGACTGCCCCGCCGACTGGTGTCGATCCTGGAGAGCGAGGGCCTGTTCAACGACGTCACCGCGATCGTCATCTACTCGCTGGCCATCGACGCGGTGGTCGGCGGCGACTTCTCGCCCAGCCACGCCGTGCTCCGCTTCGTCCTCTCGGCGGTGCTCGCCGTCGTCATCGGCGTCGCCCTCGGCTGGGCCAACACCAAGCTCGCCTCCTACCTGGAGGACCCGACCCAGCAGGTCGCGCTCAACCTGCTGGTGCCGTTCGCCGCCTACAGCCTGGCCGAGGAGATCCACGGCTCCGGCGTCCTCGCCGTCGTGGTCTGCGGGCTCTACCTGGCCGAGCGGGCCGCCGACGCCGACGCCGTCTCCTTCCGGCTGGTCGGCAACGCCTTCTGGGAGATCGTCGAGATCCTGATCACCGGTGTCGCCTTCGGCCTGATCGGGCTCGAACTGGCCACCGTCCTCAAGGAGGCCGGCTCCGGCTGGACCAGCATGCTCGGCGACGCCGCCGTGGTGATCGCCGTGGTCGTCGTGGTCCGGCTGCTCTGGCTGCTGCCGGCCGGCTGGCTCTCCCAGAAACTGCGCTCCGGCTCCGAGGAGGACACCCCGATCAGCTGGCAGGAGAGCGTGGTGCTCTGGTGGTCCGGGATGCGCGGGGTGGCGACCGTGGCGCTGGCCCTGGCCGTCCCGCTCACCGTCGACTCCGGTGACGCCTTCCCGGAACGCGGCCGGCTGGTCTTCATCGCCTTCAGCGTGGTGCTCTTCACCCTGCTGGTCCAGGGGCTCACCCTGCCCTTGCTGGCCAAGTGGCTCCACCTCGACCTCGACCACGACCGGCACGAGCAGGCGGTCCGCCAGCTCTGGTGGCGCGCCGCCCGCGCCGGCCTCGACCGGCTCGGCGAGCTGGAGGAGCAGGACAAGCTGCCCGCCGAGGTCGCCGACCGGCTGCGGGACCGTCAGCACGACCGGCTGGCCCGGCTCTGCCCCGAGAACTACGCCGAGGAGGAGGCCACCGAGGCCAAGCAGCGTCTCTCCCAGTGGCGCGCCGCCCACAGCGTCGAGCAGGAGATGATCGCCGCCTCCCGGCGCGAGATGCTGGTCGCCCGCGCCGAGACCGGCGCAGACCCGGAGCTGGTCGACCAGGTCCTCCGCGGCCTGGACCTGCGCTCCGAACGGAAGTGACGGACCCTCCGGGAAGGGCCCCGTCCCGCGCCCTCCCCGCGCGGGGCGGGCCCGGCCGTCCCGCCCCGCGCGGGGCGGCTCCGCACCCGGCCGGACGGTCCGTGACATCCCGGCGGCCGTACCGCGACGCGCGCCTGAACAGCGGCGACCGCCGACCGGACGCCGACGAACGGAATGCGCACCCCCGGTCCCGGCGTTGCATAGGCTGGTCCCGGGCAAGGCCGCCAACGGAGTCGGCGCACCCCCAGAACCGGTACGACCTCGCGAAACCCTCCCGCCTGGCCCCGCCGGTGTCTGCACCCAGATGAAACGAGGAGCAACCGATGTCGGAGACCCGCGCCGACGCCCGAACCCCGCTGGACCGCACCCCGCAGTGGGCCGCTCTCGCCAAGCACCGGGAGGAGTTCGGCGCGACGCACCTGCGCGACCTGTTCGCCGCCGACCCGGAGCGAGGCCGCCGCTACACCCTCCAGGTCGGCGATCTGCACGTCGACTACGCCAAGCAGCTCGTCACCGACGAGACGCTGGCCCTGCTGCGCGAGCTGGCCGGGGCCACCGGCGTCGCCGCCCTGCGGGACGCCATGTTCCGCGGCGAGAAGATCAACACCACCGAGCACCGCGCCGTCCTGCACACCGCGCTGCGCGCCCCGCGCGACGCCGTGATCGAGGTCGACGGCGAGAACGTGGTGCCCGGCGTCCACGCCGTGCTCGACAAGATGGCCGCCTTCGCCGAGCAGGTCCGCAGCGGCGCCTGGCGCGGCCACACCGGCCGGCGGATCCGCGCCGTCGTCAACATCGGCATCGGCGGATCCGACCTCGGCCCCGCCATGGCCTACGAGGTGCTGCGCTCCTACACCGACCGCGGCATCGACGTCCGCTTCGTCTCCAACGTGGACGGCGCCGACCTGCACGAGGCCGTCCGCGACCTCGACCCGGCCGAGACGCTCTTCGTCGTCGCGTCCAAGACCTTCACCACCATCGAGACCATCACCAACGCGGTCTCCGCCCGGAACTGGCTGCTCACCGGCCTGCAGGCCGACACCGACGCGGTGGCCAAGCACTTCGTCGCCCTCTCCACCAACGCGGAGGGCGTGGCCGACTTCGGTATCGACACCGCCAACATGTTCGAGTTCTGGGACTGGGTCGGCGGCCGCTACTCCTACGACTCGGCGATCGGCCTCTCGCTGATGATCGCGATCGGGCCGGACGCCTTCCGCGAGATGCTGGACGGCTTCCACCTGGTCGACGAGCACTTCCGCACCGCGCCGCCCGAGGAGAACGTCCCACTGCTGCTCGGCCTGCTCGGGGTCTGGTACGGCGCCTTCTTCGACGCCCAGGCGCACGCGGTGCTGCCGTACTCGCACTACCTGTCGAAGTTCACCGCCTACCTCCAGCAGCTGGACATGGAGTCCAACGGCAAGTCGGTGGACCGCGACGGCAACCCGGTGAGCTGGCAGACCGGCCCGGTGGTCTGGGGCACCCCCGGCACCAACGGCCAGCACGCCTACTACCAGCTGCTCCACCAGGGCACCAAGCTGATCCCGGCCGACTTCATCGGCTTCGCCCGGCCGGTCGCCGACCTGCTGCCCGGCCTGGTCGCCCAGCACGACCTGCTGCTCGCCAACTTCTTCGCCCAGACGCAGGCGCTGGCGTTCGGCAAGACGCCGGAGGAGGTCGCGGCGGAGGGCGTGCCCGCCGAGCTCGTCCCGCACAAGACCTTCCGCGGCAACCACCCGACCACCACGATCCTGGCGGGCGAGCTGACCCCGTCGGTGCTCGGCCAGCTGATCGCGCTCTACGAGCACAAGGTGTTCGTCCAGGGCGCGGTCTGGAACATCGACTCCTTCGACCAGTGGGGCGTCGAGCTGGGCAAGGTGCTCGCCAAGCGGATCGAGCCGGTGCTGCTGACCGGTGAGGGCACGGAGGAGCTGGACAGCTCCACCGCCGAGCTGGTCGCCCGCTACCGCGCGCTGCGCGGGCGCTGAGACCGGCCGGGGCCGGCCGGGGAGCTCTCCCCGGCCGGCCCCGGGCCTGCTTTCCGGGCCTGTCTCCGGCTCCGGTCGCCGAAACGCCGGAAGGCCCTCCGCTCTCGCGAAGGGCCTTCCGGCTGTCTGTGCGCCGCCAGGGACTCGAACCCCGGACCCGCTGATTAAGAGTCAGCTGCTCTAACCAACTGAGCTAGCGGCGCCTGCTGACAGGGAAGACTTTAGCAGCGGGTCGCGGCCCGGCCAAAATCGAATATCCGCCCCCGGCGCCGCGCCCGGGACCGCCGCTCCGGCCCCGCGCCGGGCTCCCCCGCCGGGTGCCGTCAGCGGAGGGCGGCGGCCGGTTCCCGGGCCGCCCGGACGCAGGCCCAGAGCACGACCGAGGCGCCCGGCAGCCACGGCTCCCGGCTGTCCGGGGCGACGATCCACCGCCCCGCGCCCAGACCGGGGGAGTCCGGGCCGTTCACCATCCGCTGCACCGGCGGGACGGTGACCGCGTCCCCCTGCCCGTGGCAGAGCAGCGGCGGTACGTCCCGGGCCCACTCCTCCCAGGCCAGCAGCCGGCGCAGCCGGGGCGCCGCCCCCGGCCGTACGAACAGCAGCGTCCGCCCGCGGTAGGCGGCCACCGGCCCGCAGCCCGGCCCGGAGGCCCACAGCTCGTCCAGCACGCGGCGCCCGAACAGCGCGGGCATGCTGATCACGTCGAAGGCACGTCCGCAGGGCAGCACCGAGGGCGCCCACGGGCGGGACTCCCAGAGGGCGCGCATGCTGCGCGGGTACTCGCTGGCGGAGGCGAGCCAGGCCTCCCCGGCCACGGTCACGTACTCCACCGACTGATACGTCCAGATGTCCACGCACAGCAGGGTGGGGTGTCCGGGGCGTGGCCGGGAGGGAAAGCGTGGTTTGCCGGACAGTGGAGCGGCCGACGGCGTACCCTTCCGCTTCCCCCCGGCATATGCCAGCGGCGGCGGAGGGTTCCGGGTGCCCGGAACGGGCCCGGGCCGGGTCGGGCCGGGGCACGGGTCGGGCCGGGCCGCGTCGGAACGGGCCGCCGGCCGGCCGGGTCCGGCGTGCCTCAGTCCTCGTGGCGGCGGGGCAGGAGCAGGCTGCGGCCGTACTCGATCATCTTGGCCGCGTAGTCCGGCGTCCAGTCGGCCCGTCCCGCGATCTCGGTCTCCGAGAGCGCGTCGAACCGGCGCGGATCCGCCAGCTGGGCCGCGGCGACCGCCTGGAAGTCGGTGGCCCGCTCGGCGGCCGCGCGGAACGCCAGCGCCAGCTCGGTGGAGCGGCGCAGCAGCTCGGCCGGGTCGTCTATCGACTCCAGATCGAAGAAGCGTTCCGGCTCCGGTTCGTCGGCCTGCGGCTCGAACAGCAGCTGCACCGGGCGCTTCCGGCGGCCGGGCGCCGCACCGGCGCCCTCGCCGGGACCGGCCGCCGCGGCCGGGCCGCTCGGGTCGGACGCCTGCGCATGGGAGTCGGGCATGGAAGGACACCTCCGGGTGCTCGGTAGGGGCGGGCGGCGACGGCTGGGACGGGCGCCGCCCGGTCGTGGCCGCCGTCCATTGTCTCGCGGCGGCGGCCGGTAACGGAACGGTGCGAGTTCGGGCGCTATTCCCGCCGGGCGCGCCGGGGGCGTGCACCGCCCGGGCCGGCCCCGGTGGCCGGGTGCGGCGGCCCGGGCGGCCGAGGCGGGCGGCTCAGCGGTCCAGCCGCACCCGGTGCCCGGAGAGGTGGTGCAGCACCCGGTGATTGGCCTCCCAGCCGTCCGGGAAGGTGACCGGGACGCCCAACTGCACCGGTTCGGTGGCCGGATGCTCGTCCAGCAGCTCGGCGATCCCGGCCCGGGCCACCACGATGCAGGCGTGTCGGTGGCGGGAGGCGAGCACGCAGAGCCGGCCGGTCTCCAGGTGGAACGCCGTCGCGTCGGGCCGTCCGGAGAGCGGGTGCAGCACCACGGTGACGTCGTACTCGCGCCCCTGCAGCCGGTTGGCGGTGTCCACCGTCACCGCGGGTCCGGCCGTCGGATCGACCGGGACCCCGGCCCCGACCAGCGCCGCCCGGACGGCCGCCGCCTGGTCCCGGTGGGCGGTGCCGACCGCGACCCGGCCGGGGGTCAAGGGCACGGAGCCCTGCTCGGAGTGGGCCGTCAGCCCGCGCTCCAGCAGCCTGCGGACGGTCGCCGCGACGGCGGCGACCGCCTGCGGATCGGTCCGGACGGTGTGCCGGGGCGGCAGCTCCAGCAGCGCCCAGCCGTGCTCGGCGGCGCGGTCGATCGCCGCGTCCAGCGCGGAGCCGTCCGGGCGCACCGGCGCCGTCAGCCGGCGGTCCTCCGGGCCGGTGCCCGAGCGGAACGGCGTGTACGGGTAGAACGCGCCGGAGATCAGCGGCGCCGCGCTGGCCGGCAGCCGCCAGGAGACCGGCAGCCGGTGCGGCTCGATCTGCGGGTTGTGGGCGAGCAGGGTGACCACCGCGCTGCTCGACGGGTCGTACGACAGGCCGGCCCACTGCTCGGTGCCGACCACCGTGAACGGGTCCAGCTGACCAGGGTCGCCGACGAACAGCGCCCGCTCGAACAGGCGGGCCACGGCGAGCAGCGCGTCCGAGCGCATCTGGTACGCCTCGTCGACGATCGCGTGCCGCCAGGGCTGCTCGGTCCGTACCCACTGCCACTTGGCGGAGGTGGAGATCACCACGTCCAGCTCGGCGAGGTCGGTCACCTTGTCGGAGGGCGTGACGTTGGGGTGCCGCAGCACCTCGGGCGCCGGCCGGGCGTCGGCCGCGTGCAGCCGGCCGATCGTCAGGTCGGGCGCCTTCGCGGCCAGCCGGTCCACGAGGTCGTCCACCTGGCCGTTGGTCTGGGCGACGATCATCAGCCGCTCGCCCGCGTCCACCAGCTCCCGCGCGGCGCGCACCACCAGGGTCGACTTGCCGGCGCCGGGCGGCGAGTCCACGACCACCCCGCGCGGCGCGCCGACGGCCGGGTGGACGGTCGCCGCCAGGATCCGCGCCACCGCCGCGTCGGCGGCGTCACCGGGGGTCTGCTCGGTGCTCATCGGCCGGATCACTCCCAATCCTCGGAGGCCGCGGGGACGGTCGCCGTCAGGGTGACGGTCGCACCGGGCGGACCGCCGTGCGTCCACGGGGTGTCGTCCGGCTCGGGCAGCGGCGCGGCCTGCCGGGCCGTCAGTTCGAACAGGGTGAAGGTGACCCGCTCGCCCGGCTCGGGCAGGCTCCCCGGCTCGGGCTCCTTCTTCCGCCCCATCCCGGAGAGCACCCGCACGGTGATGGTGCCCGCCGTCCGGTCGACCGCGGCGATCTGCGCCTTCTGGGCCTTCTGCCCGGCCGGAGCGCTCCCGGACCCGGGGTCGGGGGACCCCCACACCCGGTGCGCGTCCCGGCCGAGGTCGGCGTGCGGGCGGTCGTCGGTGCGGACCGTCACCAGCGGACGCGGCTTGGGTGACCGGCCCGAGGTGTCGTAGTCCGGCACCACCTCGGTCACCACGCCGGTGAACGCCTCGCCGGCCAGCCGGTGCTCGGCCATCGCCAGCGGGTCGTCCAGCGCCTCCTGGACGTCCAGCCGGGTCTGCTCGCGCTCGCGCTGGGCGAGCTTGCGGGCGGCCGTCACGGCGTCGTCGACCCGGGGCTGCGGAGGCTCGCCCGCCGCCAGCCGGTCCCGGTGGCCGGTGTAGGACCAGCGGTCTCCGGTCCAGCGCTCCGCCAGGTGTCCGCCCGGGGGCAGGGCGCGCAGCAGGTCCAAGCCGTGCCAGACGTCGTGCCAGGTGGGCAGCAGCTGGTCCGCGTGCACCGCGCGCAGCCGTTCGACCGAGACCCGGACGGCCTCCCGGGCCCGCTCGGCGGCGGCCGGGTCGGCGGCGGTCCGCTCGGCGGTCCCCGCGCCGTCCGTCAGGGCCGCCAGGGCAGCCGCGGCGGCGTCGTAGCGCGTGATCGCCGGGGCGAGCACCTTCGCGTCGAAGGCCGGGTCGGTGGCCGGCCCGGCCGGCGGGTGGAGCAGCCGGCCCTCGGGGTCCCGCGCGGTCTCGGCCCGCTCGGCGGCCTCGGCGCCGGTCAGCCCGGCCGGCGGCGCGTGCCAGGCGAGCAGCGCGGCCAGGTGCTGGTCCTCCAGGTGGCTCTGGCCGGTCGCCCAGTGCCGGGCGAGCAGGCCGGTCATCGGCAGCAGCAGGCTGGAGCCGGGCACCATCGCGCGGTCGGTGAGCTGGGTGAGCCAGCGGCCGAGCAGCGGCACCCGGGCCGGCGCCGGGTAGGGGCCGGGTTCGTCGTCCTCGGCGGTGCGGCGGAACCGGGTCGACCGGCCGAGCAGCGCCAGGTGCCGGATCCCACCGGTGTTCGGCACGATCACCTGCGGTGCGTCCGCGCACAGCTCGCGGAGGACCTGCGTCTTCTCGCCGGTCTCCGGGTCCTTCTCGGAGCCCTCGATCTGCTCCACGTCGTCGCCGAAGGACTCCAGGTAGGGCAGCAGGTCGGCGGCCAGTTCGGCCAGGAAGTCGAAGCGCAGCGTGCGGTTCAGCGGCTGCGGGACGAAGTGCAGCCTCGGTGCGTCCCGGTCGGTGCCGAGCAGCACGGCCAGCGGGGCACCGGCCTCGCCGGCCGCCGTGAGCGGGACGACCACCATCGGGCGGTCGGACAGGTGCCGGTGGCGGACGGTCGCCAGGGGCTCGGCCCGGCCGCTGCGGACGGCCTCCAGCCGGGCGAGGGTGGTCAGCAGGCTCACCGGGGGCCTCCGGCGGGGGCCGGGACGGGGCGGCCCAGGGCCTCGGCGCGCAGCGCGGCGGCGTGGACGAGCCGGGCGGCGGCCTCGTCGGCCGCGGCGTCGGGGTGCCCGTCGTGACCGTCGTTCTCGCTGTCGCTGTCGCTGTCGCCGGGGTCGGAGTCGGAGTCGGCGAGGCTCCGGGCGGCCGGGCCGTCGTGGGCCACGGCCAGCGCCTCGGTCACCGTCCGGATGGTGCCCAGCTCGCCGCGGACGCTCCGGCCGAGCTGTTCGACCCGGTCGTCGCAACGGGTCCGGGCGCGGCAGTGGAACCCCAGCTCACACGTGGAGAGGCAGTCCGGGCTGTAGGCCGCGGGCACCGCCTCGACCGACCCGGTCAGTTCCTCGGTCGAACGGACCGGGGCGCCGCTCGCGTCGGGGGAGAGGTCGAAGTCGGCCCCGGGCGGCAGCGCGTCCAGCAGCCGCCCGATGCCGGTCATCCGGTCCAGCTGGCGGCGGGTGGTGGCCAGTTCCCGCCGGACGTCCACCGGGACGGCGGTCGGCCGGTTGCCGAAGTCCTTGGGACAGACCAGCAGCACGGTCGACCGAGGGCTTCCCGGCAGCTGCTGCTCGGCGTACGGGTCCGGATCCGTGTCCAGCCCGGCCAGCGCGGCCGCGGTCTCCTGGAGCGCCAGCACGTAGACGGCGGCCTGCCGGGCGGCGGCGCCCACCTTGGCCGGGTCCGCGCTGCCGTCCAGCACCGGGAAGGACTTGATCTCGACGACGGTGCACCGCCCGCCGTGCACCACGACGGCGTCCGGCTCCAGGTAGGCGGTGGAGCCGGCGACGGTGAGCCGCAGCAGCGGGTGGTCGAGCAGGGTCCAGGCGTCCGGGTCCGCGGCGGCCTCCGCCAGCGCGGCCCTCGTCCGGTCGGCCCGGACCGCGGGACCGGAGGAGCGCAGCAGGTCCGGTACGGCGAGCGGGGTGTCCCCGTCGGGTGGGAGGCCCAGCCGGTGGCGGAGCGGCTCCAGCAACGCCGCGTAGCCGTCCTCCTTCAGCCGGGACTCGAAGATGACGCCGCGCGCGAGGGCGAACGGCGACTGCCCGAACGGAGCGGCGTGGCCGAGCCGGGCGGCCAGTGCGGACTTGTCCACCCCGGCCGCGTCCAGCACGGCCCGGCGGTGACACCCGGGATTGGCGGCCAGCGCGGCGAGGGCGCGGGCGTTCAGACTGCGCTGCGGCGCCGGTCCGCGCAGCGTGGCGAGCCGCTGGGCGAGCGGCTCCGCGGGCCCGCCGGACGGGGCGTTCGTCGAGACGTTCATGGTGCGGCCCAGTGTCGCATCCGGGTCCGACAGAGTGGCCGGGACCGGCCGTTGACGGTCCTCGGCGGTGGTCGCCACCGCCCCGGACCTCCGTGGGGGGCGGCCTGGATCGTGGGCGCCGCGCAGGTGAGGGATCATGGAGACCGGTGCTCAATGGTGAGGCCGATCGTTGACGCCGTCCTGTGCGCGAGGAGCCTGCCATGCCCGCTCGAATCCTGCTGGTCCGCCACGGCGAGACCGAGTGGTCCGCCACCGGCCGCCACACCGGCCGCACCGACATCCCGCTGACCGACGAGGGCCGCGCGATGGCCCGGGCGCTCGGCACCCGGTTGGCCGGAGCCCCCTGGAACGGCCTGCCCGACGCCCTCGTCTACACCAGCCCGCTGGACCGGGCCAAGGAGACCTGCGCGCTGGCCGGCCTCGGCGACCGGGCCGTCGAGCGGCCCGAGCTGCTGGAGTGGGACTACGGCCAGTACGAGGGCCGGACCGGCGCCGACATCCGCGCCGCCGACCACCCCGGCTGGCTGATCTGGCGCGACGGTGTGCCCGGCGGCGAGAAGCTCTCCGACGTCGCCGCGCGGGTGGACGCCCTCCTCGCCGATCTCAACGACACGCACGGTGTCCCGGAGCCGGACACCACCGTCATGCACTGCGCCGACCGCGATGTGGTGCTCTTCGCCCACGGCCACCTGCTGCGCATCCTGACCGCGCGCTGGCTGGGCCTGCCGCCCGAGTACGCCCAGCGGTTCAAGCTCGGCACCGCCGCGCTCTGCGTCCTCTCCTGGGAGTACGGCGCCCCGGCCGTCGAGGTCTGGAACGACCTCGGGCACCTGGAGGGCCTGAAGCACTGACGCCGCCGGCCGGCCGACGCCCGGTCAGGCCGCCGCCGCCACGTCGTACTCGGTCAGGAATCGCCCCACCTCCGGCACCCGCCGGTGCGGGCGCAGCCGCTGCGCGGTGTCCGCCAGCATGGAGCGGATCCGGGCCGAGCGGACCTCGTCGAACAGTGCGACGGCGGCCGACCCGTGCTGGGCGGCGCCGGCCAGATCGCCCCCGCCGAGCCGGTCGTGGGCCAGCTCGGCCGTGTACAGCACCCGGTTGCGGACGAAGTGCGGCTTCTGGAGCGCTATGGCCAGCCCCGCCTGCTCGCTGGCGCGGTCCCAGTCCCCGAGGGCGGACCAGCACTGGGACCGCAGTCCGGCGAGCTCGGCCTCGCCGAAGAAGGACATCCACTCCGGGTCGGTCTCCGATGGGCCGCCGTCGAACAGCAGGCAGGCGCGGGCGATCGCGCGCTCGCAGGCACCGCGGTCCTGCAGCAGCGCCCACCCGCCGGCCTCGCGCATGGCGAGCAGGGCGAGCAGCCGGTCGGAGTCGAGCCGCCGGGCGGCGGACTGCCCGGCCTGGGCGGCCCGCAACGCCTCGCGGGGGCGTCCGGCGTCCCGGGCCAGGAAGGCGCTGTTGCAGAAGACGTGCGCCTCCAGCGCGGCGTCGCCGGCCATCCGCGCGGTGGCGAGCGCCTCCGCGTAGAACGACCGGGCGTCCGCCAGTCGGTTCGAGTCGTGCGCCAACCAGCCGACCGAGACGGCGAGTTCACCCGCGCCGGCCTGGAGCCTCCGCTCGGTCTCGGTGGAGTACTCGCACGCGTCGAGCAGCAGGTAGGCCGTCCGCAGCGACCGCCCGGCCAGCTCGAACAGGGCGTCGGCGCCGTGCGCGTCGTCCGCCAACCGGATCTCCCGGACCGCCTGTTCGACGCCGAGCACCTCGGCCGCGCCGACCTTGCGGGGCGGCGGAACCGCTCCGGGGCGGCCCGGTACGAAGGCGTTGTCGGCCGTGGGGGTGCCGGGGCGGTCGATGCCTGCCGCGGTGGCCAGCGCGGCCGGGCCGCCGGCCAGGAACGTACGGCGACGCACGTCGTCGTTCTCCTCGTCGGAATGGTGCGGTTCGTCGGGCCCCCGGGGCGCCGCCGCGAACCTCGGCATCGGGGCCCCGACCGGTGGGGGCGATTCCGCGTACGGCGAGGCAGCGTACGGGAGTCGGGCGGCGAGCGGCAGTCGCGGGGCGGGCACCTGGAGGAACGGTGGGCGGAGCGGAGGTGGCGTCCAGGCCTCGTCCTCGCCGCCGCCCCCGCCGTCCGCCGGACGGCGGCGGACGGCGGCGCGGGGGACGAACCCGAGGTCGGCGAGCGAGCGGTCCGGCCACATGTGCCGGAACACCCGCTCGTACGCGTAGTTGGGACAGCGGATCTCGCCGGACTCGACCCGTCCGACGTAGCGCGCGTCGCAGGAGACGTGCTCGCCGATCTCGCGGGCGGCCCGGCGTACGGCCATGGCGAACTCGCCCGGCGAGCGGTCGCCGCGCAGGGCGCGCATCACGGCGTTGGGCGACGGGCGGTTCGGCTTGGCCGGTGGGGTGGCTGCCATGGTGCGCTCCGTGGTCGTGCGGGGTGGTGGTGCGAGGGGTCGGGCGGCGGTGGGGCGTCGGGGGCGCCCGGCCACGGGTGGGTCCGGTGGGGCCCGACGGCTGTCGGGCGCCACCGACAGTACCGGGAGTCACCGTGCGGACACAGCGAGTTTGTGGCTGATGTGCGGTCAATTCGTGCCAAAGCGGGCACTGTTGCCCGGATCCGCCATGAAATGCCATGCCTTGCTGTAAGGCGCCCCGTGGCCTGAGGAGCCTCCTCGGCGTTGTCCTGATACGTGGAAGCCCCGGCCGCTGCCCGCCGTCCCCGCCGCCCCCCGGCGGCACCCCCACCCCGGACGGCGCGGCTTCCATCCCGACGAGGTGACAGGAGGGCCCATGTCGGCCACCGGAGTGCCGCAGTACCACCGCCTGGTCGCCGGCGGGGTGCTCGCCGCCGCCGCCCCCGCGCTGCTCCCCGAGTCGGCCGACGAGCGCGGACCCGGACGCGCCCCGTGCGGCGGCGGACCGTCCCGCCGCCCCGGCCCCGGCCCAGGCGCCGACGCCGGCGGCACCGTCGCCACCGCGTACGACACCGTGACGGTCGCCCTGCGGCACGGCCTGGAGACGGTCGACATCCTGCGGCTGCGCCGGGCCTGCGGCGCGGTGCTGCAGAGTCGCAGCGGCGCGACCGTCACCTTCCTCGTCCCGGCCGGCACCTCGGCGACCTGGCACCTGCCCGGGAGCTCCTGTTCGGCGGGCGCCTTCCTGCCGCCGCCCACCGACCCGCGCTGGGTGATGCCCCCGGCCGGCGCCGACTGCGCCGCCCGCCCCACCGACGCCTGGGTCCTGCGCTCGGCGCTCTGCGAGGCCGCCTGCACCCTCACCGCCGGCGGCCTCGGCCCGTTCTGACCGCCCCGCCCTGCCACGTCCGCGCCGTTCCGGCCCGCAACGGCCGCCCGCCCGGCCCCGAGCTGCGGCGACTCCCCGCACGGCGGCGATAATGGCCGGTATGGGACGAAGCAGCAGAGCCGGGCGCAGCACGGACCGGAGCCGTACCGAGCCGGACGTCCGACCGGCCGCCACCGGCCCCGGCGGTCGCGCGCACGCCCAGGGCCCGCTCACCCGGCCCGTCGACTCCGGCCTCGCCGAACTCCGCCCCGACCGGGACCGCCCCGCCGCCTGGTCGCTGCTGGTCGACGGCGCGCCGCAGTCGCTCGTCGACCTCGCCGACCCGACCCACCTCGGGTTCGAGTACCAGCGCCGGCTCGGCCACCTCATCGACCTGGTCGCCCCGCCCGGCCGCCCGCTCACCGTCCTCCACCTCGGCGGCGGCGCCCTCACCCTGGCCCGCTACGTCGCCGCGACCCGCCCCCGCTCGCGCCAGCAGGTCGCCGAGATCGACACCGCCCTCACGGAGCTCGTCCGCGCCGAACTCCCGCTGGAGCGCGGCTGGCAGGTCAAGGTGCGCGGCGCGGACGCCCGCAGCGTGCTGGAGCGGACCCCCGAGGGCACCGTCGACCTGGTGATCGCCGACGTCTTCTCCGGCGCCCGGGTGCCCGCCCACTGCACCACCGTCGAGTTCACCGCCCTGGCCGCCCGCGCGCTGGCCCCCGGCGGCTGGTACGCGGTCAACATCGCCGACGGCTCGGCGCTGTCGTTCGCCCGCTCGCAGGTGGCCACCCTCGGGGCGGTCTTCCCCGAGCTCTGCCTGGTCGCCGACCCGGCGGTGCTGCGCGGCAAGCGCTTCGGCAACCTGGTCCTGGCCGCCGCCCACACCGGGCTCCCGCTCGCCGAACTGACCCGCAAGGTGGCTTCGGACGCCGCCCTCGGCCGCGTCGAACACGGCCGCGCCCTCGCCGACTTCGCCGCCGGCGCCACCCCGGCCACGGACGCCACCGCGGCCCCCTCCCCGGCCCCGCCCCCGGGCGTCTTCCGCTGATCCGGCGGCGGCGTCCGGCTCCCGGAAAACCGGTTGGCAGCGCCGCCCGTCCTGCCGACAATGGGCCCCGGCGTCCGGAATCCGGACGGGGCCGACCGGGAGAGGTGGCGCCATGCGGATCAGACCGGCCCGACCGGACGAGGCGGCGCTGCTCAGCGCCCTGGCCCTGCGTTCCAAGGCCCACTGGGGCTACGACGCGGAGTTCATGGAGGCCTGCCGGGTCGACCTCACCCTTGACCCGGAGCGGATCGAGGCCGACCGGACGGCGGTGGCCGAGGCCGACGGCCGGGTGCTGGGCTTCGTCACCCTCGTCGGGGCGCCGCCGGAGGGCGAGTTGGACATGCTCTTCGTCGAACCGGACGTGATCGGCCGGGGTGTCGGCCGGTTCCTGTTGGCCCATCTGCGGCGCCGCGCCGCGGAGTCGGGCTTCCGCCGGGTCCTCGTCGCGGCGGACCCGAACGCCGAGTCCTTCTACGCGGCCATGGGCGCGGTCCGGATCGGCACCGTACCCTCCGGCTCGATACCGGGCCGCGAACTCCCGCTGCTGGCCCTGGCGACGGGGCCGTCGGGCGACTGACCGCCCGGGCACCCCGCCCCCGCCCGTCGGCCACCGTTCTCACCTCACCGTCCACCGGGTGCACCGTCCACCGGCGGGACGGCATGCCTCGCCGTCCCGGCCCGGGCGGTGGCCCCGGTCGGCCCGGCCCGGCGCGGTCCGGACCCCGGCCCGGCACCGCTACCGGACCTGCGCCGGGCCGGTCCTCCGGGCCGTGCTGCGTGTCCCCGCCGGTGTGCGTCCGGGTCAGTGCCCCTTGGGCAGACCTCGGTGCTTGTACATCGCGGCGCCCGTCAGGGCCAGCCCGGCCGCGATCGGGGCGAGGACGGCGGTCGCGGTCCCCGGGGCGCCGTGCGCGACGGTGACGGCGGCCGTCGTGGTGGAGCCCGCCGTCGAGCCGGCCGGACCGGCGGCGGGGGAGCCCTCCGCGATCGTCGGCCGGTCCGGTTCCGCCGCGCTCCGGCCGCTCCCGGCGGCTCCCGTGCCCGGACGGTCGGCGGCGGTGTGGTGCGGCCGGTCACCCGGCTCCCCGGGGGCGGGTGGCGGGGCCGCCGGCCCGCGCTGCTCCCCGCCGGGCCGGGTGGCCCGGGGACCGGCGCCGTTCCGGCCGACCGGGGCGGACGGCCCGTCGGGCGCACCCTCCCGGGAGGCGCGCGCCCCGGCCGGGCGGGACTGGGCGGGTACGGTGCCCAGCAGCCCGGAGGCGATGGCGAAGGCGTCCGGAAGGGCGGCCCGCTGTCCGGGCAGCGGGAGGCCGCCGGCCCTGATCCGGTCCTGGAGCGCACTGCTGACGGAGGTGGTCGCGGCGTCCAGCTCCGGTACCGGGACAATCGCGGCGGTGGGGCCGGCGAGGTGATCGAGCACCCCGGGGGCCGTGGTCCGGCCGGGAGCGACGACCGGACCGTCCTGCCGCGCGGGGGACCGTGGCGGCTCCTGCGGCCTGTCCGGCGGCGGGTCCTGCGGCACGGGGGGCTGCGGGGCGGCTGCGTCCCCGGCCGCCTCCTCGCCCGCCTGTCCGGCGGTCCGCTCCGCTGACGGCCCACCGGTCACGGTCCCGTCGGGCGGGGAGCCGCCGAGTACGGACTCGCCGGTCAGGGCCCGGCCGACGGCCGTCCGGCTCGCCGGTTCCGGGAGCGGTTCGGCGCCGGCCGCGTGGGCGCCCGGAGCGCCGAGCCCCCAGAGCTGCGCGAGGAGCGCTCCGCCCGCCGCGACGGCCCGCGGCAGCCGGGAGAGCCACCGCCCGGCCCGCCCTCCGGGCGGACGACGGGACTCTGACGACAGGTCCTTGGTCGGGTGTTTGGCTCGCACGTGAATCGAGAACGAGCGGACGGACCATGAGGTCACGGCCGCCGTCACGGCCACCGTCACGGACAGTCATCGGGCGGCGGCCCGACCGCTCGCCCGACTGCCGGCTCGCCCGACCGCCCGAGGTCCGCCGGACGCGCTCCGGTCGGCACCCCGGGCCGCTGTCCGCCGGTGGCTCAGGAGTTGGGGCGAAGCGTCCAGATCACGGTCATCACGCCGGTCACCGCACCGTCGGCACGGGTGATCTCGACGGTGACCGGGAACTCCGGCCGCTCGCCCTTGTCCAGCTCGGCGACGATCTCGGCGACCGGCCGGCCGAGTGCGGCGGTGGCCGTGACGACGCCCATGGCGAGCTTCCTGTACGAGATCTCGGCGCTCACCGCGAGCGGCACCGCGCGGGAGAGCTGGTCGCCGAAGGCGCTCAGGACGATGCAGCCGCTGGCCGATTCGGCGAGGGTGAACATCGCGCCGGCGTGCGGCCCGCCGACGTGGTTGTGGTACTCGGGCTGGTCGGGCAGCCGGAGCACGGCACGCTCGGGGGTGGTCTCCAGGTACTCCAGCTTGAGGGTCCGTGCCATCGGCACGGTGGAGTCGAGCAGCTGGCCGATCGAAGGTGTGGTCATGGCCGCAACGTTACTAGCCGGTAGCTTTCGGCGGCAGCTCCGCCGGGGGAGAAAAAGGTGAGACGGAGGCCACGTGGGCCCACGTGGGCCCACGTGGGCGCAGGGGGGTGGAGGGCGGGGAGGTCCGCGGCCGGGAGCGCGAAAACGCCTGAGGGGCCGGTCTCTTGAAGAAACCGGCCCCTCAGGCTCTGGGGTGAGTGACGGGACTCGAACCCGCGGCCACCTGGACCACAACCAGGTGCTCTACCAACTGAGCTACACCCACCATCTGTCCGGCCCGGTCCCGCTCTTCGCGTTCCCGTTCCGACAGGAAGAACAATACAGGATCCGGGAGGGTGCTCGCGCCAGGGTTTCAGCAGGGAGCGGGCACCTCCCGGGTCCCCGGGTCAGCCGGCCGGCGGCTGGTACTTCTCGGCGATCGCGCGCGCGGTGTCGGTGTCCGGGCCGGGCTGGGCGACGAACACCGCCTCGCGGTAGTACCGCAGTTCGTCGATGCTCTCCCGGATGTCGGCGAGCGCCCGGTGGTTGCCGCCCTTCTGCGGACTGTTGTAGTACGCCTTCGGGTACCAGCGGCGGGCCAGCTCCTTGATCGAGGAGACGTCCACGATCCGGTAGTGCAGGTGACTCTCCAGGGCCGGCATGTCCCGGCTCAGGAAGCCGCGGTCGGTCGCGACCGAGTTCCCGCAGAGCGGCGTCCGGCCGGCCTCCGGCGCGTGCTCGCGCACGTACGCGAGGACCAGCGCCTCCGCCTCGGCGAGCGTCACGCCGTGCTCCAGCTCGTCGAGCAGCCCGGAGGAGGTGTGCATGGTCCGCACCACCTCGGGCATGTGCGCCACCGCCTCCGCCGGCGGGCGGATGATGACGTCGACACCCTCGCCGAGGATGTTCAGCTCGGAGTCGGTCACCAGCGCCGCGACCTCGACCAGGGCGTCCCGGTCGAGGTCGAGGCCTGTCATTTCACAGTCGATCCATACCAAACGGTCATTCACGCCACTCACCCTACGGCGCGATCACGCGCCACGGGCACCGATGGAGCCGAGCGGGGCGCCGGGGCGCAGGCCTCGGAGCCGTGTTCCTCCTGGGCGTGACCGTCCGGTTCACGGTTCTCCCGGCCGGGGTGGGCCGGATGCGTGGGACGGCCGTCCCGCGCGGCCCGGGCGTCGCGGGGCTCCCGGACACCATCCGGCGCGGCGGCCCGGCCGCCCTGCGGGCGGACCTGACCGGCCCGGGCCTGCCGGGCCCGCGCCTCGGGGGTCCCGGCCGGTGCGGGCGCCGGCAGCCGGCCTCCGGCCGCGCCGTGACCGCGTCCGGCCGCCGGGGACTCGTCCTGCGGCCGGTCGGCCGCGGTCCGGTGCCCCTGTCCCTGGCCGCGGGCGCCCGGTTGCGGGTGCCCGTCCTCGGCCGCGGCGTGCTCCGCCGTCCGGGGCGGCCGGCCCGCGTTCGGACCGGGCTGCGCCGGGACCATCGGCGGCCGTGCCGGGCCGCGTCCGGTTCCGGGCTGGCCGGGATGCTGCTGGTGCCCCGCCGGCTGGTGCGGGTACGGCTGCCCGGCCCGGGCGTGGACGCCCTGGCCGGACGGCTGACCGTGCTGCCCCGGGTGCGTCGCGGCGCCGCCCGGGAAGCCCGGCACCGACGCCTGCCCGTGCGCACCGTGCTGACCCGGGACCGTCCCGCCCGCCGGGGCGGCGGCCGTGGCGGGCTGCGGCACGGCCCCGGTCATCCGGAGGTCGTTGCCCTGCGCCGCGGCCTGGGCGGCCGAGACGCTGCCCGGCCGACGGGCCCGGTAACTGGTCCGGTAGGCGGCCGGCGAGACCCCGAGCTGGCGCCGGAAGTGCCCGCGCAGCGCCACCGGCGACCGGAAGCCGCAGCGGCGCGCGACGTCGTCCACCGACAGCTCCGAGGTCTCCAGCAGCCGCTGGGCCTGGAGCACCCGCTGGGTGATCAGCCACTGCAACGGCGCGCTGCCGGTGAGCGTGCGGAAACGCCGGTCGAAGGTCCGTCGGCTCATGTAGGCGCGAGCCGCCAGCACCTCGACGTCGAACTGCTGGTTGAGGTTCTCCAGCGCCCAGGTGACCACCTCGGCAAGCGGGTCGTTGCCGATCTCCTCAGGTAAAGACTGGTCGATGTACTGGGCCTGTCCGCCACCGCTGCGACGGCTCGGCACCACCAGCCGCCGGGCGAGCGCGTTGGCCGCCTCGGCGCCGTGGTCGCTGCGGACCACGTGCAGGCAGAGGTCGATCCCGGCGGCGGTGCCCGCCGAGGTCAGCACGTCGCCGTCGTCCACGAAGAGCTCGCGCGGGTCGACGTGGACCCGCGGGTAGCGCTTGGCCAGGGTCGGGGCGTACATCCAGTGGGTGGTCGCCGGGCGGCCGTCCAGCAGACCGGCGGCGGCGAGCACGAACGCGCCGGTGCAGAGGCCGATGATCCTGGCGCCCTCGTGGTGCGCCTTGCGGAGCGCCGTGATCGCCTCGACCGGCGGCGGCTGCGAGATCGAGCGCCAGGCCGGTACGACGATCGTCCCGGCCCGGGCGAGTGCCTCCAGCCCGTAGGGGGCGGAGAGGGTGAGGCCGCCGGTGGTGGCGAGCGGCCCCTCCTCGCCGGCGCAGACCAGGAGGCGGTAGCGCGGCACCCCGGCGTCCTGGCGGTCGACACCGAAGACGGAGAGCGGGATCGAGCTCTCGAAGATCGGTGCGCCGCCGAAGATCAGCACGGCGACGGTCTCGCGCCTGCGCCGGCCGGAGAGCTTGCGCGGCGAGACCGCTATCACCGGAGTCGAGGATCCGTTGAGGCCGGAGCCCGGTCCGCCGTGGCCGCCCGCGCCGTGTCCGCCCGCGCCGTGGCCGGACACCCCGAGCCCGAGCGATCCCGGCGGGATCCCGCCGGACGTTCCGGCGCCGGCCAGGGCCGGGCCGGAGAGCGCGCCGGTCGGAGCGGCGGCGAAGGTCGTGAATCCGCTCTCCTGTCCGCCCGGGTGGCCGCCCGGGTGACCGCCGCCGGGGTGGCCGCCAGGTTGGCCGGTAACCGACTGCCCGTGCCGGCCGTCCGAGCCGATGCCGTACCCGGTCCCGTGGCTGACTCCGGATCGGCTGACGGTGCGTCCGCCGTGCTCCGGGGAGGCCGGGAAGGGTGGGGTGCCCGGGGAGCCGGAGGCACCGGGGCCGCCGGGGGCGGCTGGTGCGGAAGTGGTTCCTGGGGCGGGTGTGGCCGCAGCGGAATAGGAGGGGTACGAGGCTGTGCCGGAGGTGCGGGTGTTGACGGCGGGGGCCTTGTTGCCGGTGCCTCTCGCGGAACGACCCGCGATGCCGGCCGCGGTCTGGCCGCTGTCAGGACCCGCGTCGCTCCTGCTCACCCTGCTCAAGGCGCTCAAGCCCCCTCGGTGGTGTGGTGTGGTGGTGCGGCACTGCTGGCCAAGATCGAATCTATCGGGTGGACCATTGCCGTTGTGACAAGTTCACCATCCGACGCTATGTCGACATGGCAATTTGGCGTGATGCATTCGATCACGAAGCGTGGCACCCGTCGACCCTTCTGGGAAGGGGGCCGGTGCAACGGTGGCTGGTTGTCGCGGGACGGGTCCTGGGACGTCCGGCTTCGGCGCACCCGGCCGGCGCGTCTGGGCTGCGGATTTGCCCAAGGGCGGGGGAGTCGCGCGAGATTGACCGAAAATCGGCGGTGCACGCGAGGGCGCACGGCCGATATGTGTGCGCCTCCCTGGCTTCATCCGGCCAGGGCCGGGGCCGGACAGCGCGGACGGGCCGTCAAGGCTACCGTCCTGGAGTGGAGATCCTCAGCCGGCTCGAACAGGCCAACGACAACGCCGCCGCACTCTGGCTGGCCCAGGCGCGTGCGCACGGCTGGCAGTACCTCACGCGCCCCGGCTTCACCGCGGTCCGCTGCGCCCGTACCCCGGACGACGCCCACCGCGTGGTGGTCACCCGCCCCACCGGCGAACCGGGAGCGGTGGAAGCGGAACTGACGGACCTGCTCGCCGCCTGGCACACCGTACGGCTCACCGTGGAGGACCCGTACGGCGGGCTGGACCTGACCCGCCAGGGCTGCGGCCACGGGCGGCGGATGGCGGTGATGGTGCGCGAGCCCGGTCCGCTGCCGCCGGAACGGCCGGCGACTGGCTCGGGAGGGTTCGCCGCAGAGGTGCTGACGGCGGGTGAGGTCCTGGAGGCGGAAGCCCTCGCCGAGGCCGAGCGCGCGATCGTCGACGGCTTCCCGATCCTGCCCCGGCAGCCCTGGACCGAGGGTGCCCAGCTGCCGGTGCGGCTCCTGGGCGAACCCGGCTGCCGGGCCTGGATCGGCCGGGTCGACGGCGTGACCGCCGGTGCCTGCCTGACCTACGACGACGGCCACGCCACCGGCGTCTACTGGGTCGCCACCCTGCCTGCCCAGCGCTCACGCGGAGTGGCCCGGGCGGTGCTGCGGACGGCGCTGGCCGCCGCACACCCCGACCGTCCGGCCACTCTGGTGGCCACCGAACTCGGCGAGCCGCTCTACCGCCGGCTCGGCTTCACCGAACTGGCCCGCACCCGCTGGTGGACGCGCTGAGCAGGCTCCCGGCGTAGCCGCCCGGCGGCGCGGCCTGTGCCGCCCGGACCCACCCGGGCACCCGGGCGCCCGGGTGCGTCTCGGGCGAGGACGCTCCGGTGCTTCGCCCGGCGACCACGGCGCGAGTCGCCCGCTATCCGGTCCGGGCGGCGCGGTGCGCCGGGGCCGCCGGGGCTCCGGCGGTTCGCGGGGAGGCGGCGGTGCCCGGACGCGGAACCCTGCGGGCCGGCGGCGCCGCGAACCTCGTCCGGGCGGGCGGCCCGCCCGTCGTCGACGGGAGCCCGACCGGCGGTTCCACCACGTCGGCGGTGCCCCCAGACGCGGAGTGCTCCGCGCCGTCGGCGGCAAACCCGCCGGGTCGGTTTCGGACAACGGACCCTGCCCCCGGATGCGGGGTGGCACAGTTCGTGGCGTTCGCGGCAACAGGCGCGTGCCCGTCGTCCAGGGCGGACGGCGAGAACTGTGCGCCTGACCGCACGCCGGTCTGCGCCCTCATGCCCGGCCCCGAGGACCTCGGGCCGATCGGCACCACGGCGACCCCGGTCGCGGTCACGCTTCCGGTCGTGACGACGGTCCCGGCCGCCGGGGTGCCGCCGGCCGTGATGCCGGTTCCGATCGGGACCGCGGCGCCGGCGGACGCCGTGACCGTCCCGGTCGGTGCCAGGGCGAGAGCCCTGGCACCGGGGATTCCCCGGTCCCGGGAACGGGGGACGCCCTCGGAGTCGCCGGCCCGCCGCCCGAGCGATCCGCCCGCCCGGATCCCCGGCCGGGGTGACGGAGCGACGCGGGCCGACAGCACCTGCCCGACGGCCTCCGGCAGCCCGGCCGCCTTCAGCGTGGGCCGGTAGCCGGGCTCGGCCCACGGACGGCCGTGGTGCAGCCAGACGCTGTGCAGGCCGGCCAGCTCGGCCCCGGCGATGTCGGCGGGGGCGTGGTCCCCGATCATCCAGGTGTGGCTGGCCCAGTCGCCGATCGGTGCGATGCCGCACCGCTGCGCGGCGATCTCGAAGATCAGCGGGTCCGGTTTGAGGCAGTCCGCCTCCTCGGAGATCACCCAGCCGTCGACCAGCGGACCGAGTCCGGTCCGGCGGATCTTCTCCAGCTGCGGCCCCGTGCCGCCGTTGCTGACGATCCCGAGCGTCCACCCGGCGGCCCGCGCCGCCCGCAGCGCGTCGATGTTGCGGGACGGGCAGTGGATGTGGGAGTTGATGCCGCGCCGGTAGTGGGCGAGAAGGCGGTCGAGTGACTCGTCCAGTCCGTAGCGGCGGCGGGCGGCGGACAGTACGGTGCTGCGCGGTACGTAGCCGCCGCCGTCGATGGTGGAGAGCCAGTCGACGTCGCCGGGCGGCAGCCCTCGTTCGGTCAGGAATTCCTGAGCCCAGGCCCGGAAAGCGGCGTCCCTGGGGAGCAGCGTGTTGTCGAGGTCGAGCAGGAGCAGGGGCATGCCGAGCATGGTGCCAGCGGCCGTGCCTATGCACCTGGCAAATGCCAGACGGCGTCGCGAACCCGTGCGAAATGGCCGAAACGGGGGCTCGGTGCCACACTCCGGGGGCGGCTGCGTCAGGTGGGGCTCGCCCTACGGGCCCCGGACGACCCGCCGCGGGCCCGCCGCGCGGTGATCGGGCGGCAACGGATCGTCATCGATCCATGACAGTCCGGTCACGGTGTCCCGGTGGCCTGTTGCGCCGCCCGGCCCGCTCCGTCAAGCTCCAGGGAACCTCTGTCGCCGGAGGGGCGCGTCAGCGTGCCCGGGGGCGTACGGCCGACGGGGGTTACATCCCCCGTTCGCGGGAACAGTGTCGCCCCGAGGTCTTGTGGCTGGGCCGAGTCCCCGGCCCGTCGTACTCTGAAAGGAACAGGTCACCAACGGTGGTGCGCGGCGCAGACCGACGTCGTCCCCTGGGCGGGCCTGCTGCTCGGGCAGCGATGTCCTCTCCTGTCAGCCCATCCCCTTCGAAGAGCCTTGTGCCATGGCTGGTTCTGAGTCCTTCCGACCGGTGGAGCCGGATGCGGACGTCCGGAGCAGTGGCCTCACCCGGCCCCTCCGCAACATCGTGCGCCGAGGCCGCCCCGGCTCGGGTTCCCGCCACCGGCGGGACGAGCACCGCGACGACCGCGCGGAGCCCCCGGTGACGGGCCGCCCCGGTCCGGGCGCCGACCGGCCGAGCGCCTCCGGCCCCACCCGCGCCGTCGGAGAACCGGCGGTCCGGCCGGCGTCCTCGCGTTCCTGCGACCCCGCCTTCCGTCACGGTGTGGTGGTGGGTTTCGACGGTTCGCTGTCGAGCGAGCGCGCTCTCGCCTACGCGGTGGGCATGGCCCGCCGCTCCCAGTGCGGACTGGTGATCGTGCACGTGGCCAACCGCCTGCCGGCCACCGTCTGGGCGGGCTGTGAACCGCCGGTCTTCGTCGACCTCCCCGACCACCGGACCGAGGTGCTCGGCCTGGAGCTCGCCTGCGCGGACTTCCTCGCCGGCGTCCCCTGGGTCCTGGTCGAACGGGGCGGCGACATCTGCCACGAGATCGAGGAGGTCGGCCGTGAGTACGCCGCCGACGCCATCGTGGTCGGCAGCACGCACGGCCTGCTCGGCAAGATCTTCGGATCCGTGTCGGGTCGCCTCGCCCGCCGGGCCAACCGTCCGGTGATCGTGATCCCCTGACGATTCGCCGGCTACGGCGTGGCGGGCCTGCCGCTGGGCCGAACGTGTCACCCCTGCCGGTGGGTCGGTACCGCGCTCCCGCCCGGCCGGGAAGCGCGGTGCGAAGAATGACAAGGTGATCAATCGGCCCACTCCGCCCGATTCCGGGCCGCCCGGACGTCCTCTCCGTCGTGCTCCCCGCCGTGTCACCGCCCTCCTCGTCCTGTCGGCCGCTGTGCCGGCACTCCTGCCGCTCGCGCTCCTCGCCGACGCCCCCGGGGCGTCGGCGCTCAGCCCGGCGGGCGGAGAAGCCCGTGGCGCGGTGCGGCTGGAGGTCCGCACCAACGGGGCCACCGGCACCGGGGTCCGGGTCCGGTCCGGCGAACAGCTGCTCCGGGTCTACCGGCTGGCGAACCAGGCGGAGTACCCGCTGACCGTCTCGGTCCTGAAGGACGCCCAGGTCTCCGGGGCCGCGGTGGTCTGCGGCGGGCAGCAGCCGTTCGTGCTCCCCGCCCTCGGTGTCGTCGAGTGCTCGGCCACCCTGCCGGCGCAGAGCGGTCAACAGCGGGCCGTCGTCCGCGTCGAGGCGGACGCTCCGAAGGGCCTCCCCAAGGCCGTCGTGACCGCGGAGGCCGGCTATCTCGGACTGGTCGCCGGGCTGACGCTGGCCCGGGTCGGCGTTCCGGCGGGCACGGGTGTGGTGACCCGTTCCGCAGCCCGTTCCGTCGCCCGTTCCGTCGTGCCGCCCGGGGACCGGGATGCGGTGGCCGACGGAGCCCTCCCGCCGGCTGGTCCGGCCTCCTC
Source organism: Kitasatospora sp. NPDC127035 (assembly GCF_042726075.1). Classification (NCBI taxonomy): domain Bacteria; kingdom Bacillati; phylum Actinomycetota; class Actinomycetes; order Kitasatosporales; family Streptomycetaceae; genus Kitasatospora; species Kitasatospora sp. NPDC127035. The sequence continues at coordinate 23,770 of NZ_JBHXDN010000059.1, read as the reverse complement.
TCCCGAGCGGCTTCCCGGGCGTCGCGTCACCGTGGCACGGGTGGGCGGAGACGTCCTGCTGAGGTACCGGGTGGACGCGGTCGGGGACTCGCCGGTCAGCGCGGTCAGCGTGGTGGACCTCCTCCCCGGGGTGGGGCAGGTCAGCTGTCTCGGCCAGTCCGCGGCCGGTCTGCTGGAGCCGGGCCGGCCGTTGGACTGCACCGCCTCGGGCGAGGCCCGGCCCGGCAGGCACTCCGCCGTGGCCCGGGCCGAGGGCCTGGCAGCGGACGGGGCGGTCGGCCAGGACGGGCGCCCGCTGGCTCCCCGCCCGCTCGCGGCGGAGGCACCGGGGGAATACGAGGGCGAGGGCCCGGCTCCAGCCGCCCAACCGGGTACGCCCGCCCAGCCCGGGGCGGCAGCCCCGCCCGGCACGGCCGGCAATCCGGCGCCGCCGGGTACCGGCGGCGCTCCCGCTGCTCCAGGTGCTCCAGCCGTTCCCGGTGGAGCGGTGGCCGGGGCAGCGGCCCCCGGGGCGGTCAACCCGGCGGTCGCGCCCCCGGCGGCCGGTGCCGCAGCGGCAGCCGCTGCCGCCGCGAACGCTCCGCCGCCCAACCCGGCCGCGCCGCCGGCCGGTTCGGCTGCCGCTCCGAACGCCGCGGCAGCCGCAGCAGCAGCCGCGGCCCCCGGGGCAGCCGCGCCCGCCAACGCGGCAGCCGTCGCGGGGGCGGCAGCCGCAGCGGCTGCCGCTGCCGCCGGCCAGAGCGCCGCTGCCCAGGCCGCCGCTGCTGCTGCCGCTTCCGCTGCCGTGGCGGCGGCAACCGGGTCGGCAGTGCCCTTCCGTCCGGGTACCGCGCTCTTCGGACTTCCGGCGAGCCCCTTCCAGGCCGTGCCCGCCCCGGCGGCGGCCGGGGCGGCAGGCGCGGCCGGGAGCGGCGCGGCGGGTGCCCCGGGTGGTGCCGCGAATGGTGGGGCGGGTGGCGCGGGCGCCGACGCCCGGAACCCCGGTGCGGGCGCCGACGCCCGGAACCCCGGTGCGGGCGATACGGGCGTGGGTTCCGGCAGTTCGGGTGGAGGAGTGGCTGCGGCCGCCCAGGGGCCGGACGGCTCGCCGTTCGACTGGGAGAGCGGATGGGGCACCGGCGAAGTGCTGATGCTGCTGATGGCGATCATGCTTCCGGTCCTTGTGGTCCTGGCCGCCGCCACGATGGTGCGCAAGCGCCCCGGTGGTGGCCCCGGAGGCCGTAGTGGATCATGAACCTCTGAGGGAGAGCCCGTAGATGTGGGTCAACGTCGTCGCGGTGCTGGCCGGTGCGGCTCTCGCCGTAGTGATCGGTCTCGGTATCGGGCGGCTTCGCTCCTCCCCGGACGACGAGGGGAACTCGTCCGCGGTCGGCTTCGTGAGTGCGGCCGTGCTCGGGTTCTTCGCCCTCTTCACGGGCTTCGCCGTCGCCGGCGCCTGGCAGGAGCTCAGCGACGCGCGTCGGCACACCTACGAGGAGTCCCGCGCGCTCACCGAGGTGTACTGGTCCGCGCGGCTGCTGCCGGGACCGGACCGTCCGGTGGTACGGCAGCGGCTGCGGGCGTACACCCGGCAGGTGATCGACGAGGAGTGGGTGCAGCTGGGGCAGGGACACGGCAGTGCCGAGGCGTGGGTGTCGATCGACCGGGTCCGGATCGCGGCGGACGCGGTACGGACCGAGGACCCGGTCGAACTCGGTGCCAAGGCGGACACGTTGAGAGGGCTGGAGGATGCCTACGCACGGCGGACGGCCCGGCTGGCCGACGTCGGCTCGCGGGCGCCGACACTGGAGTTGTGGGGTCTGGTGGTGGGAGCGGTGGTCGTGCTGGCCGTGCCGCCGCTGATCGGGCTGACCGCCGGCGGGCGCAATCTGGTGCTGATGGGGTTCATGGGCGCTGCGGTGGCGTTCGCGGTCGGTCTGGTGTTCCAGCTCAGCGGCCCGTTCGACGGCACGGTGAAGGTCGAACCGGCGGCGTTCGAACTCGCGCTCACCCGGTACGAGCAGATCGACGTCGGCGACCGCGGTGCGGTCGGGCCGCCCCTCCCGTGACCCTCCGGCCCCGCCCACCGGCCGGCCGGTGCGCGGCGGACGGGGCGGGAGGATCGACGGACGGGGACGTGTCGTCGTGTGCGGACAGGGCTTGCGGGCGCTCTCTCAGGAGACGCCGAGCTCGCGGGCGATGAGCATGCGCTGGACCTCCGAGGTGCCCTCGCCGATTTCAAGGATCTTGCAGTCGCGCCAGAAGCGGGCGACCGGGAACTCGTTCATGAAGCCGTACCCGCCGTGGATCTGGGTCGCCTCGCGGGCGTTGTCGACGGCGGCCTCCGACGAGTACAGCTTGGCGATCGCGGCCTCCTTCTTGAACGGTTCCGAGTGCAGCAGCCGGGACGCGGCGTCCCGCCAGGCGAGGCGGGAGGTGTGGGCGCGCAGCTCCATGTCGGCGAGCTTGAACTGGATCGCCTGGTTGGTGCCGATCGTCCGGCCGAAGGCCCGGCGCGTACCGGCGTAGGAGACGGACTGGTCCACGCAGCCCTGGGCCAGGCCGGTGGCCAGGGCGGCGATCGCGATGCGGCCCTCGTCGAGGATCCGCAGGAACTGGGCGTAGCCGCGGCCGCGCTCACCCAGCAGGTTGGCCGCGGGGACGCGGCAGTCGGTAAAGGACAGTTCGCGGGTGTCGGATGCGTTCCATCCGACCTTCGAGTACTTCTTCGACACCTGGAACCCGGGGGTGCCGCTGGGCACGATGATGGAGGAGATCTCGCGCCGTGGCGAGGAGAATTCGCCCCCTTCACTCGAACGAGCGAGCGGTTCGGTGAGCGCGGTGACGGTGACCAGACCGGTGATGTCGGTGCCGGAGTTGGTGATGAAGCACTTGGTGCCGTTGATCACCCACTCGTCGGTGGCCTCGTCGTACCGGGCGGTGGTGCGGGTGGCGCCCGCGTCGGAACCGCCCTCGGGCTCGGTCAGTCCGAACGCGCCGAGCAGCTCGCCGGAGGTCAGGCGGGGCAGCCACTCGCGCTTCTGCTCCTCCGTCCCGAAGCGGTAGATCGGCATCGCTCCGAGCGAGACCGCCGCCTCCAGGGTGATGGCGACCGAGGAGTCGACCCGGGCGAGCTCCTCCAGCGTCAGGCAGAGCGCGAAGTAGTCGCCGCCCATGCCGCCGTACTCCTCGGGGAAGGGCAGGCCGAACAGGCCCATCCGTCCCATCTCCCGGACGATCTCGTAGGGGAACTCGCCCTGCTCGTAGTACTCGCCGATCTTCGGGGCGACCACGTCCTGGGCGAATTCGGCCACGGTGCGCCGCAGTTCCTCGTGCTCGGTGTTCAACCGGTGGTCGAGCATGATGATCCTCCTGAGGCCCCGCCGGGTGGGCGCGGGCTTGATCGGGACGACCGCCGTCCGTTCGGTGGTGTGGCGGACGCGCGGTGTGATGAGGGGGGAAGGGCGGGGCCCGGACGAGCGGATGGGCGGCCGGGGACCCCCGCCGGCGTCAGTCCTGGCCGGCGCCGGGGCCCAGCAGGGCCCGGACCGTCCGGGACGGGCTCGGGCGACCGAGCCGTCTCGCCATCCAGCCGCTGGTGGCGACCAGGGCGCGGAGGTCGACACCGGTGCGGATGCCGAGTCCGTGCAGCATCCACACCAGGTCCTCGGTGGCCAGGTTCCCGGTGGCGCTCTTGGCGTACGGGCAGCCGCCCAGGCCGCCCGCCGAGGCGTCGACCACCGTGATCCCGGAGCGCAGCGCGGCCAGCGTGTTGCTGAGCGCCTGGCCGTAGGTGTCGTGGAAGTGCACCGCGAGCCGTCCCGCCGGCACCCCTGCCTCGGCGAACCCGTCCAGCAGGGCGGTGACCTGGCCCGGGGTGGCCACGCCGATGGTGTCGCCGAGGCTCAGCTCGGTGCAGCCCATCTCCAGCAGCCGCACCCCGAAACCGATCACCTGGGCGGGCGGGACCGGGCCCTCCCAGGGGTCGCCGAAGCACATCGACAGGTAGCCGCGGACCCGGACCCCGGCGGCCGTGGCGCGCTCCACCACGGGCCGGAACATCTCCATCGCCCCGTCCGCCGACCGGTTGAGGTTGCGTCGGGCGAACGTCTCGGTGGCGCTGGCGAAGACCGCGACGTCCTCGGCGCGGTGGGCCAGCGCACGGTCCAGCCCGCGCTCGTTGGGCACCAGGACCGGCAGGCGCAGCCCGGGACGCCCGCTCGGCAGACCGGCGAGCCGGGGCATCAGCTCCTCGGCGTCGGCGAGCTGGGGTACCCACTTCGGGTGAACGAAGCTGGTGGCCTCGACGGTCCGCAGGCCGGCGTCGGCGAGCCGGGCGATGAACTCGGCCTTGACCTCGACCGGGACGAGGGCGCTCTCGTTCTGCAGCCCGTCTCGCGGTCCGACCTCGTGGATCCGGACCTCCGCGGGCAGGCCGGGCGCCCGGACCGGGGCCGGCAGGCCCAGGTCGAGCGCGTCGGGCTCGTGCGCGGGGGTGGCGGCGGTCACGGCCGCACCTCGGCTCCGGCGCCCTCGGCGGGGGCCGGTGCGGCCCCGGCGGGGGTGACCACGACCAGCAGTTCCTCCATCGCGACGGTGGCGCCCGCGGTGGCCCGCAGCTCGCTCACCGTCCCGTCGTGCGGGGCGGCGATCACGTGTTCCATCTTCATGGCCTCCAGGACGAGCAGGGGCTGGCCCTTGCGGACGGTCTCGCCGGCCGTGGTCTTCACGACCGTGACGGTGCCGGGCATCGGTGCGGTCAGGGCGCCGTGGTGGGCCGCGCCGGCGGCGGCGTTCCCGCCGACGGCGTCGTGGCCGTGCACCGGCCAGGCGTCGCCGTCGATCCCGAGCCACGTCACCGGACCGGCCGCGGTGCCGGGGGCCCGGTCGGCGGCCAGCGCGAAGGTCGTCCGCAGGCCGTCCACGGTGAGGCGGAGCCGGTCGCCGGACCGGGTGGCCCGGGCGCGGTGGACCGGCCCGGCGCCGAGCCGGATCTCCACCTCGGGGGCGCCGCCGGGCGGATTGTCGGTGGCCTCGGATACGTTGCCCGCAGTGATCGAACGGATGCGCACCGACACCGGGTCCTGGCCGGGGGTACGGAGTCGGTGGGTGGTCCAGGCGGGGGCGCCGCCCAGGCGCCAGCCGGAGGGAAGGGAGAAGGGGTCGGTCCAGCCGTCGTGGTCGGCGGCGGGGGTCAGGTCCAGGTGCCGTGCGAGCGCGGCGGCGTAGTAGAGGAGGTGGGCGGGTGTCGGTGACCCGGGCGGCAGCGCGTCGGGTGCCGCGGCCTCCGGGGCTCCGGAGGCCGGGGCTTCCGGGGCTTCGGTGTCCGGTGCGGGCGCGGCGGCCGGGGAGTAGGGCGAGGCGAGCAGCCCGGGCTGCTGCTGCGCGGTCTGCTCCACCAGGCCGGTGTCGAGCCGTCCGGCGGCGACCTCGGGGTGGGCGAGCAGTCGCCGCAGGAAGCCGGTGTTGGTGGTGACGCCGAGGATCCGGGTGTCGGCCAGTGCGGCGCGGAGGCGTCGCAGCGCGGTCGGCCGGTCGGGTCCGTAGGCGATGACCTTGGCGAGCATGGGGTCGTAGGAGCTGGTGATGACGGTCCCCGGGGCGACCCCGGAGTCCACCCGGATGCCTTCGCCCCGTGGTTCGTCGAGGAGCAGGATGCGTCCGCCGGTGGGCAGGAAGTCCCGTTCCGGGTCCTCGGCGCAGATCCGGGCCTCGATGGCGTGGCCCAGGAAGGAGATGTCGGACTGGGTGAAGGCGAGGTGTTCGTCCGCGGCGATCCGCAGCTGCCACTCGACCAGGTCGAGCCGCCGGGGCCGGTCCGCTCCCGGGTCGGTGACGGCCGGATCGTCGGCGTCCCGACCGTCCGTGTCCGGATCACCCGCGGTCGAACCTGACGCAGACGAACCCCGGGAGCGCGAGCCGCCCACGGAGACGGCCAGCTCGGTGACGGGGTGTTCCACCTGGAGGCGGGTGTTCATCTCCATGAAGAAGAAGTCCCGCACCCCCTCGGTGGGGGTGGGGGAGTCCGGGTCGACGCCGGGGACGATGAACTCCACGGTGCCGGCGCCGGTGTAGCCGCAGGACTCGGCGGCCCGGACGGCGGCGGCGCCCATCGCGGCGCGGGTCTCGGCATTGAGCAGGACGGAGGGAGCCTCTTCGATCAGCTTCTGGTGGCGGCGCTGAAGGCTGCACTCGCGTTCGCCGAGGTGGACGGTGGTGCCGTGGGCATCGGCGAGCACCTGGACCTCGATGTGGCGCGGCCGGTCGATCCAGCGCTCCAGCAGCAGGGTGTCGTCGCCGAAGGCGGTGCGGGCGACGCGCCGGGCGGCGGCGATCTCGGAGGGCAGGTCGGCCGGGTCGCGGACCAGCCGCATGCCCTTGCCGCCGCCACCGGCGGACGGCTTCAGCAGGACCGGGTAGCCGATCTCGTCGGCGGCCGCGACGAGTGCGTCGTCGCTGGGCGCGGTGGCACGGCTGCCGGGCACCACCGGCACGCCGGCGGCCCGTACGGCCTCCTTGGCGTTGATCTTGTCACCCATCAGCTCGACCGCGGCGGGAGGAGGACCGATGAAGACGAGGCCCGCTTCTGCGCAGGCGCGGGCGAAGGAGGCGTTCTCGGCGAGGAAGCCGTAGCCGGGGTGGACGGCCTGGGCGCCGGTCCGGCGGGCGGCGGCGAGGATCTGGTCGGTCCGCAGGTAGGTTTCGGCGGCCGAGCTGTCGCTGCGGTCGGCAGGGCCGAGCCGGACCGCGACGTCGGCCTCGCGGACGTGCGGGGCGTCCGCGTCGGCATCGCTGAACACGGCGACCGAGCGCACGCCGAGACGCCGCAGGGTGCGGATCACCCGGACGGCGATCTCGCCGCGGTTGGCGACCAGAACTGTGTCGAACATGGGAGGCGTTCCTCCGGGTCGAGGGGGAGCCGTACGTGAGGAGGTGGTCGAGCGGGAGCGGCGGTCGGACCGCGGTGGCGGCGCTGCGGCGCCGTCGGACGGGGGCGTCCGGCGGGTCGACGGCCCGCGCGTCCGCGCACGGGGCCGCCTGCCGAAGGCCCGCCGGTGGAGGGCCTTCGGCGGACGACCTACATGCGGAAGACGCCGAACGGGCCGGGCGGCGGCAGCGGGGCGTTGGCGCAGGCCGTCAGGGCCAGGCCGAGGATGGTCCGGGTGTCCATCGGGTCGATCACTCCGTCGTCCCAGAGCCGGGCGGTGGCGTAGTAGGCGTTGCCCTGGCGGTCGTACTGCTCGCGGACGGGGCGCTTGAACTCGTCCTCCGCCTCGGCCGGCCACTCCTCGCCGTGCGCCTCTAGCTGGTCACGGCGGACGGTGGCCAGCACCGAAGCGGCCTGCTCGCCGCCCATCACGGAGATCTTGGCGCCCGGCCACATCCACAGGAAGCGGGGTGAGTACGCCCGGCCGCACATCGAGTAGTTGCCGGCTCCGTACGAGCCGCCGATCACCACCGTCAGCTTCGGGACGCGGGTGCAGGCGACGGCGTTGACCATCTTGGCGCCGTGCTTGGCGATGCCGCCCGCCTCGTACTGCCGGCCGACCATGAACCCGGTGATGTTCTGCAGGAAGAGGAGGGGGATGCCCCGCTGGTCGCACAGCTCGATGAAGTGGGCGCCCTTGAGGGCGGACTCGGCGAACAGCACGCCGTTGTTGGCGACGATGCCGACCGGGTGGCCGTGGATCCGGGCGAAGCCGGTCACCAGGGTCGCGCCGTACTCGGCCTTGAACTCGGCGAACCGGCTGCCGTCGACGAGCCGCGCGATCACCTCGCGCACGTCGTAGGGCGTGCGCGGGTCGACCGGCACGGCCCCGTACAGGCCGGCCGGGTCGACGGCCGGCGGTTCGGCCGGGGCGAGCGGCCACGGCCGGGCCGCGCGCGGCCCGAGTCCCGCGACGATGGTGCGGACGATCGAGAGGGCGTGGGCGTCGTCCTCGGCGAGGTGGTCCGTGACGCCGGAGGTCCGGGAGTGCAGGTCGCCGCCGCCCAGCTCCTCGGCGGTCACCACCTCGCCGGTCGCGGCCTTCACCAGCGGCGGCCCGCCGAGGAAGATCGTGCCCTGGTTGCGGACGATGACGGCCTGGTCGCTCATCGCCGGGACGTACGCGCCGCCCGCCGTGCACGAGCCGAGCACGGCGGCGATCTGCGGGATCCCGGCCGCCGAGAGGCGGGCCTGGTTGTAGAAGATCCGGCCGAAGTGGTCGCGGTCCGGGAAGACCTCGTCCTGCATCGGGAGGAAGGCACCGCCGGAGTCGACCAGATAGATGCAGGGGAGCCGGTTCTCCAGCGCGACCTCCTGCGCGCGCAGGTGCTTCTTGACCGTCATCGGGTAGTAGGTGCCGCCCTTGACGGTGGCGTCGTTGGCGACCACGACGACCTCCCGTCCGGCGACCCGGCCGATGCCCGCGATCACCCCGGCGGCCGGTGCGGCGCCGTCGTACATCCCGTCGGCCGCCAGCGGGGCCAGTTCGAGGAAGGGGGAGGCCGGGTCGAGCAGGGTGTCCACACGGTCGCGGGGGAGCAGCTTGCCGCGCGAGGTGTGCCGGGCCCTGGCCTTGGCGCCTCCGCCGAGCGAGGCGGCGCCGAGCTTCTCGCGGAGCTCGGCGACCAGCGCCCGGTGGGCGGCGGTGTTGCTCCGGTAGGCCTCCGACCCGGGGTCGGCGGCGGTGTCCAGCCGTGGTGCCGGTGCGGCGCCACCAGGGGCGACGGACCCGAAGGCTGCGCCGGTCGCCGGGGTGCCGGTCGCGGAGCTGCCGTTGACGCCGGCAGCTGCTCCGGCGGTGGAGATGACCATTCCAAGAGCTCCCTTGCCCTCGGTGGCAGGTGGGCCGGCAGAGCCTGGTGAGCCTGCGGCCCCCACACGTTAATGAACGTTAACTTCTGTCGCCCAGGTTAACGACCGATAACCCCACTGTCTACGATGGGCCTCATGTCGAACGCCCCATCCGCCTCAGGGCTCCCGCGCCGCGACCAGATCCGGAAGGAGGCCGCGAGGCTGTTCGCCGCCCGCGGCTTCCTCGGTGTCGGGGTGGACGAGATCGGCAGGGCCGTCGGCATCAGCGGCCCCGGGCTCTACCGGCACTTCGCGGGCAAGGACGCGATGCTCGCCGACCTGCTGATCGGCATCAGCGAGCGACTCCTTGAGGAAGGGCGCCGCCGAGCGGGTGGCAGTGACGGTCCGGCCGCGGCACTGGACGCGCTGATCGGCAGGCACGTGGACTTCGCGCTCGACGACCGCGACCTGATCACCCTGCACGACCGGGAGCTGCTGAACCTCCGGACGGAGGACCGCCGGACGGTCCGCCGGCTCCAGCGCGGCTACGTGGAGCTCTGGGTGGACGTGGTCCGCCAGGCCTACCCGTCGCTCGCGGCCCCGGCGGCGGAGCCGGTCGCCCGCGCGGCCGTGCACGCCGTCTTCGGGCTGATCAACTCGACCCCGCACAGCCTCGGCCCGAACCCCGCCCAGGACGAGCGGGCCGGACTCCAGCGCGACGCGATGGCCGCGCTGCTGCACAGCCTCGCGCACGGCGCCTTCGCGGCCGCCGCCGGAGCGGTCGCCGCAGGCGCCGTCGCGGCCACCGGCGGCCACGAGAGTGCCGATTCCGCCGTCGTCGCGCCCGCATCGGCGGACACGCCCGCCGACGCCGCCACGACCACCGCCGCCGCGCCCGTCGCCGACACCGCTCCCGTTGCCGCCGCCGCGCCCGTCGCCGACACCGTCGTGCCGCAGGACTGAGCTCCGACTCGTGTCGTCGGGGTCGGCCGACAGCCCTAGGACCAATGGCGGTGCGCCCGCTGCGTCGGCGGGAGGTGGGCATTCCGCGCGCGGTCGGCGACCCTGGTAGAGGGCGCGGAGGGCGGGCCGACGCGGGAATCACCGCAGGTTGCGGGCTGTTGGTTCCTCCGCCGGGCCGGGAATCCCGGCTCGCCCCGGCCTGAAATCCATGGCGGCCACCCGACGGAATGGTTAGCATCCCTAAATATGCCTGAGACTCACGGATCTACGGTGGAGCTTTCCCCGAGCGGCACCCGAACCGGCTCCCGGGGCGCGGCCGGCACGACCGGCGGCGCACGGGGCGACACGAGCACGTCGAACGGCACCGGGAACGCCGGGCCGAACCCGGCCCCCGGCCCGGACGAAGGACCGGGCGGTCCCGACCGCCCCGCCGGCGCGGAGCACGCCGAGGGGCAGGGTTGGCTCCGGCGGCTGCTCGGCTACTGCTGGCGGTCGCGGCGCAGCGTGCTGCTGGCCTTCGGCGCCTCGCTCGTCGGCATGGCCGTCACCGCCCTGGTGCCGCTGGTCACCAAGCTGATCATCGACGACGTCATCACCTCGCACACCCGCTCGCTGGCACCGTGGGCGGGCGTCCTGCTGCTGGCCGCCGCCGTGGTGTTCGGCTGCACACAGGTGCGCCGCTACTACGGCGGGCAGCTGGCCCTGGACGTCCAGCACGACATGCGCAGCGACCTCTTCCGCTCGCTCGGCCGGCTGGACGGCCACCGGCAGGACCGGCTGGACACCGGGCAGGTGGTCGGCCGCGCCACCTCCGACCTCCAGCTGATCAACGGGCTGCTCTCGATGCTGCCCATGATGACCGGCTACCTGGTCATGTTCGTCATGTCGTTGGGCGTGATGATCTGGCTCTCGCCTCCGCTCACCCTGATCGCCCTGGTGATGGGCCCGTTGCTCTGGTGGATCTCGGTGCTCAGCCGGAAGCGGCTGTTCCCGTCCACCTGGGCCGCCCAGCAGGAGGCGGCCGCCGTCGCGGGCGTGGTCGACGAGGCGATCGGCGGCGTGCGGGTGGTCAAGGGCTTCGGGCAGGAGGCCCAGGAGCTGGACAAGCTGGAGACGGCCTCGCGCCGCCTCTTCGCGGCCCGGCTGCGCTCGATCCGACTGAACAGCCGCTACAACCCGGCGATGCAGGCGATCCCGGCGCTGGCCCAGGTCGCCGTGCTGGCCTTCGGCGGCTGGCTGGCGGTCGACGGCCGTGTCACGCTCGGCACCTTCGTCGCCTTCTCCACGTACGTGGCGCAGATGACCGGTCCGGTGCGGATGCTGACCATGGTCATCACGGTCGGCCAGCAGGCCAGGGCGGGCGTCGAGCGGGTGCTCCAGCTGGTCGACGAGCGCCCGCTGGTCCGCGAGCGGCCGGACGCGGTCACCCTCGACCTCACCGCGGAGGCCGCGGCCCCCGGGAGCGCCGTCGCAGGGACGGCCGGCGGCCCGCCCGCCGTCGGCCCCCGCGCCGCCGACGTGGCTCTGGAGTTCGACGGGGTCGAGTTCCGTTACGACCCCGAGCACCCGGCACCCGTCCTGCACGGGCTCAGCCTCAGGCTCGCCCCCGGCGAGACGCTGGCGCTGGTCGGCGCGTCGGGCTCCGGCAAGTCCACGGTGGCGCAGCTGGTGCCGAGGTTCTACGACCCGGCGGCCGGCGCCGTCCGCCTCTACGGCCACGACCTGCGGGACCTGACGCTCGACTCGGTCCGGGCGGCCGTCGGCATCGTGCCCGAGGAGAGCTTCCTCTTCTCCGAGACGGTCCGTACCAACATCGCCTACGGCCGGCCGGACGCCACCGACGAGCAGGTCGTGGCCGCCGCCCGGGCGGCCCAGGCGGACGAGTTCGTCCGACAGCTGCCCGCCGGTTACGAGACCAAGGTCGGCGAGCAGGGGCTCACCCTCTCCGGCGGCCAGCGCCAGCGGATCGCCCTGGCCCGCGCGATCCTCACCGACCCGCGCATCCTGCTGCTGGACGACGCCACCTCGGCGGTCGATCCGCAGATCGAGGCCGAGATCCACGACGCGCTGCGTTCGGTGATGGCGGGCCGGACCACCCTGCTGATCGCCCACCGACGCTCCACCCTCCAGCTGGCCGACCGGATCGCGATCCTGGAGCACGGCCGTCTGCTGGACATCGGGACGCACGAGGAACTCGACGCCCGATGTCCCCAGTACCGAGCCCTGATCTCCGACCCCGAGGCCGGCCGGACCGCGTCCGCGTCCGCGACCGCGACCGCCGCACCGGAGGCTCCCGGAACACCGCAGACCGCCGAGGCCGTCGGTACCAGCGCCGTGGCTGAGCCTGCCGAGGCCCGGACCGAGGCCGGGACGCGAGCCGAAGCCGTACCCGACGCCGACGCCGACGACCGGCCTCGGACCGAGGCCCCCGCGATGCCCACCCCGGCCCTGACCAAGGCGGCCCGCACCGCGGCCCCCGATCTGGTGGCCCGGGTCGCCGCCCTCCCGCCGGCCACCGACACCCCTGCGGTGTCCCGGAGCGAGGCCGAGACCGGCGACCCGGACTTCTCCCTCCGCCGCCTGCTCCGCCCCTTCCGCGCCCCGCTCGCCCTCGCCCTGCTGCTGGTCACCCTGGACGCGGGGGCCGGGCTGGTCCTGCCGATCCTGATCCGCCACGGCATCGACGACGGCGTCAGCAAGGCGATGCTGTCCGGCGTCGCGGTCGCCGCACTCACCGCGCTGGCGATCGTCCTGCTGGACTGGCTGGTCCAGGGCGCCGAGAGCCGGGTCAGCGGCCGGACCGGCGAGCGGGTGCTCTACACCCTGCGGCTCAAGATCTTCGCCCACCTCAACCGGCTCGGCCTGGACTACTACGAGCGCGAGCTCTCCGGCCGGATCATGACCCGGATGACCACCGACCTCGACTCGCTCACCTCGTTCCTCCAGACCGGCGTGGTCACGGCCGTGGTCAGCCTGCTGACGTTCCTCGGCATCTTCGCCGCCCTGCTGGTCATCGACGCCGGGCTGGCCCTGGTGGTCTTCGCGGTGCTGCCGCTGCTGATCGTCGCGACCCTGGTCTTCCGCAGGAAGTCCAAGGCCCAGTACGAGATCTCCCGGGACCTGATCAGCACCGTCAACGCTGATCTCCAGGAGAACGTGGCGGGCATGCGGATCGTCCAGGCGTTCCGCCGGCTGGACACCAACACCGACCGGTTCGTCGCCCGGGGCATGGCCTACCGGGAGGCCCGGGTGCGGGCCCAGTTCTACATCTCGCTGTACTTCCCGTTCGTCCAGTTCCTCTCCAGCGTGGCCGCCGCGCTGGTGCTGATCGTCGGTGCGTCGCGGGTCGAGTCGGGGACGCTGACCGTCGGCGCCCTGGTGGCGTACCTGCTCTACATCGACCTCTTCTTCGCGCCGGTCAACCAGCTCTCCCAGGTGTTCGACGGCTACCAGCAGGCGGCCGTGGGCCTGGGCCGGATCCGCGAGCTGCTGCGCACCCCGACCAGCACCGCGCAGGCGGCCGACCCGGTGCCGGTCCCGGACGGGCTCCGCGGCGAGATCGAGTTCGACGGCGTCGGCTTCGCCTACAACGGCGGCGCGGACGGTGCCCCGGACGTCCTCTCCGGCGTGAATCTGCGGATCCCCGCCGGCCAGACGGTGGCGCTCGTCGGCGAGACGGGGGCCGGCAAGTCGACCCTGGTCAAGCTGGTCGCCCGGTTCTACGACGCGACGGCCGGCACGGTCCGGGTGGACGGCGTCGACCTGACCCGGTACGACCTGGCGCAGTACCGCCACCGGCTCGGCGTGGTGCCGCAGGAGGCGTACCTCTTCGCCGGGACGGTGCGCGAGGCGATCGCGTACGGCCGGCCCACGGCCCCGGCGTCCGAGGTGGAGGCGGCGGCCCGGGCCGTCGGCGCGCACGAGATGATCCTCCGGTTGACGGACGGCTACGACCACGAGGTCACCGGCCGCGGACGGAACCTCTCGGCGGGGCAGCGCCAGCTGATCGCGCTGGCCCGGGCGGAGCTGGTCGGCCCGGACATCCTGCTGCTGGACGAGGCGACCGCGGCGCTCGACCTGGCCACCGAGGCCGCGGTGAACCACGCCGCGGACCGGCTCAGCGGCGGCCGTACCGCGCTCGTCATCGCGCACCGCCTGACCACCGCCGAACGCGCCGACCGGGTCGTCGTGCTGGACCACGGCCGGGTGGTCGAGGACGGCACGCACGCCGAGCTGCTCGCCCTCGGCGGCGTGTACACCCGGCTCTGGCAGGCGTTCGTCGCCGACAGGCACCACGGGCAGGACCTTCACGACGGCCTTCAGGAGGGCCTTCGAGACGGCCTTCAGGAGGGCCGTCCGGCGCCGGTGCCCGGTACGGCCGTCGGCTAGCAGTCCGGTCCGGACGGGAGGCAGGGCCATCGCCCGGACCGGGGCCCTGCCGCCCGGTCCGGGCGGGGCGCGTCCGGGCGGCGTCCGCGCCGTCCTCAGGCCGCGAGCAGCGCGACCAGCAGCCCGGACGCGTCGACCCCCCGGGGCAGGTCGCTCACCTGCCCGTCACCGACCTCGACCACGCGCCAGCCGGAACCGTCGGCCCGGTGGGCGAGGTCGGTGGTGACGAAACGGCAGCCGAGGGCCCGCACCAGGGGCCGGACCACGTCGAGGTCAGGGTCGGCCGCGCAGCCGGGCGTGTCGGGATGCGGCCCGACCAGTACGGGCTCTCCGTCCAGCCACCACACCCGGGCCTCCACCGCGCGGCCCCTGCCGCCCTCGCCACGCGGGCCGTCCGCATCCGCGTCCCCGACGGCACCCGCGTCCCCGACCGGATCCGCGCCGTCGCCGCCCCCGCCCGACGGTCCGTCATCCCGGTCGTCCGGTCGGTCCGTCGAGGCCCGGGCGAACTCCTCGTACCGCCGCAGCACCACACCCCCGGCCAGGAACTCGCCCTGCAGCTCCACGAACCGGTCCACCACCCGGGCCACCCCCGGAAGGTCCGCCAACTCGGGGACGTAGCAGGCTTCGTGCCACTCGTGCTTGCGTGACTTCACGTAGTCCTTGACGATCGCCGGACCGCGCCCGCCGAGCCGTGCGACGGCCGCCGCCAACTGCTCGGGCCCCGGCGGCACCGACGCCGAGGCAGGCAGCCAGACGCTGGTCGGCGTCGCTCCCTCGAACACGCGGTACCAGCCCGGAAGTTCGTGCGCAGAGGCGTACCCGGGCGGGCTGGTCAGCAGATGGGCGCCGCGCTCGGCCAGGGCGGTGGCGAAGGTGGCGTAGCGGTCGGCGGGCAGCATCCACCCCCGGTACCAGAACGGGCCGAGGCCTCCGGGCACCCGGCCCACCGCCGCCCGGGCGTCACCGGCGAGCAGGGCGTCGTGGTCGACGAGATGGTGCTCGCCGCCCAGCCCGCGCAGCAGCCGCGCCTCCCAGGCGAAGTGCGGATCGGGGCGGCGCGGGTCGAGCGGGTCGGCCGGGAGGAGGAACGCGGGTGCGGGCATGGGCGCCAGGCTACGTGCGCCGACTGTTCGTCGGCCCGTCAACACCCCACCGCCGCCCGGTCGACGGGCCGAACGGGCTCGTCCCGGGCCGGGCCGGCGTCGGGCCGGCGCCGGACAATCCGCTCGACGGCCGACCGGGCCCGCTGCGAGAGTGACCCGATGCGAAACCTGTGGCGAAACGTGAGAAGGACCCCGCGACGCGCGGCCCGTACGGTGGTCCTGGACGAGCAGGGTTCGGTCTTCCTCCTCCGCTCGGACAACAGCGAGGTCGGCGTGCACTGGACCATGCCGGGCGGCGGCATCGAGCCCGGTGAGACGCCGCACACGGGCGCGCGGCGCGAGCTGTGGGAGGAGACCGGCTGGACCGACCTCGAACCCGGCCCGCTGCTCTGCACCTGGGAGCACGACTTCACCTGGCACGGCACTCCCGTCCGCCAGCACGAGCACATCTACCTCACGAGCGGCCCGCACCGGGGCCCCGTCGGTGACGTCAGCGCGATGCACGCCGCCGACATGATCCTCGACTGGCGCTGGTGGACCCCGGCCGATCTCGCCGACGAGAACGCCGACGCGCTCTGGCCGCCGCGGCTTCCCGAGCTGCTGTCGGCCGTGCGGGAGGGCTGGCTCGCCGACCGGCGGGAACCGGAGCCGGTCGACCTCGGCTACGTCCCGAACGCCGGGTCGGTCGTCAGCTGAGCCTGCGGGGCTCCGGTCAGGGCTGTCGACGCCCGCCGCGTCGGCCCTGCCGCCCGGTCGGACCGGCTTGCCACTCCCGGAGTTCCAGCTCCCGGTCGTGGAGGGCACCGGGGTTGATCACGACGGAGAGCGGCGTGTCGGCCAGCTGCTCGTAGGCGAGCCCGGTGGCCGCCAGCAGGTGCTCGGTCGGTACCGAGACGGCGATGGCGGGCCGCCACGCGGGCAGGATCACCAGGCAGGTCCCGCGACCGAGACGGACCAGTTCCGCCGAGGCCCGGAGGGTCGGCCGTTCCTCGGGGCGGCCGGCGGTCTCCGGCAGGTTCGGGGTGCCGCCGATCAGGATGCCCAGCGGCGTTTCGGCGGCGGGCGCCGGTGGAGCGGACTCACCGGTGGACCCGGCGTCGCCGGTGGCGGTCGGGAGGTCCGTCGCCTGCCGGGCCCTCGCGCGGTTCGTCCGCGCCGGGCCCGCACCGGCTGTCTGCGGGTGCATCCGACGCAGCCGGCGGGAGGGCGAAGGGCGCCGGGTGACGGCGGTCCGCAGCTCCTCCTGGGCCGCGCGCAGCACGGGGACGGTCCGGTCCTCGACCGTCGGCGGCTGCTGGAGCCGGACGAACACCACGCCGCCCGTCCCGACGGGCTGCGCCCCGGTCCGGTCCGTCCCGGAGGTACCCGTCCCGGAGGCGCCCCTCCCGACGCCTTCCGCGGTGACGGCTTCCGTCCCGGTCGCGTCCGTCCCGGCCGGGTGGGGAATGTCCGGATGGGGAACGTCCGGGTGGGGAACGTCCGGGTGACCCGCGCCGGTGCGGTCGTGGCCGTACTCCTCGGCCGGCGGCGTGCGGTCCGCCTCCGCCGGTCGGCGGTGGGTGACGGCGGGGCCGTCCGGCGCGGGCACCTGCCCCTGCGCGGCCTGCGGACGCTCGCCCGGTCCGGTCCGGACCCGGGTCGCCGGCGCCCCCTCACCGGCGGGGCCGCCCCGGCCGGAGCCGCCGGCGCCGGACCCGTCGTCGTCGGCCGCCCCGCCGCGCGGCCGCGGCACCGAGCCGTCCCGGGCGGCTCCGGCCCCGGTGCCACCGACCGGTGCGCAGTCCGTGCCCGCCGCCGCGATCGAGCAGCGCGTGGCACCGCCCTCCACGGTGGGTCGCGGCGATGCCGGTGCTGCGGTCAGGGGCCGCTCGCCGGCCGTACGCGCTGGCGCGTCGGTCGGGGAGCGGTCGGCGGTGGTCTGGTCGAGCGTGGTCATCGGCACGGGCCCTTCGGGGTACGGTCCGGATGATCCTCCCGCACCCTGCGACCAGCTCCAAGCGCCTTTCCGTCCGCTGCGGGCGAGGACGCCGTCCCGGCCCGCCCGCACGGCACCATGACGGCACGTCAGGCGCCGGTCGGACGGGCCGGGACGGCAGGGGCCGGCCCCTGCCGTCGGCCGCCGGAAGCGGGGTCCGGGGCTCAGGCCCCGGGTGCGACGAAGCCCTTCAGCTCGGTCAGGACGACGTTGGCCGCGGCCACACCGAGGCCGAGGAACCAGGTCTCGTCGGAGACCGGCCGGGCCTGGCCGGACTTGACCGCGCCGAGGGTCTTCCAGAGCGCGCCGCCGAGGACCGCGTCCTGGTTGGTGGAGCTGGGCGAGCCGTAGACGCCGTAGAAGATCCAGTCGGCGTCGGCCTTGTCGATCTGCTCGGGGCTGATCTCCACCGCGAGTTCCTTGACCTGCTCGATCCCGGGCTGCGGCAGCCCGATGTCACCGAGGATGGTGCCGATGAAGGACAGCTCCGCGTACAGCCGGATCTTGCCCGGCATGAAGCGCAGCGGCGTGATCGTGGGCCGCTTGTCGCCGAGACCGGAGCCGATCGCGGCGGCGGCGGCCTGGTAGGCGTCCAGCTGGGCCCTGGCCTCCGCCTCCAGGCCGAACGGGCTCGCGTTGAGCAGGAAGTTCTGCTTCCAGGGGTAGCCGGGGCGCAGCGAGAAGACGGTCGGGGCGATCTTCGAGAGCTGTGCGTACTGGTCCTGGGCGCGCAGCTGGCTGCCGAGGATCAGGTCGGGCTTGAGCTCGGCGATGGCCTCCAGGTTGAGGCTGTTGATGGTGCCCACGGCGGCGGGGCTGCCGGCCTTGGCCTTGAGGTAGGACGGCATGGTCTTGGAACCGTCGGTGTGGACCACGCCGACCGGCTGGATGCCGAGCGAGACGACGTTGTCGAGCTCGCCGGTGTCCAGTACGACGACCCGGACGGGCTTGGCGGGGACGACCGTCTCGCCCATCGCGTGGCGGACGGTCCGCGGGTAGACGCCGGGGGCGGCGTCGGTGCCGAAGCTCTTCATCTTCTCGATCACGGTGGCGTAGTCGTCGCCGCCCTGCTTGACCGACTTCTGGTCCGGGGAGGAGCCGCCGGACGGCTTCGCGCCGCCCCCTGCCGCGCCGCCGCCCGAGCCGTCTCCGGAGCCCCCGGAGCTGCCGCAGGCGGTGAGCAGCCCGCCGAGGCCGAGCACGGCGCTGCCGGTGAGGCCCACGGTGAGCAGCTTCCGGCGGGAGGGGCGGGGGACGACGGTCTGGTTGCCGGAGGTGGGGGCCACGCGGCGCTCCTTCGAGGTCGGGGGATTAGGTGAGGCAAACCTATCCGAAGGCCCCGATTCCTCCCGCCCGAACCCCTTTCGGGCGGCGGAAGAACATCTCAAACCGTGACATAAGAGGCAAATCAATTCGGTAACAACCCTTAGAAATAAAGGTACACGCCCCTGTGTCCCATGTATCGGGCGGCATCGGATGCCACGCCCTGGTGAATCGAAGGGAGTGGCTCAGATCACCAGGGGTTGGCCTACTCAACCTTCGGTACCCCCACCTAGGGTGCGCTGGTGGTCGATCAGCAGCTCTCAGAGCACGGAAGCAGCGGACGGGCAACGGCGCCCACCGCTCCGCAGGGTGCCCCGGTCAGTGGCGCCAGTGGTGGAGCCCCCGACCCGGGGGCGGCGGGGGCAACGGGGGACAAGGGCCTACGGGGCAACTCGGTCGGCCTGCTGGGCAGCGTGGTCCTGGGCATCTCGACGGTCGCCCCGGTCTACTGCCTCACGGCGACGCTCGGTCCCACCGTGACCGCCGTCGGCGTCCAGATGCCCGCGGTGTTCCTGGCCGGCTTCCTGCCGATGCTGCTCGTCGCGTTCGCGTACAAGGAGCTGAACAAGGACTTCCCGGACTGCGGAACGTCCTTCACCTGGACGGTCAAGGCCTTCGGCCCGCGGGTCGGCTGGATGGCCGGCTGGGGCCTGACGGTGGCCACCATCATCGTGCTCTCCAACCTGGCCGGCGTGGCGACCGACTTCCTCTACCTGATGCTCGGCGAGATGACCGGCAACAGCGCGGTCGCGGAGCTGAACGACAACAAGGCCGCCCACCTGCTCACGGTGGTCGTCCTGATCGCCGCCGCCACCGCGATGAGCTACCGGGGCATGACCGCCACCAAGTGGTTCCAGTACAGCCTGGTCGGCCTCCAGCTCGCGGTGCTGCTCCTCTTCGCCGGCATCGCCGTCGCCAAGGCCGCGGCCGGTGACCTGCCGGACTCGATCGGCTTCTCCGCCTCCTGGCTCAACCCGCTGGAAGTCAGCTCGTTCAGCGCGTTCACCGCGGGCCTCTCGCTGTCGATCTTCATGTACTGGGGCTGGGACACCTGCCTCACCATGAACGAGGAGACCAGCGGCAGCGCCAAGACCCCGGGCCGGGCCGCGATGATCTCGATGGTGACCCTGGTCGGCTCGTACCTGCTGGTCGCGATCGCCTCCCAGATGTTCGCCGGCGTCGGCGCCGCCGGTACCGGTCTGGGCAACCCGGACACCGCCGACAACGTCTTCGCCGCCCTGGCCCGCCCGGTGCTCGGCTCGCCGTGGAGCATCCTGCTGTTCCTCGCCGTCGTCGCCAGTGCGGCCGCGAGCCTGCAGACCACGTTCATCCCGGTCGCCCGCACCCTGCTGGCCATGAGCGCCTACCGGGCCGTCCCGCCGCGCTTCGGCACCGTCCACCCGCGCTTCCGCACCCCCGGCTACGCCACGGTCGCGGCCGGCGTCGCCACCGCCGCCTTCTACGTCGGCATGAGCGTGATCAGCGAGAACGTCGTCCAGGACACCATCCTGGCCCTCGGCCTGATGATCTGCTTCTACTACGCGCTGACCGCCTTCGCCTGCGTCTGGTACTTCCGCCGCTCGCTCCGCAACGGTCCGCGCGACCTCCTGGTCAAGGGAGTCGCCCCGCTGCTCGGCGGCGTGCTGCTCGCCGCCGTCTTCCTGCAGACCCTCACCGACGCCTGGGACCCGGAGTACGGCAGCGGCGCCGTGTTCGGCATCGGCTCGGTGTTCGTCATCGGCGTCGGCATCCTGCTGCTCGGCGCGGTGCTGATGTTCTCGTACGGCGCGTACCGGCCGGAGTTCTTCCGCGGCGAGACGCTGCGCAAGGACACGCCCGCCCTCGTCGTGGAGGACTGACGCTATCCTCGAACGCATGAAGCGCTTCGCAGGTCTCGACTGGTGGCCGTCCTAGGACGGCCACCAGCCACGCCTGACCAGGGCCGTCCGGGATGGACGGCCCTGTCGCGTTTCTCGACGGGACGGGCCCGGAGCCCCGGACGGCCGCATCACGCCGCACCGAGGAGAAACCCGTGACCACCGCAGTTCCCACCACCGGTTCCGCCGCCCCCGGCCCCGCTCCCGCCCTCGACGGGAGCACCGCCCCCGAACCGGGCGCCCACCGCGTCCTGACCGGTGACCGCCCCACCGGCCCGCTCCACCTCGGCCACTACTTCGGCACCCTGCGCAACCGGGTCCGCCTCCAGCGCCGGGGCGCCGAGATGTTCGTCGTCATCGCCGACTACCAGGTCATCACCGACCGGGACACCGCCGACCGGCTCGCCGAGCACACCGAGAACCTCGTCCTCGACTACCTCGCCACCGGCCTCGACCCCGAGCGCGCCACGATCTTCGCGCACAGCGCGGTCCCCGCCCTCAACCAACTGCTGCTGCCGTTCCTCAGCCTGGTCAGCGTCGCCGAGCTGAGCCGCAACCCCACGGTCAAGGACGAGATCGCACACTCCGACCAGTCCGCCGTCAACGGGCTCATGTTCACCTACCCCGTCCACCAGGCCGCCGACATCCTCTTCTGCAAGGCCGACCTCGTCCCCGTCGGACAGGACCAGCTGCCCCACCTGGAGGTCGCCCGCACCGTCGCCCGCCGCTTCAACGAGCGCTACCCGCACGCCGACGGCAGCGCCGTCTTCCCCACGCCCCGCCCCCTCCTCTCCGACACCCCGCTGCTGCTCGGCACCGACGGCGGCAAGATGAGCAAGAGCCGCGGCAACGCCGTCCCGCTCTCCGCCGACGAGGACACCACCGCCCGCCTGATCAAGGGAGCCCGGACCGACGCCGACCGCCGGATCACCTACGACCCGGTCACCCGCCCCGGGGTCTCGGGCCTCGTCCTGCTCGCCGCCCTCTGCCGGGACCGGGCGCCGGAGGAGATCGCCGAGGAGATCGGCGACGGCGGCGCCGCCGCGCTCAAGCGCACCGTGACCGAGGCCGTCAACGAACACCTCCGCCCGATCCGCGCCCGCCGCGCCGCGCTCGCCGCCGACCGCGGCCACCTCCGGCAGGTCCTGCGTGACGGCGCCGAGCGCGCCAATGCCGTCGCCGACGCCACCCTCGACGAGGTCAGGACCGTGATGGGGTCGGTGTGAAGGCGTGAGGGCATAACCTCTCGGGGTGGCTCCGCCGGGGCCGCCCCGAGAGCACGACACCCTCCCCGCCCCCACCCCGGAAGGAGCCAGGCCATGGACCAGTTCCCGACCACGCCGGGCCGAGGCCTGACCCGTCCGCCGCAGCTCCGCCCCGGGGACCACGTCGTGGTGGTCGCCCCCAGCGGCCCCGTCGATCCGCAGCGGCTCACCGCCGGCAGCGCACTCCTGCGGTCCTGGGGGCTGCGGGTCACCGTCGCGCCGCACGTCCTCGACACCCACCCCGTCCTCGGTCACCTGGCCGGCACCGACGCCGACCGCGCCGCCGACCTGCAGAACGCCTGGCTCGACCCCACCGTCGACGCCGTCATCTGCGCCCGAGGCGGCTACGGGGTCCACCGCATCGTCGACCTGCTGGACTGGGAGGCCATGCGGGCCGTCCGGCCCAAGGTGCTGATCGGCTTCAGCGACGTCACCTCCCTGCACGAGGCCTTCGCCCGGCGCCTCGGCCTCGCCACCCTCTACGGTCCGATGAGCGCCACGGCCTCCTTCATCACCGACGGCCCGACCGCCGAGCACCTGCGCCGCACCCTCTTCGACCCCGCGGCCACCACGGTCGTCACCGCCCCCGGCGCCGGTCCGCTCGTTCCGGGCCGGGCCCGCGGCATCACCGCGGGCGGCTGCACCCACGTGCTCGCCGCCGAGCGCGGCACGCCCGCCGCCCGCCCCTCGTTCGCCGGGAACATCCTGATCCTGGAGGACGTCAACGAGCACCCCTACCAGCTGGACCGGATCCTCACCCAGTTCCTGCGCTCGGGTGCCTTCGAGGGCGTCGCCGGAATCGCCCTCGGCTCCTGGGAGGGCTGCGGACCGCTCGACCGCGTCCGCGACGTCATGCTCGACCGGCTCGGCCCGCTGGGCGTACCGGTCCTCTGGGAGCTGGGCTTCGGCCACTGCCCGTCGACCCTGACGGTCCCCCTCGGCGTGCCCGCGCTGCTCGACGCCGATACCGGCACGCTCACCCTGGAACTGCCCGCCCTCGCCGAACGGCCGCCCCTCGACCGCTGACGCCGAGGAAGGCGGAGACTGCGCCACGGACGGGTGAGTAGGGTGCGCCCATGAACGCGGACAGCCCCACAGCGGACAGCCTCACCGCTCTCGCCCTCGGCCTCCTGCACGGTCCGGGCAGTCACCCGCGCGCCATCCTCGGACTGTCCGGCCCGCCCGGTGCCGGCAAGTCCACCCTGGCCCGGCACCTGGTCGCCGAGGTCGAACGCCGTGAGGGTCCGGGCAGCGCGGCCTACCTCCCGCTCGACGGGTTCCACCTCTCCGGTGCCCAGCTCGACCGCCTGGGCCTGGGCCACCGCAAGGGTGCGCCGGCCACCTTCGACGCCCACGGGTACGTCGCCCTGCTGCGCCGGGTCACCACCGAGCGCTTCCAGGACATCTACGTCCCCGACTTCGACCGCGGCCTGGACGAGCCGGTGGCGGCCCGCCACGTCGTCCGACCGCACACCCGCCTGGTCGTCACCGAGGGGAACTACCTCGCCGCCGGCGACCACCCCTGGCCGGAGGCCCGCGGGCTGCTCCACGAACTCTGGTACGTGGACACCGACGACGCCGAGCGCGAGCGGCGTCTCCTCGACCGCCACCGCGACGCCGGCCGCGACGAGGCCGCCGCCCGCCACTGGGTCACCACCAACGACCACCCCAACGGCGAGTACGTAAAGACCGGGCGTCCGCTCTGCACACGCGTCGTCCGGGGGACGGGTTTGCCTTCGGAGCAGATCGGGCGTAGTGTTCTCTAGTCGCTCGGCAGGGAGAACCGGACACGCATCAGCGCGGACGGTCCCGGAGTGGCCAATCCTCTGAAACACCACCTCTTCCTGATTCGGGCCGAGTCGTGTCGTCTTTGTTTCGATGCGTTCCGGCCAGGGTTTATTAGGCGTGCCCATTTCTGGGGATTGCGGCCGGATTCGCTTTTCGGAGCGGGGTTCGGCTAGAGTTTGAAACGTCGGACGGGGCGTCAAGCCGCAGAAGACACCAGCGAGTTGGATGAACGAAGCGCCGGAAACGGAGCGGAAAACGTCTGGTAAGCTGGAAACACGAAAGAACGAAGCGCCCGGAGGGCCGGTGTGAAAGCCGCCTGAAGGAAG
>NZ_JBHXDN010000058.1:0-68488 GCF_042726075.1 Kitasatospora sp. NPDC127035 | reverse complement strand
AGGGGGGACCCTGTGGGAGAGTAGGACGCCGCCGAACAATCATTGTGAAGAACCCCCGTCCGGGATACGGACGGGGGTTCTTTGCGTTTCCGGGGGAATTCCGTGCCGGTCTCGATCGGTACAGGCGACCCGGGATCTACAGCGCGAGCTTGAAGCCGAGGTGCGAAGCCACGAAGCCGAGCCGCTCGTAGAAGCGGTGCGCGTCGGTGCGGGTGGCGTCCGATGTGAGCTGGACGAGCTCGGCGCCGAGTTCACGGGAGCGGTCGATCGCCCAGTGGATCAGCTCGGTGCCGAGGCCCGAGCCGCGTTCGTCGGCGTGGATGCGGACGGCCTCGACGATGGTGCGGGTCGAGCCCTTCCGGGAGAGGCCGGGGACGACGGTCAACTGGAGGGTGCCGACGGTCCGGCCGGCGCGTTCGGCGACCACGAGGAGCTGGTGCGGGTCGGCGTCGATGCGGGCGAACGCGGCTCGGTACGGGGTGAGGTCGTCGGGGCTCTCGCGGGTGGCGCCCAGGGGGTCGTCGGCGAGCATCGCGACGATCGCGGCCAGGTCGTCGGCGGTCGCGCGGCGGATCGTCAGGTCGGTCGAGAGGTCGGTCGAGAGGGCGTTCATGATCACAGCCTAGGCGGCGCCCTGGAGGGCTCGTCCGCCCGGCCGTCACCCTGACAGGCGCGCCTTCACCCCGCAGGCCCGTGAGTGGCCCGGAGAAGGCCCTCCGGCGCCCTCGCAGGCGCCCCGTGTGACCGCCCCCAGGCCGTCCGGTCCGTACGGCGGCTCTGGTGACCGGCCGTCACCCGCCGGGCGGCACGCTGGTGATGACGGCGAGTGCGGCGCCGTGGGGGTCGGTGAGCCGGTCGAGCCGGCCGACGCCGTGCACGTCCGTGGCGGGTGTCCGGACGGTCGCGCCGAGCCGTTCGGCGCTGGCGAGGCAGGCGTCGACGTCGGGGACCTCGACGTAGGGGAGCCAGTGCGAGGAGGTGCCGGCGGCGGTCTGGCGGGGGTCGAGCTGGACGATGCCGCCGTGGGCGTCGTCGAGGCCGCCGTCCGGCGGGGTGAGGACGGTGTAGAGGGTCTCGCCGATCGGGACGTCCCGCTCCTGCCAGGCGAAGACCGTCCGGTAGAAGGTCTTCGCGGCCTCGGCGTCGACGCTGTGGCACTCCGTCCAGCAGAGGCTGCCGGGCTCGGTGACGGTGTCCAGGCCGTGGACGTCGTGCGGCTGCCAGACGGCGAAGTCGGCGCCGGCGGGGTCCGTGAAGCCGGCCGTCCGGCCGCTGGTGAAGACGTCGAACGGCGGGAAGCGGATGCGGCCGCCGGCGGCCGCGACGAGGTCGGTGGTGCGGTCCGCGTCGAGGGTGCGGAAGTAGATCGTCCAGGTGGGGCGCGTGAGGGAGTCGGTGAACGGGCCGAGGGCGGCGACCGTCCGGCCGGCCAGCCGGAAGAGGCCGTAGTCGGCGGCCGGGCCCGCAGAGGCGAAGGTCCAGCCGAACAGGGCGGTGTAGAAGGCCGCCGAGGCGGACGTGTCCGGGCTGGTCAGGTCGAGCCAGCTGGGGGAACCGGGACGGAAGGCGGTGGTGAGCACGGCGCACTGCTCCTCGGAACGCGGGCCCCCTCCGTGCCCCCAGCCTGGCACCCCGGTCCGGAGTGTCGCACCCGGGCGGTACGGTGCGTAGCGGAAGTGGGCCCGGACGGTGAAGGGGAGCTCGGTGGCCAGGCAGACGCAGACCGGCACCGGAGAGGCGGCGGTGCCGCGCCAGCTCGCCCAGGTCGAGGGCGTACTGGAGCGGATCACGTACGCCAACGAGGACACCGGCTACACCGTGGCGCGGGTCGACACCGGCCGCGGGGCGAACGATCTGCTGACGGTGGTGGGTGCGCTGCTGGGCGCCCAGCCGGGTGAGTCGCTGCGGCTGCACGGACGCTGGGGGTCGCACCCGCAGTACGGGCGGCAGTTCGTGGTGGAGAACTACACGACGGTGCTGCCCGCCACGGTGCAGGGGATCCAGCGGTACCTGGGTTCGGGGCTGATCAAGGGGATCGGGCCGCGGTTCGCCGAGCGGATCGTGGAGCGGTTCGGGGTGGACACCCTGGACGTGATCGAGCACGAGCCGGGCCGCCTGATCGAGGTGCCGGGGCTCGGGCCGAAGCGGACGAAGAAGATCGCGGCCGCCTGGGAGGAGCAGAAGTCCATCAAGGAGGTGATGGTCTTCCTGCAAGGGGTCGGCGTCTCGACCTCGCTGGCCGTGCGGATCTACAAGCAGTACGGGGACGGCTCGATCGGGGTGGTGAAGAACGAGCCGTACCGGCTGGCGTCGGACGTCTGGGGCATCGGCTTCCTCACCGCGGACCGGATCGCCCAGGCGGTGGGGATCCCGCACGACAGCCCGGAGCGGGTGAAGGCGGGGCTGCAGTACGCCCTGTCGCAGAGCAGCGACCAGGGGCACTGCTACCTGCCGGAGGAACGGCTGATCGCGGACGGGGTGAAGCTGCTCCAGGTCGACGTCGGGCTGGTGATCGACTGCCTGGCGGAGCTGGTGGCCGCCGAGGGGGTGGTGCGCGAGCAGGTGCCGGGCGAGGGGGGCGGGCCGATCACGGCGGTCTACCTGGTGCCGTTCCACCGGGCGGAGATCTCGCTGGCCAACCAGTTGCTGCGGCTGCTGCGGTCGGACACGGACCGGATGCCGTGGTTCGGTTCGGTGGACTGGCCGGCGGCGCTCGGCTGGCTGGCACAGCGGACGGGGGTCGAACTGGCGCCCGAGCAGGAGCAGTCGGTGCGGCTGGCGCTGACCGAGAAGGTCGCGGTGCTGACGGGCGGTCCGGGCTGCGGCAAGTCGTTCACGGTGAAGTCGATCGTGACGCTGGCGCTGGCGAAGCGGGCCAAGGTGGTCCTGGCGGCGCCGACGGGCCGGGCGGCGAAGCGGCTGGCGGAGCTGACCGGGGTGGAGGCGTCGACGGTGCACCGGCTGCTGGAGCTGAGGCCGGGCGGGGACGCCGCGTACGACCGGGACCGCCCGCTGGACGCCGACCTGGTGGTGGTGGACGAGGCGTCGATGCTGGACCTGATCCTGGCGAACAAGCTGGTCAAGGCGGTGGCGCCGGGGGCGCACCTGCTCTTCGTGGGGGACGTCGACCAGCTGCCCTCGGTGGGGGCCGGCGAGGTGCTGCGGGACCTGCTGGCGGAGGGCGGCCCGATCCCGTCGGTGCGGCTGACCAGGATCTTCCGGCAGGCGCAGCAGTCGGGGGTGGTGACCAACGCGCACCGGATCAACGAGGGCCTGCCGCCGCTGACCGAGGGCCTGCCCGACTTCTTCCTGTTCGCGGAGGACGACGCCGAGCTGGCGGCGGGTCTGACGGTGGACGTGGTGGCGCGGCGGATCCCGCAGCGGTTCGGTTACGACGCCCGGCGGGACGTCCAGGTGCTGGCGCCGATGCACCGGGGTCCGGCGGGGGCGGGGAACCTCAACACGCTGCTCCAGGCGGCGGTGACGCCGGCCCGGGAGGGGCTGGCGGAGCGGCGGTTCGGCGGTCGGACGTTCCGGGTGGGGGACAAGGTCACGCAGATCCGCAACAACTACGACAAGGGGCGGAACGGGGTCTTCAACGGCACAGTGGGAGTGGTGACCTCGCTCAGCGTGGACGACCAGCGGTTGACGGTCCTCACCGACGAGGACGAGGAGGTGCCGTACGACTTCGACGAGTTGGACGAGCTCGCGCACGCGTACGCGGTGACGATCCACCGGTCGCAGGGGAGCGAGTACCCGGTGGTGGTGATTCCGGTCACCACGTCCGCCTGGACGATGCTCCAGCGGAATCTGCTCTACACCGCCGTGACCAGGGCACGGAAACTCGTTGTGCTGGTCGGGTCACGGAAGGCGATCGGACAGGCCGTCCGCAGTGTCAGTGCAGGTAGGAGGCATGCGGCGCTGGACCACAGGCTCGCGGCTGGATGATTCTCCAAGGGATGGTTGCCTCTATTGTTCTCTTGACGTGAAGAGATTTACGGCAGAGCCTGGGGTGGTGCCGATCTTGTCCGGTTCGTACCGGCGGCGGCGGCAGGTTTTGTAGGGGCGGGCCCTTTCGGGCCACCCCGGGTGCGCGGCTGTCCTCCGGATGGGGGATGGTAGAGGCAGTCAGGGCACCTTGGAAGAGGATTCATTTCGTCGGTGAGGAAGACGTGAGCGACAACTCGGTAGTACTGCGGTACCAGGACGGCGAGTACGAGTACCCCGTCGTCGAGAGCACTGCGGGCAACGCCGGCTTCGACATCTCGAAGCTGCTCCCGCAGACCGGCCTGGTCACCCTGGACAACGGTTTCGGCAACACCGCCGCCTACAAGTCCGCGATCACCTTCGTGGACGGCGACAACGGTATCCTGCGGTACCGCGGTTACCCGATCGAGCAGCTCGCCGCCAAGGGCGACTTCATCGAGACCGCCTACCTGCTGATCAACGGCGAGCTGCCGAACGCCGACCAGCTGGCGGAGTTCAACCGCGAGATCACCCAGCACACCCTGCTGCACGAGGACGTCAAGCGCTTCTTCCAGGGCTTCCCGCGGGACGCCCACCCGATGGCGATGCTGTCCTCGGTGGTGGGCGCGCTGTCCACCTTCTACCAGGACAGCCACAACCCGTTCGACGCGGCCCAGCGCCACCTGTCGACGGTCCGCCTGCTGGCGAAGCTGCCGACCATCGCGGCCTACGCGTACAAGAAGTCGGTCGGCCAGCCGTTCGTCTACCCGCGCAACGACCTGAGCTACGTCGAGAACTTCCTGCGGATGATGTTCGCCGTCCCCGCCGAGGACTACGAGCTCAACCCGGTCATCGTCAACGCGCTGGACAAGCTGCTGATCCTGCACGCGGACCACGAGCAGAACTGCTCGACCTCCACCGTCCGCCTGGTGGGCTCCAGCCACGCGAACCAGTTCGCGTCCATCTCGGCCGGCATCTCGGCGCTCTGGGGCCCGCTGCACGGTGGCGCCAACCAGGCCGTGCTGGAGATGCTGGAGAGCATCCAGCAGGACGGCGGCGACGTCGACGCCTTCATCACGAAGGTCAAGAACCGCGAGGCCGGCGTCAAGCTGATGGGCTTCGGCCACCGGGTGTACAAGGCCTTCGACCCGCGCGCCGCGCAGGTCAAGCTGCTCGCCCACGAGGTGCTCGGCCAGCTCGGCAAGTCCGACGAGCTGCTCGACATCGCGCTCAAGCTGGAGGAGCACGCGCTCAAGGACGACTTCTTCGTCTCGCGCAAGCTCTACCCGAACGTGGACTTCTACACCGGTCTGATCTACCGCGCGATGGGCTTCCCGACCAGCATGTTCACCGTGCTGTTCGCGCTGGGCCGGCTGCCGGGCTGGATCGCCCACTGGCACGAGATGATCAACGACCCGACCAGCCGGATCGGCCGTCCGCGCCAGATCTACACCGGCGTGGAGATCCGCGACTACGTCGAGCTCGACGCCCGCTGACGCACGTCCCGACGCCGATGCGCACGCCCTGACACCGGTGACACGAGGGCCCGGCCGCTTTCCGCGGCCGGGCCCTCGTGCGTGCCCCCGCGGCGCGCCGGAGCGGGCGCGGGGGCGTCGAACGTACAGCGCACGACTCCGGGGCGGTCGTCGTCAGGGACGGCCGCTCAAAGCGTCCCTGGCCCCGTCACACCCCGGCGTCGTGCGCGAAGGCCGCCGAAGTCGGCGACCGACCCGGGGCCCGCCGGAGCCCCGTCGGCGGCAGCGGTGGCCGCGCGGTGACGTGATGCCGTTCGCCACGTCTCCGCCCACCGGAAAAACTGCCGCACTACCAACCTAAGACGTATCAGGGTGTGAGAAGTTACGCCCGGGGGGTGTGAGCTGCCTCTCGCCACGCTCCGTGTGCGCGCGGTGCCCGGCCCATACCACACGTTTCGGCGGAGGTGACGTCACCCTCCCCGCAGTCACGGCAACCTAGCGTGATAGGAATCGTGGCATTCCGGTACGGACCGCCCCGCACCTCGCAGCGTGGCGGCGGAGCTGGGGAGGGAGTGCGCAGATGACCAGGAACGTCGTTGTCACCGGCGGTGGCACGGGAATCGGGTACGAGGTGGCGCGGCGGTTCGCCGAGGCCGGCGAACGGGTCGTGATCGTCGGTCGCCGGCGTGCGGTGCTGGAGCAGGCCGCCGCCGCCCTCGGGCCGAACGTCACCCCGCTGGTCTGCGACCTCGCCGACCCGGACGCCGTCGAGGCCGCGCTCGCCGAACTGCCGGAGCGCGTCGACGTGCTGGTGAACAACGCCGGCAGCCGGGAGACCGTGATCGGGGCCGGTCCGCACGCCCTGCTGGCCCGCTGGCGCGGCGACTTCGAGCGCAACGTGCTGACCGTGGTGCTGCTCACCGAGTCGATCCGGGACCGGCTCACGCCGGGTTCCGGCCGGGTGGTCACCATCAGTTCGATCGCGGCCCTGCGCGGCGCCGGCTCGTACGGGGCGGCCAAGGCCTCGCTGCACGCCTGGAACAACTTCCTGGCCGCCCAGATCGGCACCTCGGGCATCACCGCCAACATCGTCGCCCCGGGGACGGTCGCGGGCACCGAGTTCTTCGGCCCGCGGCTGGACGACGCGGAGGTCTCGCGGCGGGCGGCCCGGACGCTGCTCGGGCGGATCGGGGAGACCGGCGAGGTCGCGGCGGCGGTCCACTTCCTGGCCTCGGAGGAGGCCGGGTTCATCACCGGAGAGATCCTGCACTGCAACGGCGGCGAGTTGCTCGGCCGCTGAGCGCGGGCGCGCCGCCGGGCGCGGGTGAGCTGCTCGGCCGTTCGCGGCCGGGGGCCCGCACCGCCTCGTGGTGCGGGCCCCCGGCGTCGGCGGGTCGGCCGGTGCTCAGGCCGCCTCGAAGCGGCGCAGCCGGAGGCTGTTGGTGACCACGAAGACCGAGGAGAAGGCCATCGTGGCGCCGGCGATCATCGGGTTGAGCAGGCCGGCGGCGGCCAGCGGGATCGCGGCCACGTTGTAGCCGAAGGCCCAGAACAGGTTGCCCTTGATGGTGGCCAGGGTCCGGCGGGAGAGCCGGATCGCGTCGGCGGCCGAGCGCAGGTCGCCGCGGACCAGGGTGAGGTCGCTCGCCTCGATGGCGGCGTCGGTGCCGGTGCCCATGGCGAGGCCGAGGTCGGCCTGGGCGAGCGCGGCGGCGTCGTTGACCCCGTCGCCGACCATGGCGACGACCCGTCCCTCGGCCTGGAGGCCCCGTACGGTGGCCACCTTGTCCTCGGGCAGGACCTCGGCGATCACGTCCTCGGCGGCGATGCCGACCTCGGCGGCGACGGCCTCCGCGACGGCCCGGTTGTCCCCGGTGAGCAGGACGGGCCGCAGACCGAGCGCCCGCAGGTGCGCGACGGCCTCGGCGCTGGTCGGCCGCACCGCGTCGGCGACCTCCAGGACGGCCCGGGCCGCGCCGTCCCAGCCGACCGCGACGGTGGTCCGGCCGGCCGCCTCGGCGGCGCGCTTGGCCTCGGCGAGCGCCGCGGGCAGGGGGAGGACGTGCTCGACCAGCAGCGCCTCCCGGCCGGCCACCACCGTGTGGCCCTCGACGACGCCCTGCACGCCGAGTCCGGGCAGGGACCGGAAGTCCTCGACGGCGGGCAGCGGGCCCACCTTCTCGGCGGCGGCCGCGGCGACGGCCGCCGCGACGGGGTGCTCGGAGGCGTGCTCCAGCGCACCGGCCAGCCGCAGCACCTCGGTCTCGGTGACGCCCTCCGCGGTGCGGACGGCGAGCAGGGTCATGCTGCCGGTGGTGACGGTGCCGGTCTTGTCGAGGACGACGGTGTCCACCTTGCGGGTGGTCTCCAGCACCTCCGGGCCCTTGATCAGGATGCCGAGCTGGGCGCCGCGTCCGGTGCCGACCATCAGCGCGGTCGGGGTGGCCAGGCCGAGGGCGCAC
Organism: Kitasatospora sp. NPDC127035; assembly: GCF_042726075.1. NCBI lineage: Bacteria > Bacillati > Actinomycetota > Actinomycetes > Kitasatosporales > Streptomycetaceae > Kitasatospora > Kitasatospora sp. NPDC127035. Next base: position 60,585 of record NZ_JBHXDN010000058.1, on the reverse strand, counting down.
GGGCAGGCGATGATCAGCACGGCGACCGCGGCGGTGAACGCCTCGGTCGGGCTGTCGGCGGCCAGGAGCCGGCCGACCAGGGTGCCCAGCGCGATCAGGATGACCACGGGGACGAAGACGGCGGAGATCCGGTCGGCGAGCCGCTGGGCGGCGGCCTTGCCGTTCTGCGCGTCCTCGACCAGCCGGGCCATCCGGGAGAGCCGGGTGTCGGCGCCGACCCGGGTGGTCTCGACCACCAGCCGGCCGCCCGCGTTGACGGTGGCGCCGGTGACGGCGTCGCCGACCGCGACCTCGACCGGAACCGACTCGCCGGTCAGCATCGAGGCGTCCACGGCGGAGGCGCCCTCGACCACCACCCCGTCGGTGGCGATCTTCTCGCCGGGGCGGACCACGAACCGCATGCCGACGGCGAGCTGCGTCACCGGCAGGCGGACCTCGCGGCCCGACTGGAGGACGGTCACGTCCTTGGCGCCGAGGTCCAGCAGCGCGTGCAGGGCGGCTCCGGCGCGGCGCTTGGAGCGGGCCTCCAGGTAGCGGCCGAACAGGATCAGCACGGTGACGGCGGCGGCCGTCTCCAGGTAGAGCATGGAGGAGGCGTCGGCGTCGCCGACCGAGAACGAGAACTCGTGCCGCATCCCGGCCATGCCCGCGTCGCCCCAGAACAGGGCCCAGAACGACCAGCCGAAGGCGGCCAGGGTGCCGAGCGAGACCAGGGTGTCCATGCTCGCCGCGCCGTGCTTGAGGTTCGTCCAGGCGGCGCGGTGGAACGGCAGTCCGCCGTACACCACCACCGGGCCGGTGAGGGCGAACGCCAGCCACTGCCAGTTGGTGAACTGGAGCGACGGGATCATCGACAGCATGGCCACCGGCACGGTGAGCACGGCGCTGATCAGCAGCCGGTCGAGCAGTGGATCGGCCGGGGGCGGTGCGCCCGCCGCGGACGCCCCGGTCCCGGTGGTCGGGGTGGCGGGGGCGGCCACCGGCGGCGGGGGGAGCTCGGCGGTGTAGCCCGTGTTCTCGACGGTGGCGATGAGGTCGGCCACGGTCACTCCGGGCGCGTAGTCGACCCGCGCCTTCTCGGTGGCGTAGTTGACGGTGGCCTCGACGCCGTCCATCCGGTTGAGCTTCTTCTCGATCCGGGCCGCGCAGGCGGCGCAGGTCATGCCGCCGATCGACAGTTCGACGCGCTCCCGGACGTCTGCCGGGCCGTCCTGACCGGCTATGGCGGTGGCCGCGTCCGGGGATGCGGAGCCCGAGGTGGAGGTGCTCATGTGCTGATCAGCTCCTTGGGGAGGGGCGCGGCGGGGGAGCGGGGTCGCCCGGCCCCGCCGCGCGGCGGGGGCTCAGACGGACCGGCCGACCAGTTCGTAACCGGCCTCGTCGACGGCGGCGCGTACCAGCTCGTCGTCCAGCGGGGAGGCCGCGGAGACGGTGACCGTGCCGGCCTTGGCGTCGGCGGACACGTCGGTCACGCCGGCCAGGGTCGAGAGCTCCTTGCTGACCGAGTTCTCACAGTGGCCGCAGCTCATGCCGGTCACGGAGTAGGTGATGGTGCTGGACATTCGGGGCCTCCGAAAGGTTCGCTACGGCCGCGAGCGTACGCCCGGGTCCTGCTTCTGATGACACCATACCCACAGGGGGTATTCCGTAGGGATACGGATAATGTGGTGTGGATCGCATTCGGGATCTTCCCGGAGTGCGGTCCGAGAGCAGAGCGTAGGCGTCCGGGCACGCTGTGCCCGAATCCGCGCCGTGACGTGGGCGGATTCGAGCGCCGTGGGCCCGGGTGTTCGAACCGTGGCGTCGTCGGGGCGCCGCCGGTGTGCGCGGCCTGCCCGTCGGGTCAGCCCCTGGTCGGGGCGGCCGGGTACTGGGCGGGGATCGGGCTGGGTCGCTCGCTGCGGACCAGCAGCCGCAGCCAGAGCAGCCCGCCGAGCGAGACCGCGACCAGGCCGGCGGTGTCGTAGAGGGTGTAGAGGTGGGCCTGCTCGCCGGTCGGGGCGGGGATGTAGCCGAGGTCGAACAGGGCGCGCTGCCAGTCGGCCGCGGTGGTCTTCGCGACCAGCCAGACCGCGATGCCGCTCATCGAGTCCCAGAGCGCGTGCAGCAGTGCGACGCCCAGGTAGGTGAGCGCGACGGGGGTGGTGAAGCGGAAGCGTCCGGCGCGCCGCTCGCGGAAGAGCACCCCGCCGAGGATCGCGGTCCAGAGGATGTGGCCGACGGGCGCCAGGACGCCGCGCAGGACCTCCGTCTCCACCAGGTTCCTGAGGGAGAGTCCCTGGATGCTGAGCACCGCGTTGAACGCGTAGCCGGCGCTCTCGAAGGCGGCGAAGCCGGCGCCGACGGTGGCGCCCAGGACCAGGCCGTAGCGCAGGCCGCTGACCCGCAGCCGTCGGCTGACCATGATCAGGGCGCCGAGTTTGACCGCCTCCTCGATCAGGCCGACGCCGACGTACATCCAGACCGACGGGGAGAGCAGGTACGTCTCCAGGACGGAGGCGCCGAGCACGCCGATGACGCCGCCGATCCCGAAGCAGGCGAAGATCCGGTCGGCGCCGAGGTCGGCGGCGTACCGCTCGTACGCCCAGACCGTCACGGTGGCGGGGACGAGGAAGCTGCCGAGCAGGACGACGGTCGGCACCAGGTTGCTGTTGCCCGTGAGGAAGGTGACGGCGACGGTGGCGATCCAGAGCAGCGCTCCGACCAGGAAGATCCTGGGCCACTGGGCGGGGCGGGCCGCCGAGCGGGCGGGGGGTGCGGAGGTGCGGGGGGTGTGGCGGTATCCGGACACCGGTGGAGGCCTCCCTTGCGTGAGCCGCTTTCGTCGCACTGTATGACAAATCGGACTCTTTGGTACGTTTTGGACGAGTGGGATGAGTGCGGTCGGGCTAGCCGGGGCCCGCCGGGCCGGGGTGCGCAGGTGGGGTTGTTGATCGTCCGTTATGTTCGATATGTGTCTCCGTACCGCCGAGCCCAGTCGCCCTCCGTCCCGACGGGCAGCGGGCTGTCCTGGGCCCGACGACGCGGCGTCCTGCTGGCGGTCGACCTCCAGGACATCCCGTTCTGGCGCCGCGCCTCGCCCGCGCTGATCGCGATCCTGCTGGTCGGGCTCACCGACCTGATCTCCGGCCGGGACCGCTACCTCGCCCCGCTGATGACGGTCGTGCCCAGCATCGCCGCCCTCACCCTGCGCCCGCTCGAACTGCTCGCCGTCTGCCTCCTCGGTCTGCTCGCCGTCTTCGGCCTCAGCCACTACGACGAGGTCGACACCCTCAACGACGCCCGCTTCCTCTGGGGCGCGATGATCAGCTACCTGCTCCTCACCCTCTTCTCCGCCCTGGTCGCCAAGATCCGCATGAACCGGGCGGCGGCGTTCGCGGCCGTCAGCTCCGTCGCCGAAGCCGCCCAGCGGGCGCTGCTCCGGCTGCCCGGCCCGGTCGTCGGACCGCTGCACCTCGCCGTCCGGTACGTCTCCGCCGCCGACGCCTCGGGGATCGGCGGTGATCTGTACTCGGTGCTGGAGACCCCGCACGGGACCCGGGTCGCCGTCGGCGACGTCCGGGGCAAGGGACTCGGGGCGGTGCAGACCGCCGCCGTCGTGCTCGGAGCCTTCCGCGAGGCCGCGTACGACGAGACCGGGCTGCGCGGCGTGGCGGCCCGGGTCGAGGCGAGCGTCGACCGGCACGTGCCGGACGGTGAGTTCACCACCGCGCTGTTCGCCGAGTTCCGCACGCCCGGGGTGGTGGAACTGCTCCAGTACGGTCACGTCCCGCCGATCCGGGTGGACGCGGACGGCGGGGCGCACGTCCTGGACGCGCCCGACCCGTGGGTGCCGCTCGGCCTCGGCCGGCTCGCCACCGGTGAGCCCGCCAGCTGGGGGCAGCCGTTCGGCACCGAGGACGTGCTGGTGCTCTGCAGCGACGGCGTGATCGAGGCCAGGCATCGCCGCAACGGCGAGTTCTACCCGCTGGCGGAGCGGGTCGGCCCGCTGGTCCGGGGCGCGGCCCGCTCCTCGGCGGAGCTGGAGGCGGCGGTCGGCCGGGTCTACGCCGACCTGCTGGAGCACACCGGCGGGGAGCTGCGGGACGACGCGCTGCTGCTCCTGATCACCCGGACGGACGGCGGGTAGGCCGGTCCTGCCGTCCGCCGTCCTGCCGCCCGCCGTTCGTCGCCGGCCGTCCTAGCCGGCGCGCGAGGCAGCCTCGGCCAGTGCCCGGAAGACCAGCGCGGTGGAGGTGGCGCCCGGGTCCTGGTGGCCGACGCTGCGCGGGCCCAGGTAGGAGGCGCGACCCTTGCGGGCCTGGAGCGGCACGGTGCCCAGGGCTCCCCGCTCCGCCCCCTCGGCCGCCGCCGCGGCGGCCTCCGGCAGACCGGCGCCGCCGGCCACCGCGTCCCGGTAGGCGGCCAGCGCGGGCGTCCAGGCGTCGACGATGGTCTTGTCACCGGGCTCGGCCTTGCCGAGGTCCCGCACCGCGCGCAGACCGGCGGCCAGGGCCTCGCCGAGCGCCGCCGCGTCGACCGGGCCTCCGCCGGGCCCGGGCAGCGCGGCCCCGACCGCCCGGAACGCCTTGCCGTACAGCGGGCCGGAGGCGCCGCCGACCTTGGAGATCAGCGTGGTGCCGGTCCTGGTCAGCACCGCGCCGGGCCCGGTCGGCTCCAGGCCGTCCAGGGCGGGCAGCACGGCGGCGAAGCCACGCTGCAGATTGCTGCCGTGGTCGCCGTCACCGATCGCGGAGTCAAGCTCGGTGAGCCGCCCCTGCTCCTCCTCGACCGAGGCCGCGATCGCGCGGATCCACGCCTCGGCGAGCGGGGTGTCGAATTCCATGCCGGTCATTCCTCCTCTTCCTTCCCCCGTGCCGCGGGTCAGGCGCGCTTCAGGGCCGGGGTGTCCACCGGGGCGTCCCACAGGTCCAGCAGTTCCTCGTCGGCCTTGGTCAGGGTGACCGAGAATCCCGCCATGTCCAGGCTGGTCACGTAGTTGCCGACCAGGCTGCGCGCCACCGTGATGCCGTGCTCGGCCAGCCTGGCGACCACCTCGCCGAAGACGATGTACAGCTCCAGCAGCGGCGTCCCGCCCAGGCCGTTGACCAGGGCGATCACCTCGTCCCCGGCGGTCAGGTGGCGGTCGGCGAGGATCGTCTCCACCACCTCGGCGGCCAGCTCGCGGGCCGGGCGGAGCTTCTCCCGGCGGCGGCCCGGCTCGCCGTGGATGCCCACGCCGACCTCGATCTCGTCCTCCGGCAGGTCGAAACCGGGCTTGCCCGCCGCCGGGACGGTCGCCGCGGTCAGCGCGATCGCGAACGAGCGGGAGGCCGCGTTCACCCGGCCGCCCAGGGAGGCCACCTCGTCCAGCGTGGCACCGCGCTCGGCCAGCGCGCCGGCGATCTTCTCGACCAGCACCGTCGCGCCGGTGCCGCGGCGGCCGGCCGTCCAGGTCGAGTCCTCGACCGCGACGTCGTCGTCGACCAGCACGGTGCGGACCTCCAGGCCCTCCTCGGCGGCCAGCTCGGCGGCGAGCTCGAAGTTCATCACGTCGCCGGTGTAGTTCTTCACCACGAGGACCACGCCCGCGCCGGAGTCCACCGCCCGGGCGGCGGCCAGCACCTGGTCGGGGACGGGGGAGGTGAAGATCTCGCCCGGGCAGGCCGCGTCCAGCATGCCGGGGCCGACGAAACCGCCGTGCAGGGGTTCGTGGCCGGAGCCGCCGCCGGAGACCAGGGCGACCTTGGACGTGCCCGGCCGCGCGGCGCGGGTGATCACCCGGTTGGCCACGTCCACCGTCAGCTCCGGGTGCGCGGCCGCGAATCCGGCCAGCGCGTCCTCCAGGACGGTCTCCGCGGCGTTGATGAGCTTCTTCACGGCGTTGCGCTCCCCTCGGTAGACGGTGCTGACCCGACGCTACGCCAGGCGGGTGGTGCGGGCACGGATTCCGACACGCGGGGGAACGGCCGGTCCGGCTCACCCGGGTGGAGCAGCGCCGTAGGGTCGGGCCATGAGCGACTACGTGGGCATCGTCCTGGTCTCGCACAGCGCGCGGCTGGCCGCCGGGCTGAAGGAACTGCTGGGGGAACTCGCCTCGGACACGGTGCGGGTGGTGGTGGCGGCCGGCACCGAGACGGGCGGGCTCGGCACCAGCTACGACCTGATCGCCCGGGCCGTCGCCGAGGCGGACGCCGGGGCCGGCGTGGTGGTGCTGCCCGACCTCGGGAGCTCGGTGCTGACCGCCGTGACCGTGCTGGAGGACGACCCGCGACCCGGCGTCGTCCTGGTCGACGCGCCGTTCGTGGAGGGCGCGGTCTCCGCCGCGGTGACCGCCTCGACCGGCGCCGCGCTGTCCGAGGTCGTCGCGGCGGCCGAGGAGGCCCGCGGCTTCCGCAAGCTCTGACGCCCGCCCCGGGCCCGGTCGCCCGGCCCGCTCCGGGCTACTTCGCGTCGGCGTAGCACTCGACCACCGCGGTGGTGAGCGGGAACCGCACCGGTGTCTCCCCGAAGACCAGCCGCCGTGCCTCCTCCGCGGCCTCGCCGACGGCGGCGGCCACCTCGTCGGCCAGGTTGGCCGGGGTGTGCACCACCACCTCGTCGTGTTGGAAGAAGACCAGGTGCGGCCGGTCGCCCGGACCGGCGACCGGCAGGGCGTGGAGACGGCGGCGCAGCGCGGCCAGCAGGGCGAGGGCCCAGTCGGCGGCGCTGGCCTGGATGACGAAGTTGCGGGTGAACCGGCCCCGGGCGCGGGCCGAGCGCCCGCCGGCGTCGCCCGCCGTCTCCGGCGCCTCGGTCAGGTCGAGGAAGTCCGCCGAGGGCGGCGGGCAGGGCCGGCCCAGCCGGGAGGCGACCACGCCGCCGTCCTCGCCGGTGCGGGCGGCCGCCTCGACGTAGCCCATCGCGGCCGGGTAGCGGTGGTGCAGCGTGGTGAGCAGCGGCCCGATGTCGCCGCTGGTCTGGCCGTACATGGCGCCGAGCAGGCCCAGCTTGGCCTTCTCGCGGTCGCCCTGGAAGGCGTTGGCGGCGAGCGCCTCGTACAGGTCGCCGCCGGCCGCGGTGCGGGCCAGCCCGGCGTCCTGGGAGAGGGCGGCCAGGACGCGCGGCTCCAGCTGTGCGGCGTCGGCGACGACCAGCAGCCAGCCCGGGTCGGCGACCACGGCGCGGCGCAGGATGCGCGGGATCTGCAGCGCGCCGCCGCCCCGGCTCGCCCAGCGGCCGGAGACCACGCCGCCGACCACGTACTCGGGGCGGAACCGGCCGCCGCGCGCCCAGGCGTCCTGCCAGGCCCAGCCGTGCGCGGCGTGGATCCGGGAGAGCTCCTTGTAGCGGACCAGCAGGCTCGCGGCGGGGTGGTCCACGGCCTTCAGCTCCCAGGACCGGGTGGAGCCGAGCTGGATGCCGGCGTCGGCGAAGGCACGCAGCACCTGGCTGTGCGAGTCGGGGTTGAACGGGCGGCCGCCGAGCGCCTGCTGCAGTTCGGCGGCCAGCTCGGCGAGGAGCCTCGGCCGGCTGCCGGGCACGGCGGGGCGGGGGCCGAGCAGTTCGGTGAGCAGCCGGTCGTGGACGTCGGCGCGCCAGGGCAGACCGTCGTGCGCCATCTCGGCGGCGACCAGGGCGCCGGCCGACTCCGCGGCGATCAGCAGGCGGAACCGGGCCCGTGCGACCGGATCGGCGATCGCGGCGAGCCGGCGCTGCTGCTCGGCGTGCACGGCGACCACGGCGGCCAGCGGGTCGGCGCCGGGCGGCAGTTGCAGCCGGTCCGGGGCGAACAGGGTGTCCTGGCCGTCGCCGGCCTCGGCGGAGCCGGGCTCGGGCAGGTCGGCGGGGACGGGCCGGCCGAGGAGCCGGGCCCAGGCGGCGCCGAGCGAGCGCGGCGCGCCGAACCGGCCCTCGTGGGCCAGCAGCAGGGCCTCGACCAGCCGCAGGTCGTGACAGCGGGCGAGCCGGTCGGGCAGCTGTGGGAGCAGCGGCGCGTAGCCGGAGTCGGTGGCGGCCCAGACCCAGCGCGGGTGGTCGGCGGCCTCCCGTGCGGCGACGGCGGCGGCGAGGTCGGGCGCGGGGACGGGCGGGCCGAGCGGGGTACCCGCGTCGTCGAGCGGCTGGAGCCGGCCGCCGCGGCCGTGCGGGTCGGGGACGAGGGCGATCCGGGGTGTCACGGGGGGCTCCTTTCGTCGGGACGGGTGCCGTCCGAGGGGCGTACGGCGGGCGGAACTCGACGGTAGCGGGTGGGTGTGACAACCGGAGCGAGGCGGTCCGGGGCCGGTTCCCGGGCGTGGCCCCCGGGTGGTCCGCGGCCGGCCGCGGGAGCGTCCGGGGCGCCCCGGAGAAGGAGGGGAACGACGGGTCCGGGAGGTGCTTGCGCGGGGTGGCCCCGGGGGTCCGGGCGCACGGCGGGAGCGGTGCGCCCGGCGGGCGGGCGGGGACGTAGGCAGGGCCGATGACACCGCGTAGGGTCGGCGGAATGACCGAGAACCCGTTCTTCAGGCCGAGCACGCTGGCCTACGAACTGCCGCCGTTCGCCGAGATCCGGCCGGACCACTACCTGCCCGCCTTCGAGCGCGGGATGGCCGAACAGCTCGCCGAGATCGCCGCGATCACCGCAGACCCGGAGTCGCCGACCTTCGACAACACCCTGATCGCGCTGGAGCGCTCGGGGGCGCTGCTGCGCCGGGTCCGCGGGGTCTTCGACAACCACTCCTCCGCCGACACCACCCCCGAGGTGGACCGGATCGACGCCGAGATCAGCCCGCGGCTGGCCGCGCACCGGGACGCCGTCCACCTGGACGCCGCGCTGTTCGCCCGGATCGAGGAACTGCACGGGCGCCGCCACGCGCTCGGACTGGACGAGGAGTCGCTGCGCCTGCTGGAGCGCCGGCACACCGCCTTCGTCCGGGCCGGCGCCCGGCTCGGCGCCGAGCAGCAGGACCGGCTCCGCGAGCTCAACGCCGAACTGGCCGTCGGCGCCTCGGCGTTCCGCCAGAACGTGTCGGCGGACTCCAAGGCCCGGGCGCTGGTGCTGGACTCCGCCGACCAGCTGGCCGGCCTCTCGCCGGACGCGGTCGCCGCGGCGGCGGAGAACGGCCGCGCGCTCGGCCTGGACGGCATGTACGTGCTCAGCCTGAAGAACTTCTCCAACCAGACCGAACTCTCCTCCCTCACCGACCGCTCGGTGCGCGAGCGCCTGCTCGCCGCCTCGCTCGGCCGCGCGGTGGACACCAACGGCCCGCTCGCGATCCGGATGGCCGCGCTGCGCGCCGAACGCGCCCGCCTGCTGGGCTTCGACACCCACGCCGCGTACGTGGTGGCGGACGAGACGGCCGGTTCGGTCGGTGCGGTGGACGCGCTGCTGGCCCGGCTGGTGCCGCCGGCGGTCGCCAACGCCCGCCGGGAGGCGGCCGAGCTGGGCAAGCTGGCCGCCGCCGACGGCATCGAGGAGATCGCCGCGCACGACTGGGCCTACTACGCGGAGCAGGTGCGGCAGGCCTCGTACCAGGTGGACGCGGGGGCGCTGCGCCCGTACTTCGAGCTGGAGCGGGTGCTCCGGGACGGCGTCTTCTTCGCCGCGAACCTGGCCTACGGGGTGACCTTCACCGAGCGGCCGGACCTCGTCGCGTACCACCCGGACGTCCGGGTCTTCGAGGTGTTCGAGGAGGACGGGGCCCCGTTGGGCCTCTTCCTCGGCGACTTCCACGCCCGGGAGTCCAAGCGCGGCGGCGCCTGGATGGACGAACTGGTCACCCAGTCGCACCTGCTGGGCCGGCGGCCGGTGGTGTACAACAACCTGAACGTGGCCAAGCCCGCGCCCGGGGAGCCGGTGCTGCTCTCCTGGGACGAGGTCCGCACGCTGTTCCACGAGTTCGGGCACGCCCTGCACGGGCTCTTCTCGGACGTGCGGTACCCGTACTTCGCGGGGACGGCCGTGCCGCGGGACTTCGTGGAGTTCCCCTCGCAGGTGAACGAGATGTGGATGGTCCGGCCGGAGGTGCTGGCCAACTACGCGAAGCACCACGAGACGGGCGAGCCGCTGCCGGCCGAGCTGGTCGAGCGGATCGGGGCGGCCGAGTCCTTCGGACAGGGGTTCCGGACCGTCGAGTACCTGGCGGCGGCGCTGCTGGACTGGGCCTGGCACACCCTGCCGGAGGGCCAGGAGGTGGCCGACGCGGAGGAGTTCGAGGCGGCGGCGCTGGCCGAGGCCGGGCTGGCGGTGGCCGCGGTGCCGCCCCGCTACCGGACCAACTACTTCGCGCACATCTTCGCCGGCGGCTACAGCGCGGGCTACTACGCGTACATCTGGTCGGAGGTGCTGGACGCCGACACCGTGGAGTGGTTCGAGGGGAACGGCCGGAGCGTGCGGGAGAGCGGCGAGGTGTTCCGCCGGGAGCTGCTCGCGCGCGGGGACGGCCGGGACGCGCTGGCCTCGTTCCGCGCGGTGGTCGGGCGCGACCCGGAGACCGGCCCGCTGCTGGCGCGGCGCGGGCTGGCCTAGGAACGCCACCGGGGGCGCTGCCCGGCGGCGGACCCGCCGCCGGGCGTCAGCGCCCTTCGAGGGTGACGGTGACCGCGGTGCCCGGCCGGGCGCCCGGGAGGCGGATCCGGGCGGTGCCGGCCCGCTCCCCGGCGGGCTGGTCGAGCGCGACCAGTGCGCCGGCCGGTCGCACGGTGATCCGCACGCCGGCCGGGAACGCGGCGGCGGGCAGGACGAGTTCGGTGGCGTGGCCGGTGCCGTCGGCGGCCCACCGGACGGTGTGCGAGGCGCCGTCCGCGGTGGTGCGCGCGGCCGTCCCGGCCACCGCGGCCGGGTAGGGGCCGAAGGCCGGTCCGTGGCCCGGGGCCGGCCGCCCGGCCGGATCGAGGGCGCAGTAGCCGCCGTCGCCCCGGCACCAGTACCACATCGTCCAGCCGGCGGCGAAGCCGTCCATGGCGTCGACCTGGCGGCGGACCAACAGGGCGTTCCCGGGCCTGCGGGCGTCGGGCGGCCCCCACTCGCCGACCAACACCGGCAACCGGTGCGCGGCCGGGTACGCGGCGATCGCGGCGGTGTAGTCCTCCACGAAGCCGCCGGCCGGGTCCCAGTCGGCGCCGGACTCGACGGCGGTGTCGTAGAAGTGCGGCGCGTAGCCGAGCCGGGGGGCGCCGGGGCGGGGGTCGGTGAAGCCCGGCAACCGGGTCGGCACGCCCTGGCCGACCAGGACGGTCGGTTCGACGAACAGCCAGGCGCGCCGGTCGACCCGGCGCACGGCGGCGATCAGCCGGCGGTACATGTCGGCGAGCCGGCCCTGCTCCAGCGCGGCGGAGGCGGCGGCGAGCACCGCGGGGTCGGTCGGGTCGCCGTCCACCGGGCCGAACGGTTCGTTGAACAGGTCGTAGCCCAGGAGCGAGCGGTGGCCGCGGAGTTCGCGGGCCAGCCGGGTGTAGAAGTCGGCCTGCCAGGCGCGGAGGTCGGGGTCGTCGTAGAGGTGGCGGAAGGCGGCCTGGACGGCGGGCTGGAAGTAGCCGGCGAACCAGTCGTCGGGGTCGGCCTCGAAGGGCAGGTCGTCGTCGCGGGTCGCCCAGAGCGGGATGCCGCGGTCGCCGCCGCCGAACTTCGGGCCGTAGACGTCCTGGTGGAAGTCGACCAGGGCGAGCACGCCGTACCGGTCGGCCCAGCCGAGGAGCCGGTGCAGGCGGCCCAGCTCGGCCTGGTCCAGCCGGCCGCGGCGGGGCTCCAGCCTGGTCCACGAGACGGCCACCCGGATCAGCGTGAAGCCCCGGGCGGCGAGGGACTCGACGTCCTGCTCGGTGGCCTCGGCGTACTTGTCGAGGTTGAAGCCGCGCAGCCGGAGCCGGCGGCCGGAGGCGTCGACCGGGTCGGTGCGGCCGTCCGGGCCGGTGACGGCGGCGGTGGGGAACGCCGCCTGACGGTGCGGTGGCCGGGCCGCGGCGGGTGGGGCGGACAGCGCGGTGCCGGCGGTGGTGGCGGCGAGGAGGAGGGCAACGGCGGTGCGGCGCAGGCGCATCGGGACCTCCGGAGCGGGGGAGGGTGGGGCCCGATGATGCCGGGGCCGGCATGTCCGGCACAAGGGTGCGGTGGGGAGTCGGCGCCGGGCCGGCGGGGTGCGGGGGCGGCGGGGCGGAGGCGGGGCCTCAGCCGGCTGTCGGCTCCGGCGCCGCCGAGCCGGTGGACAGGGCGGTCGGCAGGTCGGCCGCGGCGGCCAGCCGGCCCCAGAGCAGGTCGGCGAGCGCCTGGACCATCCGGGCCCGGGAGCAGGGCTTGGACTCCAGCCACCAGTCCCCGGCCGCCAGCACCATGCCGGTGATGCCCCGCCCCCAGGCCTCGGCGAGGAGTTCGCGGTCGGCGCCGAGGTCGACCTGGCCCGCGACGGCCCGGGTGATCTCCTCGGCGATCTGGCGCAGCGCCGGCGCGAGCGCGTTCCCGGCTCCGCTCGGGTCGCCCGGCTCGGGGTGGGTGAGCAGCCGGTACACCTGCGGGCGGGACTCGATCCCGGCCAGGTAGGTGTCCAGCACGTGTTCGACCCGGTCGCGCCGCTCCAGCGGCTCGGCGAGCGCGGCGCGGACGGCGGCCAGCAGCCCGCCGGTGTGCCGCTCGGTCAGCGCCCTGATCAGGCCGTTCCGGTCGCCGAAGTGGCGGTAGAGGATCGGTTTGGTGATGCCCGCCTCGGCGGCGATCGCGTTCATGCTGGCGCCGGGCCCGTCGCGCTGGACGACCCGGTCGGCGGCGTTGAGCAACTGCTCCCGGCGGGGTTCTGGGGACATGCGCTGTTCCTTCGCTAGGGCGTTGACACCGGTTACCAAGCAGTAGCAGACTCCGACGATGTTACCCGAGGTAACACCCCGGTCGGCCGCACCCTTCTTCGGAGGCACGCACCCATGAGCACCTTCTCGCTGGACCCGGGCGAGGACCAGGTCGCCGTACGCGACTGGCTGCACGGCTTCGCCGCCGACGTGATGCGGCCCGCCGCCGCCGAGTGGGACGAGCGCGAGGAGACCCCCTGGCCGATCATCCAGGAGGCCGCCAAGCTCGGCATCTACTCGCTCGACTTCTACGCCCAGCAGTACTTCGACCCCTCCGGCGTGGGCATACCGATCGCCATGGAGGAACTGTTCTGGGGAGACGCCGGCATCGGCCTCTCCATCGTCGGCACCACACTGGCCGCCGTCGCCGTGCTCGCCAACGGCACCGACGAGCAGATCGGCACCTGGGCGCCGCAGATGTTCGGCACCCCGGACGACGTCAAGGTGGCCGCGTTCTGCTCCTCCGAGCCGGACGCCGGCTCCGACGTCTCCGCGCTGCGCACCCGGGCCGTGTACGACGAGGCCACCGACGAGTGGGTGCTCGACGGCACGAAGACCTGGGCGACCAACGGCGGGATCGCCGCCGTCCACGTGGTGGTGGCCACCGTCGACCCGGCGCTCGGCGCGCGCGGGCAGGCCTCCTTCGTGGTGCCGCCGGGCACCCCCGGGCTGAGTCAGGGCCAGAAGTTCAGGAAGCACGGCATCCGGGCCTCGCACACCGCCGAGGTGGTGCTGGACGCCGTCCGGGTGCCCGGGCACTGCCTGCTCGGCGGCCGCGAGAAGCTGGACGAGCGCCTCGCCCGGGCCCGGGAGGGCGTCCGCAAGGGCGGGCGGAACGCGGCGATGGCCACCTTCGAGGCCTCCCGCCCGGCCGTCGGCGCACAGGCGATCGGCATCGCCCGGGCCGCGTACGAGGTGGCTCTCGACTACGCGAAGACCCGGGTGCAGTTCGGCCGCCCGATCATCGACAACCAGGGGGTGGCCTTCCAACTGGCCGACATGAAGACCCGGATCGACGCCTCACGGCTGCTGGTCTGGCGGGCCTCCTGGATGGCCGCGAACAACCTGCCGTTCACCTCGGCCGAGGGCTCGATGTCCAAGCTGTACGCGGGCGAGACCGCCAAGTGGGTCACCGCGCAGGCGATGCAGATCCTCGGCGGCAACGGCTTCACCCGGGAGTACCCGGTCGAGCGGATGCACCGGGACAGCGCGATCTACTCGATCTTCGAGGGGACCAGTGAGATCCAGCGCCTGGTGATCGCCCGGGCGGTCTCCGGACTTCCGATCCGCTGAGCGGCGGGGTCCGCGGAGTCCGCCGGGTCCGCGGCGTCCGTGGGGTCCGCTGTGCCTGCGGGGTCCGCGATGCCCCGGGGGGCGGGCCTCAGCGGGCGGCCCAGAAGGCGAGCCCGGCGGACAGCGCGCCCACCACCGTGCCGACGACGGTCTGCGCGGTGGTGTGGTCCCGCAGCACCACCCGGGACCAGCCGATCGCCGCGACCAGCGGGCAGAGCAGCAGCCACCAGGGCCCGAGCGCGATCGCCAGGCACACCGTCGCGCCGCTCGCCACGGCGGTGTGCACCGAGACCTTCCACCAGACGGTGATCACCAGGATCGGGACCAGCGAGGCGAACATCGCCAGCACGATCGCGGTGAGGTCGGCCGGCGCGTCCAGGCCGAGCATCACGCCGAAGGCCGTCGCGACCGAGCCCATGACGAACGGGAGGACCGTCAGCCGCCGCTGCCGGTGGCCGACGTGCCGGTCCTCAAGGGTGCCCCTGCGGATGCCGCGCCGGATGAACAGGGTCGGGATCACGGCCGCGAAGAGCGCCGCGAACGCCGCCCAGCCGAGCCCGCTCCAGCCGTACCGCACCCCGCCGAGCAGGAGGACCAGGCAGATGATCACGTTCTTCGGCTCCAGGCCGTCGGTGATCTGCCGGGCCCGGATCGTCACGGGCGTGGGCTCGGTCATCGCGGTGGGGCTCCAGGACGGACTCGGCGGCGGAACGGTCGGATGATCATATCGACGGCGGTGCGGCGGTGCGGCGGCACGGCGGCACGGTGACGCCGCGAGGGCGGCGGACCGAGGCGCGGCGGGGCTCAGAACCGGGGCGGCCGGCGCTCCAGGAAGGCCGCGAGCCCCTCCCGGACGTCGGGCGACTCGCGGGAACGGCGTTCCCAGGGCGCGAGGGCCGCCGCGGCCTGCTCCGGGGCGACGGCCAGGGCGGCCTTGACGGCGCCGATGGTCTGCGGCGAACGGGTGGTCAGCAGGCGGGCGAAGTCCAGCGCGGCGGCGTCCAGTTCGGCGGCCGGGAGGACCCGGTCGGCCAGGCCGAACGCGGCGGCGTCCGGGGCGGGCAGCAGCTCGCCGGAGAACAGCAGGTACTTGGCGCGGGACGGTCCGACCAGCCGGGCCAGCCGCAGCGTGGGCACCGCCGGGTAGACCACGCCGAGCTTGGCCGGCGTGATGCCGAGCCGCGCGTCCTCGGCGACGAACCTCAGGTCGCAGGCGACCGCGAGCTGGCAGCCGCCTCCCACGCAGGCGCCGTGGACCACGGCGATCGTCGGGTGCGGGAAGGCGGCCAGCGCCTCCTCGGCGGCGACGTTGATCGCGTGGTACTCGTCGGCGCGGTCCGGGTCGCCGTAGACCCCGGCGAGTTCGTCGATGTCGGCACCGGCGCTGAAGGTGCCGCCCGCGCCGGTCACCAGCAGGGCGCGCAGGCCCGGCTGTTCGGCCAGGCGCAGCAGCACCTTCGGCAGGGCCTGCCAGATCTCCAGGGTGACGGCGTTGCGCCGGTGCGGGCGGTCGAACTCCAGGACCGCCAGGCCGTCCTCGCCGAGGTGGGCGTTGAGGCCGTCGACGTGGGTGGGCAGCGGGGTGCGGTCCCGCGTCAGCAGCGGCCTGGCGGCCATGGGCACCTCCGGGAGGGTGGACGGGTGCGGCCACTCTCTCAGGACCGGATGCCGCGGTGAGGTCCGGGGCCGCCGGCCCGACGGGTGCACCCACCGGGCCGGGGGTCCCGGACCGACGGTGCGGTCAGGGCGTCCCCGAAACCCCGGGTGTCCCCGAAGCCCCCGAAGCTCCCTACGCCCCGGCAGCCTCCGCCGCCCCGGCCGGGCCGCCCGCGGGCTTCCACTCGTGGGTGAGCATCGACCAGACCTCGCCGTCGTGGTGGACGCCCCGGTGCAGGTAGCTCTCCCGCATGACGCCCTCCAGCGTGAAGCCCAGCCGCTGGGCCACCGCCCGGCTGCGGACGTTGTCGGGCCGGTTGTGCCACTCGATCCGGTGCATGCCCCGGGTGGTGAAGGCGTAGTCGATCAGGAGCCGGACGGCGGTGCCGATCAGGCCCCGGCCCTCGGCGGCGGGCTCGGTCCAGACGCCGATCTCGCAGGTGCCGGTCTTGGTGTCCCACTGCACGAACATCACGCCGCCGACCAGCGTGCCGTCCAGCCAGATCCCGAAGAGCCGGGCGGAGTCGGCGGCCTGCCGGTCGGCGTAGCGCTGCAGGACGGCGCGGGCCGACTCGAGGTCGGTGGCCAGGGCGGCCCAGCCGATCCACCGGTCGATGTGCGCCCGGCCGCGCTCGATGTGGGCCAGGTACTCGGGGGCCTGCCACGGCTCCAGCGGGCGGAGCACGGCGTTCTCGGCGAGGGGGAGGGCGAACATGGGCTGGCCTTTCGTGGCGCGTCGGGCGGACGCGGTCGGTCCGGGTCGTTCGTACGGGTGATCGTGCTTCGTCCATACATAACAAACGTTTGGTACGTAAGATAGCCCCATGACGCCGGCCCGTGGAGATCATGAAGCCCGCCGCACCGAGGTCTCGCAGGCGGTGTGGGGGGTGCTGTCCACCCGCGGCTTCGAAGGGCTGACGCTGCGGGCGGTGGCCGCCGAGATGGGGGCCAGCACCGGGCTGCTGACCCACTACTTCCCGAGCAAGAAGGCCCTGGTCGCGCACGCGCTCGACGTCCTGGAGCGGCGCTCGGGCGCGCGGCCGAGGCGTGCCGCGCCGGCCGACGGCAGCCCGCCGCCCCCCGAGGGGCTGGCCCGGCTGCGGGCGGCGCTGCTGGACATCCTGCCGCTGGACCCGGCCGCGGTGGCCGGCAACCGGATCTGGGTCGGTTCCTGGGACGTCGCGCTGGCCGATCCGGACCTGGCCGACGCGCACGCGGCGCGGTACGGGCGGGCCCGTGCGGCGATGACGGAGCACGTCGAGGCCGCGCAGCGGCTCGGGGAGCTGTCGGCGGAGGCGCCGGCGGCGCAGCTCGCGGCCGGGGCCCAGGCCTTCGCGCTGGGCCTGGTGGTGCAGGCGCTGTTCGCTCCGGCGGAGTTCCCGCCGGAGCGGCAGGTGGCGCTGCTGGACGCCTATCTGGTGGGCCTGGCGGCCTCGGCGGCGGCGGGTGCAGCCACCGCGGGCGGTGCGGGTGCGGCGGGCGGTGCGGGCGGGGTCGTCGGGGCCGTTCGCCGGGGCTGATCGGCGGCCGGGCGGTGATGTCCGGCCGCGGCGTAAGGCCCGAAACGGGCATTCCGCCGGGTGTAGTTCGGGGTATCCCCTTTTCGCCGTGTTTTTGTCCGCGGTCATGACACGGATGGTCACGGCATATGCGCGGTGGGTACCCGGGATTCACGGCGGCGGGGGGCGCGATGACGGGTCCGGCGCCTGCGGTGGCCTGCGGGAAAAACAGTGTGGCGCCCCCAGCAGGATTCGAACCTGCGACCTACCGCTTAGAAGGCGGGTGCTCTATCCGCTGAGCTATGGGGGCGGGACGGGCGGCACCCTGATGGGCGTGACCGTTGCCGGGACCGGGCGGCGGGCGCGTGGCGCCCGTTGTCCGTCCCCGTGCCTGAGGGTGGGGTGTGGGGGTTGGCGGGCCCTTGCCCTGTCGGGACAGGATAAGGGTGTCTCGATCCTCGGTCGGGCGTAACGACACCGCCGTTGGTGTGTCGGCCTCGGTGGAGCGGTCCGATAATCGCAGGTGAAGGCCGTGAGTGCAGCGGTCTGGCGGTGTTCCGCGCCGGACGTTGTGCAGTCGTTACGGGGCTGTCTCCCCACCCGTTATGGATTCGGCACGGAGAAAGCGCCGCGGTCGAGGCCGGCCCCGGCGCGGGTGGGGGGCCGCATTCGGGTTCGTTCGGTCGGATGACGTGCGCGGACGGTCGGCGGGCCGCCCGTGGGGGTGTCCGGGGTCGGGCGGCGATCCGGGGCGATTGTTGTCATGGACCCGCAGATCGGGGGCCTGATGGTCACACAAAGGCTGAAATTCACCCCTGAGAGTGACAGTGGTTTTCCACAGCCCCGAGTTGTCCACAGGATTTCCGATCCCCCTGGTACGGATTTCCCCGAGAAGCGCACTCTCAACGCGCACCGGTCGATTCCGTACGGTGCAACCGGGAGGGCGGAGCGTGGCTGTGTACGAGACCGTCATGACGATGATCGGGAATGCCGCCGCGGCGGCGGGTCGCATCCGGGCGTCCGGCGGAGTGCGACCGCGCACGTCCGACCGGCGCCGACCGGGCGGCGGCCCGACCCGGCCGGAGAGCTCAGGGCGGACGGCGGGGTGTCGTGGGTGGCGGCGCGGTCCGAGGCGGGCGCCGGCCTGCGCGGGTGGGTACCGGCGGGCCTCGGCGGGGCGTCCGTCCGGCGCGCTGACGAAGGGTGACCCGGCGGTGGTGGGCGGGAGGCTGAGGGGGCGCGAGTGGGCGGCGGAGGCGGCCGGTGGGCCGGAGGCGAGATCGCCGAACGGTCGGTCGGACACGATCCGAGCTGCGGGGCGGTGACGTTCGCGCGGGGGAGGGGCGTTCCGGGCGGGCCCGCGGGTGGCGCCGGGGCTGCGGAGCGTGGGCTCGGACTCGTCGCGGGGAGGCCGCGCCGGGGCGGATCGTGGGCGTCCTACGGGCGGGGAGGGGCTTGGTGGCGGCGGTGTTGGGCGTCGCGCAGGTGTCGCGCGAGGGAAGCGGGGGTGTCGACCGGCGGCGGGCGGGGCGGCGGGCGAGCGCCTTGACTGTCGACAAATATGTTGATCGAGAAGGTTGTTGGGACCGCCCGTGCAATCCCGTTCCGGTTAAGAGAAAGATCCAGACTTTCTGGCAGGGCGTCAGCTTGTGTGGATACTGGGAGCGTTGATAACGATACAGATACGGAATCGTCCTAATTTCGCATGGGGGTTTCCGGGCCCCTGGGGCTCAATAGGATTCGTCTGGTTCACATCGTGAAGCAGCGCCACAGGGGGCGCGGCAAGCAAGGCGGGCTGCCATCGGCAAGGCCCGGCCCGGAGGGATCCCAGATGTTCCAGAGGCATGGGCGGAGTCTTCCGCGCATCACCACTGTCATGCTCACGACCAGCGTTGCGCTGGGCGGAAGCCTGTTCGCAGCCGGTGCGGCGGCTGCGGCCGACGCGCCGGGAGACGGTGTCACGGCAGTGGTCCAGCCGACCATGATGAGCGAGGAGATCGCCATCGAGGGCGGCCACTCGATCCAGGGCGGGCTGTTCACCCTCAAGACGGCCGACGGTGAGATCAAGACGTACTGCATCGACATCGACCACCCGGTCGACATCACCAAGGCCATCGAGTACCGCGAGTCCGACTGGAAGTCGAGCTCGCTCGGCCGCCCGGAGAAGGCTCAGGACGCCTCCAAGATCCGCTGGATCCTGGAGAACTCCTACCCGCAGGTGACGGACCTCAAGAAGCTGGCCGCCGACGCGGGCGTCAAGGGCGAGCTCACCAAGGAGGACGCCGCCGCCGGGACCCAGGCCGCGATCTGGAAGTTCTCCGACGGCAAGAACGCCACCCCGGTCGACGCCGAGGCCAAGCAGCTCCGCGACTACCTGGTCAGCGAGAAGAACAAGGGCATAGCCGCGGAGCCCAAGCCGTCGCTGAGCCTCACCCCGGACTCGGTGTCGGGCAAGCCCGGCACCAAGCTCGGCCCGTTCACCATCAACTCCAGCGCCAACGAGGTGAAGCTGGCGCTCGCCGGCGACGCCGCCGACAAGGTCAAGCTGGTCGACAAGGACGGCAAGCCGGTCGCCGACCTGGCCGGCCCGGTCGCCAAGGACACCCAGCTGTGGCTGGACGTCCCGGCCGACACCCCGGACGGCACGGCCACGGTCAACGCCGCCGCCGAGACCGTGGTGCCCAGCGGCCGCGTCTTCCTCAGCAAGGGCTACACCCCGGAGAAGCACAGCCAGACCATGATCCTGGCGGGCTCCACCAAGCTCAGCGTCAAGGACTCCGCCAAGGCGACCTGGAAGGCCGCCAAGGGTGCGCTGATCGACAGCACCGCCGTGGTCGAGTGCGTCGCCAACGGCGTCAAGGTGTCGGTCGCCAACGGCGGCGACGAGGCGGCCACCGTCTCGGTGAAGCCGGGCAAGGACCTCACCGTCCAGCCGGGCAAGATCGAGACCGTCGTCGTCCCGGTCGCCGAGGACACCGCCTACGACATCACCGTCACCGGCCCGAACGGCTTCACCAAGAACTTCAAGGGCATCCTGGACTGCAAGACGGTCAGCGTGACCACGCCGACCCCCACCCCGACGGCCAAGCCGTCGACCCCGGCGCCGACCACCCCGGCCCCGAGCACCACCCCGTCGGCGACCAAGAGCGCCACCCCCACCCCGTCGGCGACCGTCAGCACCACGGCCGCCCAGCCCGCCCCGGCGGTCACCAGCTCGGCCCCCGGCACCACCGGTGGCCTGGCCGCGACCGGCGGTAGCGACGCCACCCCGATCATCGCCGCCGTCGCCGGCGGTCTGGTCGTGGCCGGCGGTGCCGCGGTCTTCCTGCTGCGCCGTCGTGGCCGCCACGGTGGCACCGCCGCCTGAAGCGCCTCTGCCTGAAGCACCTCTGCTGCCTGGGGCGCCCCTACCCGGGGCACCTCCGCCCGAGGCGCCGAGGAGCTGACACCCGGCCCGGCCCCCCGCACCACGTGTGCGGGGGGCCGGGCCGGTCCGCGTTCGGGGCCCCGGCGGCGGGGATCGCGTGCACGGAGGGCCGTCCGCATACCCCCCAGGGGCACGGTGCGCGGTTCTGCGCTCCCGGCCGGTGCGGCACAATGGAACGCTGCAAGCCGAATACTCCCGACGACGCCGGAGCGATCTCACGTGGCGGAATACATCTACACGATGCGCAAGGTGCGCAAGGCGCACGGCGACAAGGTCATCCTTGACGACGTGACGCTCAGCTTCCTCCCCGGGGCGAAGATCGGCGTCGTGGGCCCCAACGGCGCGGGCAAGTCCACCGTGCTGAAGATGATGGCCGGCCTGGAGCACCCCTCCAACGGCGACGCCTTCATCTCGCCCGGGTACACCGTCGGCATGCTGCTCCAGGAGCCGCCGCTCGACGAGACCAAGACCGTCCTGGAGAACGTCGAGGACGGCGTCAAGGAGATCAAGGGGAAGCTCAACCGCTTCAACGAGATCGCCGAGCTGATGGCGACCGACTACTCGGACGCGCTGCTGGACGAGATGGGCAAGCTCCAGGAGGACCTGGACCACGCCAACGCCTGGGACCTCGAAGCCCAGCTGGAGCAGGCCATGGACGCGCTGGGCTGCCCGCCCGGCGACTGGGCGGTCACCAAGCTCTCCGGTGGCGAGAAGCGCCGTGTCGCGCTCTGCAAGCTGCTGCTGGAGGCCCCCGACCTGCTGCTCCTCGACGAGCCCACCAACCACCTGGACGCCGAGTCGGTGAACTGGCTGGAGCAGCACCTGGCCAAGTACGCGGGCACCGTCGTCGCGGTCACCCACGACCGGTACTTCCTGGACAACGTGGCCGGCTGGATCCTGGAGCTCGACCGCGGTCGCGCCATCGGCTACGAGGGCAACTACTCCACCTACCTGGAGTCCAAGCAGTCCCGCCTCAAGGTCGAGGGCCAGAAGGACGCCAAGCGCGCCAAGCGGCTCAAGGAGGAGCTGGAGTGGGTCCGCTCCAACGCCAAGGGCCGTCAGGCGAAGTCCAAGGCGCGTCTGGCCCGCTACGAGGAGATGGCGGCCGAGGCCGACAAGATGCGGAAGCTGGACTTCGAGGAGATCCAGATCCCGCCGGGCCCGCGTCTGGGCAGCGTCGTCATCGAGGTGGAGAACCTCAACAAGTCCTTCGGTGAGAAGGTCCTGATCGACGGCCTCAGCTTCACCCTGCCGCGCAACGGCATCGTCGGCATCATCGGCCCGAACGGCGCCGGCAAGACCACCCTGTTCAAGATGCTCCAGGACATGGAGACCCCGGACAGCGGCACGGTCAAGGTCGGCGACACGGTCAAGATCAGCTACGTCGACCAGAGCCGCGCCAACATCGACCCGAAGAAGACGCTCTGGGAGGTCGTCTCCGACGGCCTGGACTGGATCAACGTCGGTCAGGTCGAGATGCCGTCCCGCGCCTACGTCTCGGCGTTCGGCTTCAAGGGCCCGGACCAGCAGAAGCCGGCCGGCGTGCTCTCCGGCGGTGAGCGCAACCGCCTCAACCTGGCGCTCACCCTGAAGCAGGGCGGCAACCTGCTGCTCCTCGACGAGCCGACCAACGACCTCGACGTCGAGACCCTCTCCTCGCTGGAGAACGCGCTGTTGGAGTTCCCCGGCTGCGCCGTGGTCATCTCGCACGACCGCTGGTTCCTGGACCGGGTCGCCACCCACATCCTCGCCTACGAGGGCGAGAGCAAGTGGTTCTGGTTCGAGGGCAACTTCGACTCGTACGAGAAGAACAAGGTCGAGCGGCTGGGTGCGGACGCGGCCCGTCCGCACCGGGCCACGTACAAGAAGCTGACCCGAGGCTGACACCCAACCGTCACAACGGCCCGGCAGACTCGCCCTCCTGGGCGGCCTGCCGGGCCGCGGCCCACCGGCACCGAAGCCCGGCCGGGTCACCGGACGTCGAGGAGAACACCCGTGGCACGCCACATCTACGCCTGTCCGCTGCGCTGGTCCGACATGGACGCCTTCGGGCACGTCAACAACGTGGTCTTCCTGCGCTACCTGGAGGAGGCCCGGATCGACTTCATGTTCACCCAGGCCGCCGCGGCCGGTGCGGGGGAGTTCGCGGGCGGTTCGGTGGTGGCCCGCCACGAGATCGACTACAAGCGCCCGCTGGTCCACCGGCCCGAGCCGGTGACCGTCGAGACCTGGGTCACCAAGATCGGCGGCGCCTCGCTGACGGTCGGCTACGAGATCAAGGACACCGCCGAGGACGGCACCGAGACGGTCTACGTCCGGGCGTCGACCGTGGTCGTCCCCTACGACCTGGCCGAGGGCCGGCCCCGCCGGATAAGCCCGGTCGAGCGGGGGTTCCTGGAGCGTTTCATGGACGAGGAGCCGGCCGTCGCGGCGGTCTGAGCGGACCGCAGGACCCCGCCCCGCTACCGGATGTGAGCTGAAGCGTTGATCAGTACCGCCCCCCTCGCCCTCGCCGGCACCGGGGAGGCCGCCGACCTGGCCGCCTTCCTGGTCCGCCTGCTGCGTTTCGACAGGGCGGCGGCGGTCCGGTTGCAGGGGGTGCCGCGGCCCGGGGCCGGCGGCGGCGTGCTGGCCGTCTTCGGACGGCTGCCGCTGGGCGGTTCGGGCGCGCTGGCGGTGCGGACCGCGCGGCTGGTCGAACTCGGCGGGCCGGTCGACCTGACCGTCTCGGCCGGGCAGCTCCTGGACGGCGTCGACACGGAGGCCGGCACCGTCACCCTGCCCGGGCCGGTCACCGGCCCGGCCTGGGCAGGTCTGCTGCCGCCGCGCACCGGCTGGCGGCCGGTCGGCGAACCGCCGGCGGCCCGGGTGTATCCCGAACTGATGGCCGCGGTGCGGGAGTTCAGGGAGCGCAGCGAGGCCGTCCCGGATCACCACCGGACCCGTGCCGTGCTGGACGCGCTGGCCGACGAGATCTGGTCCCGCCCGGTCACGGCGCTGCCCGAACTGCCGCTGCGCGCCGCCCACGCGGCCTACGTGATCGGGTTCCTGGCCCCGACCGCCCCGCTCACCGTGCACCGGGCCGGCGGCTGGCTGAGGCTGAGCGCCCCGGCCGGGTCGGTGGCGGTCCGTACGGCGGCCGCGCCGGGCGCGGGGCTGGGGCTCAGCCCCGTCCGCTGAGGCGGGTCGGGCCGTCCGCCGGACCCGGCCCGGCCCACCGGGTCGGGCCGTCGGGTCGGCCGTGCGGTCAGCCCTCGGTGTTGATCATCGAGGCGGCGGCGTACGTGAGGTAGTCCCAGAGCTGCCGCTCCGCGTCGGCCGGCAGGGCGAGTTCGTCGACGGCCACCCGCATGTGCTTGAGCCAGGCGTCGTGCGCCGCGCGGTCCACCCGGAACGGCACGTGGCGCATCCGCAGCCGCGGGTGGCCACGCTGGTCGCTGTAGGTGCGCGGGCCGCCCCAGTACTGCATCAGGAACAGCGTGAACCGCTCCTCGGCCGGACCGAGGTCCTCCTCGGGGTACATCGGCCGCAGCAACTCGTCCCCGGCGACGCCCTGGTAGAACCGGTGGACCAGCCGCCGGAAGGTCGGTTCGCCGCCGACCTGCTCGAAGAACGTCTCCTCGCTGAGCGTGCCACGCCGGATCTCTTTCACCCGACCATGGTCGCAGACGGCGGCGGGGCCGTACACCGGGACCTGGGGACCAGGACCGGAGGTGTACGACCCCGCCGCCGATGCCGTGGCGGTGGCCGCGGCGCCGGCGCCGCCGCCGGAGGATCAGTCCTCCCAGCGGAAGAGCTTCCACGAGATGCCGGTCAGCACGGCGGCGAAGAGCAGCAGGCCGCCCATCGCCGGCAGCGCGTCCGTCACGCCGCCGCCCCGGGAGAGGACCGACTGGGCGGCGGTGACCAGGTGCTTGAGCGGCAGCGCCTCCGAGATCGCCTTCAGCCAGCCCGGCATGTCGTCGGTCGGGAAGAACGAGCCGGACAGGAACGACATCGGCAGCACGATGATCTGCGAGAGGCCGTTGGCCGCCTCCTCGGTCTTCGCGATCGAGCCGGCCAGCAGACCGATCGACATGAAGGCGATGGTCGCGCAGACCACCAGCGGGATGATCAGCCACCAGTTGCCGGTGAGCCGGAGGCCGAAGAACGGCATGGTGGCCACCACCAGGAAGATCGCGGTCTGGGCCAGTGCCGTCACCACCGACACCGCGATCCGGGAGGCCACGATCGACCCGGCGCTCACCGGGGCCAGCCGCAGTCGCCGCAGCACCTTCTTCTGCCGCCAGCCGACCAGGGTCAGCGAGGCGCTGAACACCGCGCCGGTGGCCACCGCCCAGCCCAGCAGGCCGGGGGTGAGGAACTGGATCGGCTTCAGCGCCTCGTCCTCGACCTGGCTCGCGTCCAGGGTGTACGCCGGCGGTCGGCCGGACGCGGCCTGGTTGGCCTGCTGGACGACGGAGTTGACGATGCCCTGGACCGAGCCCGCGCGGACCTGGTCGGCGGCGCTGTAGCGCACGACGACCCTGCCGTCCGGCCCCTCCTTGATCATGGCGTCCAGGTCGCCCTTGCGGACCTTCTCCAGCGCGGCGGCCTCGTCGTCGCCCCGGGTGATGGTCAGGACCTTCTCCAGCCCGGCCCGGCCCTCGCCCTGCACCGCGTCCAGGACCTTGACCGCGCCGACCTGCTCCACCTTGGCGTGCGGGCTGGAGGCGCCCTTGAGGAGGGTGCCGAAGAGCAGCAGGAACATCAGCGGGAAGAGCATCACGAAGAACAGCGCGGTGCGGTCGCGGACGAACGAGACCAGCATGACCCGGGAGAGGCTCGCGAAGGCGGAGACCCGCTCGCGTTCGGCCGGTGCGCCCGCCCCGCCCGGTCCGGCGGGCGTGCCCGCCGGGTCGGCGGACCGTTGGTCCGGGACGGCGGCGGACCCGGTGCGTTCGGTGGTCATGCGCGGTACTCCCGTCCGGTGAGCTGGAGGAAGACGTCCTCCAGGGTGGCGCCGCGGACCTCCAGGCCGCGCAGCGCGTTGCGCTCGGCCAGGACGGCGAGCACCGGGGCCGGCAGCCGGGTGGAGAGGGAGAGCGAGACGCCGTCGTCCTCCAGCGAGGTGATCTCCGCCCCGGCGGCGGTGAACAGCTCGCGCGCGGTGTCCACGGCCAGTTGGCCGGACTCCACGCTGATCCGGACGGTGTCGTCGATCTCGCGGACCAGCGCGGCCGGGGCGCCGGTGCGGAGGATCCGCCCGCGGTCCATCACCGAGACGCGGTCGCAGAGCACCTCGGCCTCGTCCAGGTAGTGGGTGGTCAGGACGACGGTGCGGCCCTCGGCGTTGATGTCCCGCAGCAGGTCCCAGAGGTTGCGGCGGGCCTGCGGGTCGAGGCCGGTGGTGGGTTCGTCGAGGAAGACCAGTTCCGGGCCGTGGACCAGCGCGCAGGCGATCGAGAGGCGCTGCGCCTGGCCGCCGGACATCTTGTCGGTCATGACGCCGGCCGACTCGGTCAGGCCGACCCGCTCCAGCATCGCGTCGGCGCGCCTGGGGCCGACGCCGTAGAAGGAGCCGAAGGTGCGGATGGTCTCGCGGGCCGTCAGCTTGGTGAAGAAGGCCGAGGCCTGGAACTGCACGCCGATGCGCGGCAGCAGCTTCGGGTTGCGCGGCCAGGGCGCCAGCCCCAGCAGTTCGACGCGCCCTTCGTCGGGCTTGCGGATCCCCTCCAGGATCTCCATCGTGGTGGTCTTCCCGGCGCCGTTCGGGCCCAGGATTCCGTAGAATTCGCCGGCCTCGACGGTGAGTGACACCCCGTCGACGGCTTGTACGTCCCCGTACCGCTGACGGATTCCGTCGGCGGATATTGCAGCAGTCATGGGCAGTGAGCGTACGGGCGCGGGGCAGCCTTGGGCAGAGATCCGGGGCTGATTTGATGATCATTTTTACAATGAACGCCGACCGCCCTGGCCGGACGGACGGTGACGTCCGTCCGGCCGGGGCGGTCGAGTGGCCGGACTGCCGGCCCGGGCGGGCCGGCGGGGCTCAGGCGCGGTGCAGGGTGATCGTCGTCCAGGCGCCGACGTGGACCCGGTCGCCGTCGCCCAGCGGGATCGCGGTGTGCGGGGCGATCGGCTCGCCGCCGCCGTTCACCGTGGTGCCGTTGGTGGAGTCCTGGTCGACCAGCACCCAGCTGCCGTCCGCCTGTTCGGCGAGGAGGGCGTGCTGGTGCGAGGCCCCCGGGTCCTCCGGCGGCACCGAGAGGTCGATCTCCGGCACGGTGCCGCGGTGCTGGCTGCGCCGGCCGATCCGCAGCTGGCCGCGCCCGGTCAGCGGGATCCGGCGCTCGGGGCAGTACGGCGGGAAGAACAGGCCGGCCGCCTCGGGGCCGCTGCGGGCCATCATCTCGGTGAAGTACTCGCGGTCCGCCGCGACCACCGCGAACCAGGTGCTGCGGACCTGCTCGGGGGCCTGCCCCTGCGGCGGCTGGGCCTGCTGCGGGGGCATCGGCGGGGCGAGGTGGAACGAGGTGCCGAACTCGTCGCCGCGCCGGGTCGGGCCGGGCTGGGCGTAGACCGGGCCGGAGTCCTCGCGCGGTGCGGTGCCGGGGTACGGCGCGCCCTGGTGCGGGGCCTCCTGGTAGGCGGCCTCCTGATAGGGCGCTCCCTGCGGGGGCGCGCCCTGGTGCTCCTGGTACGGCGCGCCCTGGTGCACGGGCTCCTGGTACGCGGCTTCCTGGTACGCGGGCTCCTGGTACGGGGCCTCCCGGTAAGGGGACTCCGGGTACCCGGCCGCCTCCTGGTAGGGAGCCTCCTGGTACGGCGGAGCCGCGTGGGCGGGGGAGGGGCCCTCCGACCCGTGCGCGGGCGGCGGGTAGCCGTACCCGGCGGGCGGGCCTGGCTGCGGCGGGGCCGCCGGCGGCTGGGGGGCGGCGGGCGGCTGCGGCGGGCCGCCGTACGCCGCCGGGATGTTGAGCGGCGCCGGCGGGGGCGGCGGTGCCTGGGCGGGGACGCCGAAGGGCTGCTGGGCGCGCTGGGGCGCGGAGAGGTCGTAGTCGTACCCGCACTCCTCGCAGAACCGCCCGGTCTGCGGGCTGCGGCAGATCGGGCAGACCACGAGGCCCTCGGTGAGGTCCGGGAAGCCCCGCGGGTTCGACGGCGGCACCGCTCCGGGCGGGACGGCCCCCGGCGGGGCTGTCGGACCGCCGTACGGCGCGCCGTGGCCACCGTGCGCCCCCGGGCCGCCGGGTGCGCCGGCGAGCGTGCCGGGCGGCGGCGGTACCGGCTGCGGCGGCGTCATCGGGAAGCCGCAGAAGTCGCACCAGTCCTCGGCCTGCGACTCATGGCCCCTCGGGCAGATCGGCATCAGGTCCCCCCTCAATTCCAGCAAGCCGGGGCAGTGTCCGGCCGGGGTTGCGGCCCGGTCGGCTCGTCGGCGGTCACTTCTTCACACGGACGGTCTTGGTCGACCGGGTCTCAAGGGTCATCGAGTCGGCCTCGCTCACGTTCTTACGGAACCGAACGGTACCCTCCTTCGGGTCCACCACGTCCACCACCTTCTGCAGCAGCTTGAAGGTGCCCTCGTTGCCGGTCGCGTGGGCGATCCGGACGGCGGCGCCGAGCTTGGCGGTGGCCCGGTCGACGTCCCCGGCCCGGTGCGCCTCCAGCCCCTCCTGGATGGACGAGGCCAGCTCCGCCTGCCCGGTGTAGTGGGCGACCTGCGGGCTGATCCGGGTCGACGAGGCGAGATCGTCGGTCCAGACCGCCTTGACCAGGCCCTGCGACAGCACCTCCGGCGTCCCCCCGGAGACCGACGGCGGCAGGACGAGGCTGATCCGGGCGGCGAGCATCTCGTTGCCGACGGCGGAGGACGGGACCTCCACGCAGACGTGGTAGTCGCGGCTCTCGTCGCCCCACGAGCCGGTCGGGTAGTCGCCGGCCCGCGGCCCGGCCTCGGTGCGGCGTTCGGTGAGGTCCTCGACCGAGGGGGCGACCTGCTTGACGAACCTGACGACCGCGTTGGCCGGCGTCCAGATCCGCAGCGCGACGTCGGCGACCTGCTTGCCCATCGCGCCGGCCATCATCGAGCGGAAGTCCTCGGCCAGGCCGGAGGGCTCGGCGACGATGTCGACGGTGCCGAGCAGCGCGGAGGAGATCCTGCGCAGCTCGTCGACCCGCCAGTCGGTGCCTACGCCCCGGCAGTCCGCCGTGAAGTGGCCGCCGACCCGCTCGATCGCGCGCTCCAGGTCGGCGGCGGTCTCGTGCTCGTTGTTGCCGTCGGTCAGCAGGATGGCGTGCCGGATGGCGATGTCGCGGCGGGTCAGGAACAGCTGGTCGGCCTTGGCCAGCCAGGTGCCCATGGCGGTGCCGCCGGCCGCGGTGAGGCGGCGCAGCGACTCCTTGGCCCGGGCCCGGGTGGCGTCCGAGGCGATGGCGAGGGTGCCGTCGCCGGGGAAGACGTCGCGGGCCTCGTGGGTGCCGGCGACCACGGCGAAGGCGACGCCGTCGCGGACGGTGTCGATGGCGGCGGCGGTGGCCTCGCGGGCGCCGCGCAGCTTGCTCGCGGGGTAGTCCATCGAACCGGAGCAGTCCACCAGGATCACCACGGCGGCCGACTGCGGGCCGGCGCCGCCCGGGCCGGCGTCGGTGACGCCGGGCGGGCGGGCGCCCTGGGTGCCGAGCGGGCGGCCGCCCGAGGTGCCGCCGCCGGTCGCGGTGACCGTCACGATGGCGTTCACCTCCCGGGCGCCGTCCGCGAGGAACTCGTTCTGGAAGATCTCCACGTCGAACCTGGGCAGGTTCGGCTTGGCCAGTGTTGCCATGGGCGGGTGGCTCCCGTCGGATGGTCGGATGGTGCGGGCGGTCGGTGGGCGTGCAGCGGGGTGGCGGGTGGTGGCGGTCCGCCGGCCCGGTCGGTGCGTGGCGTCCCGGCCTCCGGGCTCAGCGGGCCGCCGGGGGCCGGACCGGGCGCGGGGGGACGGCCGGCGGCTGCGGGGGGAGGGGCGGGACCGGGGGCAGCGGAGCGGCGGCGGAGCCGATCACCGGGATGTCCGGCAGGGTCGGGTCGTGGTCCTCGTCGTCCGCGTCCGCCGGCCCGGATCCGGCCGCGGTGATCACCGGAAGGTCCAGCGCGGTCGCGGTCCGGCCGTCCTCGCCCTCCGCCGGTTCGGCCGCCGGGGGCGGGTCGATCGGGATCACCGCGACGGTGATGTTGTCGTGCCCGCCGGAGGCGACGGCGAACTTGACCAGGGTCTGGGCGGTGGCGAGCGGTTCGGTGCGGGCGTCCGGACGGACGAAGTAGGCGAGGTCGGTGGCGGCCTCGGCGTAGTTCCAGAGTCCGTCGGTGCAGATCAGCAGCACGCCGGGGACGTGCGGGGTGAAGTCGAGGGTGTGCGGGACGACCTCCTCGGCGTCGGCGCCGAGCCAGCCGGTGATGGCGTGGGCGCGCGGGTCCGCGTAGGCCTCGGCCTCGCCCATCAGCCCGGCCTCGACCATCCGGGCGGCCCAGGAGTCGTCCTGGGTGAGCCGGAACGGCTCGGCGGAGACCCGGTCGTCCGGGATCCAGTACGCGCGGGTGTCGCCGACCCAGCCGATGGTGACCCGGCCGCCGGTCGCGATCGCGCTGACGTAGGTGCAGGCGGGCGCGTTGACGTCGGGCCGGAGCGGCTTGGTGCCGTCGGTGGCCAGGGCGGCCACGGCGGCGGCGGCTTCGGCGATCGCCCGGCGCATGGCCGCGGTCGGTTCCTGGCCGGCCTCCAGCGAGCTGAGCAGCGACTCGGAGGCGGCGTCGACGGCGGTCTCGGAGGCCTGGTCGGGCCGGTCGGAGGAGGAGACGCCGTCGCAGACCACGGCCACCACGACCGGTTCGCCGCCGGGCAGCGAGGTGGCGGCGACGGTGAAGGAGTCCTCGTTGCGGTGGTGCCGGACACCCCGGTCGCTGACCCCGGCGACGCCGCCGAGCGCCTTCTCCATGTGGTCGCGGGGGCGCGGCTGGGCGCGGCCGCAGGCCTCGCAGTAGCCGTCGCCGGTGACCTGCTGGAGCCCGCAGTGTGCGCAGGCGGGTCCGCCGTGCGCAGCCGCGGCGCCCGGTGCACCCGTGGCGCCCGGTGCACCCGCGGCGCCCTGGAGGCCCGGCGTGCCGTTGGCGCCCTGGGAGTTCTGCGCCGGGACGGTGGGCGTGTCGGGCAGGGTCGGCGCGTGGCGCTCGTCACCGTCCCGGGCTGCGGACCAGCTGGGCGGCATCGCGCCGGGGGCGGGACGGCCGTCGCGGCTCGCCCCGCAGGAGCCGCAGAAGACGTCCCCCGGGTCCATCGGCTCGGCACAGCTCTGGCACACGGTCTGCTGCGGCATCTCTTACACCCACGTCCTGGGGCGGGCGCGGTTGGCCCGCTCCACCATGTCGATCCTGTTCTCGGCCCGGTCGGCCAACCGGGCGAGTACCCGGTATGACTGCTCCAGGGCGAACCGCAGTTCCCGTTCCACCGCGGGCCGTCCCAGCACGCTGACCTCGCCGGTTGTCCGGCCCACGCCGGTCTCGCCGGGTGACCCGGCGGTGACCCAGCCGAGCGCGGCGCCGAGCACCTCGACGGCGAGCTCCTCGCGGCGGCGGTCGTCCAGGCGCAGCGCGGTCAGCTGCTCGGAGCTCGCGCCGAGGTCGGCGCCGAGCGGGTCGGTGGCGGGCCGCTCGCGCAGCCGGGCCCGGACGGCGGCGATCCGGGCGGGGGTGTACTGGCTGGAGGTGGCCGGCACGGACTCCAGGACGGCGACGGCGCCGGCCCGGTCCTCGTCGGCGAGCCGGACCCGGGCCAGCCCGAAGGCGGCGCTCAGGTAGCTCTGGTCGGTGCTCCACACCAGACGGTAGAACTCGGCCGCGTCGCCGCCGTCGCCGAGGAGTTCGGCGCAGGCGGCGAGGGCCAGCTTGGGGGCGGCCTCGCCGGGGAAGGCGTCGTAGACGGCGTCGAAGGCCTCGGCGGCGGCGCGCAGCGCCTCGTGGTCGGGCGCGCCGGGGTCGGCCGCGGCGGAGACCAGCGAGGTCAGGCCCCGGTACCAGACCACCCGCCAGTCGTCCGGGTACTCCTGGTCCAGTGCGGCGAGGGCCTCGACGGCCCGGGTGTGCCGGCCGAGTTCGAGCAGGGCGCGCAGCTCGCGGAGCCGGCGCTCGGCGGAGTCGGCGGGCGCGCCCTCCAGCGCGGCCAGCGCCTCCCCCGGGCCGGTGGCGAACAGGGCGGCGAGGAAGCCGGCGTTGGGGTCGGCCGGGTCGACCCGGGGGACGGGCAGGGCGAGCGCGGCGGCGGCGGGGTCGAGGGCGGCCAGCCGCAGTTCGCCGGGCCGGACCGTCGGTGCGACCAGCTCGGTGTCCACCACGCGCAGTTCGGGGCCGAACAGGGTGGAGGGCGCAGGTCGGGCCCGCCCGTCCTGGAGGGCCAGCACCTCGCGCAGGACGCCGGTGAGCTGGTCGGCCATCTCCTCGGCGGAGGCGAACCGGCGGGCCGGGTCCGGGTCGGTGGCGCGGACGAGGAAGCGGTAGTACGACTCGTACGCGGCGAAGACCGGCACGGACTCCGGGCCGGGCAGGGTGTCCCGGTGGACGGTGGAGTAGCCCTGGAAGTCGAAGCTGAGCACGGCGAGGGTGCGGGCCACCGTGTAGAGGTCGGAGGCGGGGGAGGGGCCGTCGGTGGCGATCTCCGGTGCCTGGTAGCCGATGGTGCCGTAGATCGGGCCGTCGTCGTCGAGGCGGCGGACGGCGCCCATGTCGATGATCTTGAGCGTGTCGCCGCTCTGGATCGCGTTGTCGATCTTGAAGTCGCAGTAGACCAGCCCGCGGGCGTGCAGGTAGCCCAGCGCGGGCAGCGCCTCCAGCGCGTAGGCGATCGCCTGCTCGACCGGCAGCGGCTCGCGCCGGCCGTCCGGGGTGCGGCGCTCGTTGGCGATGTCCTTGAGCGACTTGCCGCCGACGTACTCCATCACGATGTAGCCGTCGGTCGCGCCGGTGCGCAGGTCCGGGTGCTCGGCGAAGTTGATGATGCGGACGATGCTCGGGTGGTCCACCTCGGCCAGGAACCGGCGCTCGGCGACGGCCACCGCCAGCGCGTCCTCGTCCCCGGTGTCCAGCAGGCCCTTGAGCACCACCCACTTGTCGCTGACCCGCCGGTCCACCGCCAGGTAGATCCAGCCGAGCCCGCCGTGCGCCAGGCAGCCCACCACCTCGTACTGGCCGCCGACCAGGTCGCCCCGGCGCAGCTTCGGCGTGAACGAGTACGGCGTGCCGCACTTGGTGCAGAACCCCTCCGGGCGGCCCGGCGTGCCGTTCCGCTCCCGGCCCACCGGGGTGTCGCACTTGGAGCAGAACCGCTTGCGCTCCGGCACCTCCGGGTTCACCAGCACCGCCTGCGCGGGGTCGGCCGCGGCGACGGTCGGCACCGTCACGAGGCCGGCGCCCAGCCGGTGGCGGGTGCCCACGGTGCCGCTGCCCCGGCTGCTGCGCACCGAGACCGACCGGCCGCTGCCGGTCCGGGTCGAGCGGTGCGAGCGGGAGCGTCCGGACAGCGAACGGGACGAGCCGGTGCGGGTCGAGCCGGTGCGCGAGGACCCGGTGCGCGAGGAACCGGTGTCCGGGTCGAGGACGGCGCGCCCGGTCGGGGAGTGCGCGGAGGTGGTCCCGCCGGAGCCCTCGGGCGGCGTGAGGCCGCACTCGTCGCAGTAGCCGTCGGCGTCGATCGTCCCGGAACAGGCGCGGGGGCACGGCAGGCCCGGGCCCGCCGGGGCCCGGACGGCCTGCCGCGCGGCCGGTACGGCCGCGCCGGTGGCGGTCCTCACGGAGACGGAGGAGGTGCCCGCCGGGGCGAGGCCGCACTCGTCGCAGTAGCCGTCCGTGTCGATCGTCCCGCTGCCGGTGCACTCCGGCCGTACGCACGTCTCGCCCATCACCCTCAGCCCCCCAGTCCCTGTCCCTGTGCCGCCTGTCCGTCGACCGGCTCCCCGCCGGCCGGCGCCTGTGCCGCCTCGCCCTGTGCCGGCCGCAGCGACTGCTGGAACCGGGCCACCGCGCCCGCCGCCGCGCGCAGGTCGCAGGGCGCGCTCCAGAGCAGCCAGCGCGCCTTCTCGTACCGCTCCACCACTTCCGGGTCCTCGGCCACCCGCAGCCGGGCGGCCATCGCCTTGTACGCGTCCAGGCGCCCGCGCAGTTCGGCCCGGAAGGCCAGCGGCTGGGTCACCTCGGTGAGCGACTGCCGGGCCCGGGCCAGTTCCTTGGCGGCCGCGTCCTCCAGCGCGTCCAGCAGCGGCGCGAGCCGGTACCACTGCCCGTTCTGCCGCAGCTCCAGGGCGACCACGATCCGTTCGCGCAGCGCCGAGGCCGGGCCCGGGACGGCGGGCACCTCGGTCGCGGCGATCTTCGCCAGCACCTCGCCGCGCGCGCGGCGGGCCTCGGCCAGCGTGACGTCGGCCCGCTGCAGCAGCTCGCCGACGCCCTGCAGGCGCTCCTCGGCGTCGTCGCGCAGCCGCAGCAGGTTCTCCAGCTCCAGCCGGACGCCGTCCAGCGCCCGCCCGGCCCGGTCGAACCGCTCGGTGTCCACGACCCCGGACGGGGTGGCCAGCGCGCCGCCGTCCGGGACGGTCCCGCGCTGGGCGGGGACCCGGGCCGGCCGCCAGAGCGCGAGCGGGTCGCTGCGCACCTCGGCCCGCAGCGCGTTCAGGTCGGTCTCCAGCCCGACCAGGTCGTCGCCGAGCGGGTGGCCGCCGGGGTGCACGCCGAGCGAGCCGGCCAGGGTCTGCACCCGGCGCAGCTCGGCGAGCAGCAGGTCGATCCGGGCGGGCAGCGCCGTCCAGACCGCGTCCGCGGCGGAGACCACCTCCAGCACGGTGGCGTACCAGGAGTTCATCCGGGTCATCAGCCCGTCCAGGCTGACCCGTTCGACCAGCCGGGCGGGCGCGCCGAGCAGTTGCGCGCCGTCCGGTGCGCCGCCGGGCACGGTCACCGCGTCGCCGGTGAGGAGCTCGCTGAGTTCGGCGAGTTCGGGCCCGCCCGGTCGGGCCTTGCGGGCCCGCACCGCGCGGGCCGAGGCGAGCGCCTCCGAGTAGCGGTCGAACAGCGCCCAGAGCATCGGCAGGCCCTGCCCGGCGACGGACCACCGCTCCTGCGTCCGCCCGGACAGCGCGGCGCCGTCGAGCAGCCGCAGCCCGGGGTGGTCCTGGAGGGAGAGCAGCGCGGACTCGACCGCGTCGCGTTCCGCGCCGAGGCGCGCCAGCGCGCGGTCCACCTCCTCCCGGCTCAGCACCGGGCCAGCAGAAGCCGCCAACGCCCTCTCTCCTCCTCCGCCTGCTCCGTGGTTCCCTGTTCCGTGCTTCGCCGCTCCGCGGTCCCCGGCTCCGTCCCGTGCTCCGCGGGGCCTCCGCCGAGATCCGTCCCGACCCTAGCGGGTGCCTCCCGGGAGCCCGCCGTCCCGGCCCTCGGGGTCGTCACCGCGGCATCGGCCAGTAGTGCTCGGCGTCGTTCAGCAGGTACGGCTTGAGCCAGCGGTCGTACGTGCCGCGCCAGGCGCCGCTCGTGTGGTAGTCGCCGAGCACCTGGTTCACCCGGGCCGTCAGGTCGGTGCTGGTCTTCAGCATCGCGATGCCCATCACGCCCGGCCGGACCTCGCCGTCCACCACCCGGACGGTCTGGTCCTGGGCCGCCTGACTGGCCGCCAGGACGTCGTCCGTCATCGTCGCGTCGACCTTGCCCAGCTGCATCAGCACCAGGCAGTCCAGGTTGTTCTCCGGGGTGACGAGCTCCTTGATCGGGCGGTTCTTCAGCTCCTCCAGGGCCGAGGAACCGGCCGCGGCGCAGGCGGTCGTGCCCTTCAGCGCCTCGTCGAGGTTCTTCGCGGTGGACGACTTGGGCACCACCACCCGCTGGCTCATGGTGAAGTACGGCCGCGAGAAGGACACCTGCTCCATCCGCTCGCAGGTGATCGTCATCGTGCGGATGATCAGGTCGACCCGGCCCTCCTGGATGAACTTGATCCGCTCGGCGGTCGGGACCGCCTTGAGCGTCACCTTCTCCGGGTCGCCCATGATCGCGGTGCCGATCGCCCGGGCGAGGTCGATGTCGAAGCCCTCGATCTGACCGGTGTTCGGGTTGCGCGAGCCCCAGCGGTAGCTGTTCAGGTCGATGCCGATGACCAGGCTGCGCTTGGCCTTGATGGCCTTCACCGCGGGCCCGTCCTCGCCGCTCGGCGGCACGCTCCTGTACACGTCGCAGGCGCCCGCCTGCTCCTGCCGGGGCGCCGAGGCCGCCTGCACCTCCAGCGGCGCGCCGCCCGCCGGCGCCGCGCCCGGCGACCCGCTCCCGCCGAGGACCGCCGCGCCGGAGGCCAGCAGCGCCAGCGCCACCGCCGTCCGGGCCGCCCGTACCGTTGCCCTGCTCATCTTCCCGTCCCCCCTCTACCGGTACTCGGCCAGTCGGCGGCCCAGCCCGCGGACCGCCGCGGCGGCCGCGAGCAGGCCCAGCACCGCGACGGCCACGGCCGCGGTGCGCAGGTCCCCGTCGACCCCCAGGGCCGCGTCCCTGAACCGGCCCTCCTCCAGGGTGGCGGCCCTGGCCAACTGCTGGTCGACGGCGTTGAACGAGGCGTCGGCGGTCTTCGGCACGTCCGCCTCCTTGACCGTCACCGTCGCGTCCAGGGCGCCCTGGTAGTCGCCGTCCTTGTTCTCCAGGTCGCTCGCCGCGGTGTGCCGCTCGCGCCACTGCTGGTAGTCGAGCCGCGCCTGGTCGAGCGCTCCCCGGGCCTCCGGCGGTGCCAGCGTCTGCGCCTCCACCAGCGTGCCGGTCGGCGCGGTGCCGGGCTGGGGGTCGGTCGCGACCAGGTGCCCGGAGGTCTTCGACCAGAGCTCGGCGTACTTGGCGCTGGAACCGCGCGCCACCAGGTGCAGGTTCTCCGCCAGCCGGGCGGTCAGTACGTCCACCCGGGCGGAGTTGAGCACCCGCAGGGGCGCCGCGCCCTCGCGCTCCGCGCGCCGGAGCGTGGAGCCGGCGCCGGTCGCGGCCACGGTCAGCCAGAGCACCCCGGCCAGCACGGCGGCGGTCGCCGCCAGCAGCCCCGGGTTGAACACCCGGTTGGTCCGCCGGAACAGCGCCATCTGCACCCAGACCAGCGCCGTCAGCACGATCACACCCAGCAGGTACCCGGCCCACGGGGTGGCCCGGGCGTCCGCGAGGTCGTCGGCCAGCGCCTCGTTCTCGGCCGCGATGAGCTTCTCGGCGGCCGGCAGCAGCCCGGTGCGCATCTGCTCGGAGGCGTACCGCAGGTAGGCGCCGCCGAGCGGGAATCCCTGCCGGTTCTCGGCCCGCGCGTTCTCCACCAGCCCCGCGTACACCGGGACCTGCTGGTTGAGGGTGGAGAGCCACTCCTGCGCGGGGGAGGAGGTGGTGGTCCGGGCCGCCGCCTCGGAGATCAGCTGGGACGCCGTCCTGAGGTCCTGCTCGTAACGGGCCCGGACGGCCCTCGGCTCGGCGCCCGCCAGCAGGAAGCCGGTCGCCGCGGTGGTGTCCGCGTCGGCCAGCGAGAGATGGATGTCGGCGGCCGCCTGGCTGAGCGGCTGGCTGTACCCGACGACCCGCTTCGCGGCCTGCGCCCGGGAGTTCAGCTGGGCGGCGGTGAGCGCGCCGAACGCCAGGGTCAGTACCGCCAGCAGCGCCCCGGCCAGCCGCAGCCGGCCCGGGGCCGTCCGGGTGGCCTGCCCCAGCCGGGCGATCGGCCCGGTCGCCACGGCCACCGGGCCCGGGCCGCCGCGCCCCGGCGCGACCGCTGATGAACCGTCGGGCCGCCCCGGTGCGAGCGCGCCCGACCCCTTCGTACGAACCGGTGTCGCCACCAGCCTCACCCTCCCCTGTGGCCCGCACCCGCATTCGGGACCCGGCCGTTGCCAGCAGTATGGCCGTCACTCCCCGCGGCCACACCCGAGTTGCGCCGATCTTGAGCTTCTCCGCAGCGCTGCGCGCCGCCGGACCGGGTGTCTCCCGGGCCCCGGGCCCCCAGGGTGCGGGGCGGGCGGCGATCGGGTCGACGCGGGAAGCACCCTATGCGGTTCCCCGGACAGTCG
This sequence comes from Kitasatospora sp. NPDC127035, assembly GCF_042726075.1. Classification (NCBI taxonomy): domain Bacteria; kingdom Bacillati; phylum Actinomycetota; class Actinomycetes; order Kitasatosporales; family Streptomycetaceae; genus Kitasatospora; species Kitasatospora sp. NPDC127035. The sequence continues at coordinate 22,869 of NZ_JBHXDN010000058.1, read as the reverse complement.
GAGGGCTGGGGTCCGCTTGTGCCGGTCCGGTGACGGGGGCGGCCGCTCCGTACGATGGCGGCATGCGTCTTCTGGGAACGATCTCCGCCGACCGTCCGCTGCTCGTCGTCGCCGTCCGGGAGGAGGCCGCCCACCTCGGCGACCGGCTCCCGGTCCTGCTGACCGGCATCGGCAAGCTCAACGCGGCCGCCGCACTGGCCACCGTCCTCGCCCGGGAGACCCACCCCTCCGAGGTGGTCAACCTCGGTACCGCCGGAGCCCTGCGCCCCGGCTGGGAGGGCACCCACACCGTCACCCAGGTGATCCAGCACGACATCGACACCCCCGCCCTGTTCGCACTGACCGGCCGGACGTACGGCGCCCCCCTGGTCGTCGGCAAGGGCGACGGCCCGGTGCTGGCCACCGGCGACCTCTTCGTCTCGGACCCGGCCGCCCGTGACCGGCTGGCCGAGCACGCCGACCTGGTCGACATGGAGGGCTACGCCGTCGCGACCGTGGCCCACCGCGCCGGCGTCCCGGTCCGCCTGGTCAAGCACGTGAGCGACGAGGCCGGCGACGGTGCCGCCCACACCTGGCGCGAGTCCGTCGACACCTGCGCCCGTCACCTCGCCGACTGGCTCCACGGCCAGGGCTGGTGAGGACCGGTCGGCCGCCGGGGCCGTCTGGCCGGTGCCCGTGGTTAGGGTGGCGGGCGTGACCGAGAACACCGTGGCCGATGGCGGCGCGAGCGACGAATCCGTGACCGGCGATTCCGTGACCGGCGATTGCGTGACCGGCGATTCCGCGATCGGCGGGGTGGCGACCGGGGACGTGGCGACCGGGAGGCCGGTGGACGAGGGCCGTGCGGGCGGGCGGGCCGACCTGCGCCCGCCGGGGGTCGACGCCGACGAGCACACCACGCTGCTCACCTTCCTGGACTACCTGCGCGCCTGCGTGATCGCCAAGACGGACGGCCTGTCCGACGAGGACGCCCGGCGGCCCGGGGTGGCGTCCGGGACCAGCCTGCTCTGGCTGGTGCGCCACCTCACCGCCGTCGAACTGAACTGGTTCCTCTGGGCGTACCGGGGTGACGACGTCGAGCTGTGGGACGACGAAGCGCTCTCGCCCGGCGACGAGACGGTGGCGGAGTCGGTGGCCGAGTACCGGGAGGCGATCGTCCGGGCGAACGCGGTGATCGGTGCGGCGGCGGAGCTGGACCGCCCCGGGGCGCGGTCGCTGCGGCCCGACGGCGAGGCGCCGTCGATGCGTTGGCTGCTGGTGCACATGATCGAGGAGACCGGGCGGCACGCCGGGCACGCCGACATCCTCCGCGAGCAGCTGGACGGTGCGGTCGGTCGCTGACGGTCTCCGGCCGCGACCCGCCGTTCCCGCCGTCCGCGCGGTCCCCGCCGTTCCCGCCGTCGACGGGGCGGGTGGACGCCTCGCTGACGGTCAGTGGAATACTCCCCCGCGCACCGTCGGCGCCGTTGCGGCGGCGCCGTGCGTTTTCACACAGGGGGATCAGAAGTTCATGTCATCGTCAGGTAGAAATGCCCGTCGCTCCGTTCGTACCGCGGGGAGTGCGCTGGGGGCGTCCGTTCTCGCGCTGACCCTGCTCACCACCGCGGCCTGCGGTCCGGAGAACAGCTCGGCCGACGTCGCCGTCACGGCCGGCGCGCAGCCGAACCTCGGACTGCCGGCCAATCTGGACGAGCTGAAGAAGTGGAAGTTCGACGACTGGGAGAAGTGGGCGAAGGACTACGCCCTCCCGGCCGCCGCCAAGGGCTTCTGGACCTTGGACAAGCTGCTCAAGGCCAAGCCCGACGAGCCGATCGCGCCGCCGGCGCCGCCCACCGCACCGCCGGCCCAGCCGCCCGCCCAGCCCACGCAGCCCGCCCCGCCGACGCAGGCCCCGGCCCAGCCGACGGCGCCGGGGGCGCCGTCCGTGCCGTCCGCACCGGGCACCAAGCCGCCGGCCGGCCAGCCCACCCAGCCGGGGCACCCGACCACCCCGGCGGCGCCGAAGCCGTCCAGCACCCAGCAGCCGGCCTCGCAGGCCCCGGCGCCGCCGGCCCAGCCGCCCGCCGGCCAGCCGACGCAGGCCCCCGCGCAGCCGGGACAGCCGTCCCAGCCCGCGAAGCCCTCCCAGCCCGCCCAGCCGGCCGACAACGGCAACGACCCGCTGCCCAAAACGGTCAACGCCCAGCCCCTCCCGCACCCGTACACCAAGCTCGGCGTGCACGGGAAGCTGTTCGCCGACGAGCCGGGCAGCGGCGCGGCCGCCGCCGGCGGGCTCAACCACTTCCAGTGCTCCGCCACCGTGGTCGCCGACCCGGCCCACCCCGGCAGGAGCAACCTGGTCTGGACCGCCGGCCACTGCGTCCACCAGGGCCGGGGCGGCGCGTTCTTCAGCAACCTCTCCTTCATACCGGCGTTCAACAGCACCGGTGCGCTGAGCGGGGGCAAGCAGGCGGACGAGTCCCAGTACGCGCCGTTCGGCATCTGGAACGCCACCCAGGCGGTGACCTCCCCGCAGTGGAAGGCGGAGGGCGGCAAGGGCGGCGACCCGGCGACCCACTACGACTTCGCGATCATCCGGGTGAAGCCCGCCGACGGCGCCAAGTCGCTGGAGGAGACGGTCGGCGGCGCGGTGCCGGTCTGGTTCAACGCCCCGCGCGAGCAGCTGACCATCTCCGAGTACGGCTACCCGGCGGCCGCGCCGTTCGACGGCATGGAGCTCAACCGCTGCGAGAGCGGCCGGCCGTCCCGGCTGTCGTACGAGCCGAGCCGCCCGCCGATGCACGCCATCGGCTGCACCATGACGGGCGGTTCCAGCGGCGGCGGCTGGCTGGCGGTGAAGGACGGCCAACCGGCGCTGGTCAGCAACGTCTCGGTCGGCAAGCACACCGGCGAGCCGAAGTTCCAGGCCGGCCCCTACCTGGACGACGTCGCGGCGGGCGCCTACGACTTCCTCTCCAGGAAGGGCTGAGCCCCGCAGACCGCCGACGGCCGCCCCTCGCACCGGACTTCCCCGGGCGGGGGCGGCCGTCCGCCGCCCGGACGCCGTCGGCCCTACGCGCCGAACGCCGCCAGGTCCAGCGCGGCGAGCCGCTCCGGGTCGCTCAGCACGTCGATGGCCGCGATCGTGCCGCCGACCACCGTGAAGGCCATGATCGAGACCGGCCGTCCGTTGGCACCGACCACCACGACCCCCGCCGCGCCGTTGACGAGCGCCGGGCGCGCGTACGGCGAGAGGCTGCGGAACATGACCGCCTGGCCGGCCACCGTGCGGGCGCCGTTGAGGACCACCGGCCGGCGGTCCCGGCCGGCCGAACCGTCGGCGCGCAGCACCACGTCCGGGGCGAGGACGGCGAGCAGCGCGTCGAGGTCGCCGTCCCGGGTGGCGGCGAAGAAGGCGTCGACGGCCACCCGCTGCCGGGCGAGGTCCCGGTCCGGGGCGGGCGCCTGCCCCTGGACCTTGCGGCGGGCCCGGCCGGCCAGCTGGCGGGTGGCCGCCCCGGTCTTCTCGATCAGCGGCGCGATCTCGTCGAACGGCACCGCGAACAGGTCGTGCAGGACGAACGCGACCCGCTCGGCGGGCGACAGCGACTCCATCACGACCATCAGGGCCAGACCGACCGAGTCGGCCAGCAGCACCTCCTGTTCGGGGTCGACGGCGTCCGCGCACCCGATCAGCGGGTCCGGTATCCGGGGCACCTCGGCGACACCCGCCTCGGCCCGCGACTCGAAGGACTCCTCGCGCCGCCGGGCGCGCGACCGGAGCTGGTTGAGGCAGATCCGCCCGGCCACCGTGGTCAACCAGCCGCCGAGGTTCTCGACGTCGGCGGTGTCGGTCCGGTCGTACCGCAGCCAGGTGTCCTGGACGGCGTCCTCGGCCTCGCTGATCGAGCCGAGCATCCGGTAGGCGACGGCCCGCAGATGGGACCGGTGCGCCTCGAAGAGTTCGGCCGGCAGTGCTTTCTCGTCCACCCGTGTCACATTCCTTCGTCGCCGTGGGCCGTCGCTCCGGAACCGCGCGACCCGGCGGCTCCGACCGGAAGATCAACTTCCGGCGGGGATGCGAAGTGCCCGACGGCGGCGGTCAGGACCGCCCGGCGGTCACCGGCCCGCCGGCCCTCGCCGCCGTCACCACCGACTCCGCGGTGACCACCTTGGCGAACCGCATCGCGTGCAGCACCGCGCCGGTGGCCCGGGCCAGTTCGGCGGCCGGGACGGTCACCCCGTCGGGCCCGGCCATGTCGAACGCGTGCATCGCGTCGATCGGGAAGACCGCGTCGTACCCGAGGTTGCCGGCCATCCGCGCGGTGGTCTCGTTGCAGACGTTCGTGATGATGCCGACGATGACGACCTGCTCCGCGCCCCGCTCCCGGAGCCAGGCGTGCAGGTCCGGCGTGCCGTAGAAGGCGCTGTTCACGGTCTTGGTGATGTGCAGGTCCGGTTCGACCGCCGCCACGAAGTCCTTCAGCTCGTGGCCCGGGGTGCCCTCCGCGAGCGGCCCGGTGGGGGAGACGTGCTGCACGGTCACGATCGGCCGTCCGGTGGCCTGCCACACGTCGATCAGTTCGCCGATCCGTCGTTCGGCCCCGGGGTTGTCGCGTTCGCCCCAGAACGCGGTGTCCTCGAAGCCCTTCTGGACGTCGATGACCACGAGGACGGAGTCGGGGGCGATGGTGAGCGGGGCGTCGAAGGCGCTGGTGTTCGTCATGCGTCCATCGTGCGGCGGCCCCTCCCGGCGGAGTGAGGGGCGGTGGGGCCACCCATCGATATGATCCTGCCAACCGGCAGGGAGAGGGTGGACGGTCGTGCGCACGGTGGGGTGTCTGGTCTTCGACGGCGTCCGGGCCTTCGACTACGCGGTGATCGGGGAGGTCTGGGACAACCGGCCGAGCCGGCCCGGACTGCCCGACTTCGAGCTGCGGGTCTGCGGCCCGGCCGGCGCCCGGGTGCGGCTCGGCGGCGGCCTGGAGCGGGTGCCGGACCACGGCCTGGACGCGCTCGCCGAGTGCGACCTGGTCGTCGTCCCCGGGATGGAGCGGCCGTACGAGCCGCGCGACCCCGCCGTGCCCGCCGCGCTGCGCGCCGCGCACGAGCGCGGCGTCACCGTCGCCTCGCTCTGCGCGGGTGCGTTCGTGCTCGCGGAGGCGGGGCTGCTCGACGGCCGCCCGGCCACCACCCACTGGGCGCTCGCAGGCGAACTCGCCCGGCGCTTCCCGGCGGTGGACGTCCGGCCCGAGGTGCTGTTCACGGGCGAGGGGCAGATCTGGACCTCGGCGGGGGTGGCGGCCGGCATCGACCTCTGCCTGCACCTGGTCCGTGCCGCCCACGGCGAACGGGCCGCCGCGAGCATCGCCCGCGCGATGGTCACCGCGCCGTTCCGCTCGGGCGGGCAGGCGCAGTTCATCCCGTCCCCGGTCCCGGAGGACGGCGGTGCGGACGGGGACGACCCGCTGGTCCGGGCCCGCGCCGAGGTCCTGGCCGCGCTGGACTCCCCGTGGACGGTCCGCCGGATGGCCGGACTCGCCCTGATGTCGGAGCGCTCCTTCGCCCGCCGCTTCGTCGCCGCCACCGGGACCACGCCGCTGCGCTGGCTGCTGGAACAGCGGGTGCTGACGGCCCAGCGGCTGCTGGAGGAGACCGACCTGCCGGTGGACGCGGTCGCCGTCCGCTGCGGCTTCGGCTCGGCCGTCTCGCTGCGCCCCGCCTTCACCACCCGGGTCGGCGTGGCCCCGCGCGAGTACCGCCGCGCCTTCCGGGGTCGGGAGCTCTAGGCCCGGGGCCGGCCGCCACCGGTGATTCGGGCCGCCCGGTCGGCTCCGGCGCTCTCGATCCGGGGCGTCAGGCCGTCCAGGAGGTTGGCCAGGCCGAACTCGAACAGGGCGTCCAGGTCCAGGTCGTAGCCGCTCGCGAGGTCCGCCATCAGGCGGGTGAAGACCGGGAAGCGGCCCGAGTCGGCGAGCGGGCCGAGGGCGGGGACCCGGCTGTCCGTCCACTGGTCGGCGGTGACGCCGGTGGAGGACTGGGCCTGTGCCTCGCGCTCCAGGTTGACGGCGATGCCCTCGATGTAGCTGTACAGCAGGACGTGGACGTCCATCATCGTCGTGGGGTCCAGGCCGTGGCCGTCCAGTGCGGCGAGCGCCCACTCGGCGTGGGCCAGCAGGTTGGGCAGCATCAGCGGCCGGGTGACCGGGCTGAGCTGGGCGAGCCAGGGGTGACGCCGGAACAGCGCCCAGAGGGTGCGGGCGCTCAGTTCCAGGCGGGGCCGCCAGCCGGCGGGCGGCTCGGCGGGGTAGGAGGCGTCGCCGAACGCGGCGTCGGCGGCGAGCAGGACGAGTTCGTCCTTGCTGGTGACGTACCGGTACGGGGACATCGCCGAGACTCCGAGCCGGGCCGCCACGGCGCGCATCGAGAGGGCGGGGAGGCCTTCCGCATCGGCCAGGTCGAGGGCGGCCCGGACGATCCGCTCGCGGCTCAACTCGCTTTCCTGCGGGTGCTGGTGCCGAGCGGGCTGGTGCGGACGCGTGGGAGCCGGTGCGTCGGCCCCGGTGGCCGTGGTCGTCGCGGAGGGCGTGGCGGGCGTGGCGGGCGTGGCCACCACGGTGCCGACCCGGGGGAGAGCCTCCACCAGGCCCTCCAGGCGCAGCACGGTCAGCGCCTTGGTGGCGGTGGCGAGGGCGACGCCCCACTCCTGGGCGATCCGTCGGGTCGAGGGCACCCGCTCGCCGGGCGAGAGCTCCCCGGTGCTGATGCGCCGCCGCAGTTCGGCGGCGATGCGCCGGAAGGGGGGCGGGGCTGTGTCCGGTGCCACGGGCAGGGCTCCTCGGGTGAGGTTTTTCGTGGGGGCGGCCGCTCTGTACTAGCTCAGACCCTAGCAGCGCCGATGGCGGTCCCGGCCGTTCTGTCCTAGCTCAGAACTGGGCCCAAGCGGCGTGGAGGGCGCTTGCGACACCCTGAATTTACGTCGTACATTCAGAGCGCTTACAGCGTACGAAGCCGAACAGGGAGCACCCGTGAAGACCGTCCTCATCTCCGGTGGCGGAGTCGCCGGCACCGCGCTCGCCCACCTGCTGCACCGCAACGGCTTCGCCCCGACGGTGGTCGAGCTGGCCCCCGGCCCCCGCGCCGGCGGCCAGGCGGTCGACATCCGGGGCGTCGCCCTCGACGTGGTCGAGCGGATGGGGCTGGGCGAGCAGGTCCGTGCCGTCCGGACCAGGATGCGCGGCATGTCCGTCGTCGACGCCGACGGCAACGAGGTGCACCGCTCCACCGAGGCGACCTACAGCAGCGGCCGTCTGGACAGCGGTGACGTCGAGCTGCTGCGCGAGGACCTGGTCGCGATCCTGGCCGAACACGCCTCCGGTAAGGCCGAGTTCGTCCACGGCGACAGCATCGCCGAGCTCCGCGAGGACGAGCACGGCATCCACGTCGCCTTCGAGCGCGGGCGGCCCCGCACCTTCGACCTGGTGGTCGGCGCGGACGGACTCCACTCGCGGGTCCGCCGGCTGGCCTTCGGCCCGGAGGGGCGGTTCCTGCATCCGCTCGGCACCCACGTCGCGATCTTCGAGGCCGACAACTTCCTCGGCCTGGAGGACTGGCAGGTCTGGCACCGCGACGGGGAAGCCGGCTACGGCGTCTACCCCGTGCGCGACAACCGGGAGTTGCGGGTCACCTTCGGCTGGAGGAGCGAGGAGGCCGTCGAGCGGGACGGCGATGCGGCGCGGACGCTGGTCGCGGAGCGGATGGCGGAACTCCGCTGGGAGACGCCCCGGCTGCTGGCGGCGCTGCACCGTTCGACCGGCTTCTACGCCGACGCGATGGCGCAGATCCACCTGGACCGCTGGTCCGCGGGCCGCGCCGTCCTGCTCGGGGACGCCGGGTACTGCGCCTCGCCGCTGTCGGGCCAGGGGACCGGCCTCGCCCTGGTCGGCGCCCACCTGCTGGCCGACGAACTCGGCCGGGCCCGTGCGGCCGGGGAGGGGCACGCCCCGGCCTTCGACCGTTACGAGCGGCGGATGCGCCCGTTCGTCGACCTCAACCAGGCGCTCGCCACCGAGAACCCGGGCGGCCCGGCGTCCGAGGAGTCGGTCGAGCGGGCGAAGAACGCGATCTCCCTGGACGCGAATTGACCCATGATTCCGACGGCTGAATGCACCATGTTCCTGGTCGCATCCGACCTTAGAGTGATCATCACGAGGTCGCGGCAGGGAGCCGGGACCGCCCGATCCGGGGGAGCACCACCATGACCGCCAGCCCGCTGAAGCCGCTGCTGACCCGCGCCGCCACCGCCGAGACCACCAGCGACCCGAGCAGCGTCATGACCCTGCTCGCCGACTGCGGGACCGACGGCAGCCCGATCACCAGCTACCGTTCCTCCTTCGCCGAGGGGGCCGTCGGCGCCCCGGCCCACTTCCACACCCGGGCCTCCGAGCTGTTCTTCGTCATCGGCGGTGCGCTCCAGGTGCTGGTCGAGGACACGGTGGAGACCCTCGGCGCGGGTGACTTCCTGCTCGTCCCCCCGCACGCCCCGCACGCCTTCGCCGCCGCACCCGGCTCCGCGGCCGACGTGCTCTTCGTGTTCACGCCGGGCATGCCCCGCTTCGACTACCTGCGGCTGCTCGGCCGGGTGATGCGCGGCGAGGCGAGCCCGCAGGAGATCAAGGACTCCTCCGAGCTGTACGACAACCACTACGTGGACAGCCCGCTGTGGCGCGCCACCCTGGCGGCCGCAGCCGGCAAGTGACCTGCCGGGAAGGGGCTCCGGTCCCCGGGCCGGGCCCCGGCGTCAGTCGCGGGCCGGGCGGCTGCGGCCACGGGCGCCCCGCCGCGCGTCCGGGCGTCGTCGCGCACGCGCCGACGGCGGCGGTGGTGCGGGCCCCGGCCGGGCGGCCGGGGACAGGCCGGGCGGCACGTCGAGTGGCACGTCGAGTGGCGCGTCGGGCGGTGCGGGCTCGGGGTGCGGGCGGTGCCGGATCCGCAGTTCCACCGGGACCGCGGGGGAGAGCGCCTCGCGCAGCTCCCGGTGCAGGGCGTCGGCGTCGGTGTCCGGCGGGAGCGACTTGGGTGCCAGCCGGTGGCGGGCGAACTGTGCGGTCAGGGTGACGGTGAGGGCGGCCGGGCGCGGGTCGCCCCCGTGGGGTGCCTCGGTGGAGCGGTCGATCCGGATCCGCCGCAGTTCGGTGACGGGCATGGGGCGTCCGACCCGTGCACCCCGGACGAGGGTGACCGTGGCCGGCCCGTCCGCGGGGGCGAAGCGGAGCCGGTGCACCTCGTGGAAGGCGCTGCGGGTGAGGAACGCCCACCCGGCGACCGCCGCCGCGCCACCGATGAGGGCGGCCACCGACCAGACCGGCCCCCATCCCGTGCCGGTGAGGAGCATGAGGACCGCCACGGGGCCGGAGGCGAGCGCGCCGACGAGGAACAGTGCGGGTACGGCCAGCGCCGACCCGAGCGAGGTCGCGAACGCGTAGCGGAGGGAGCCGCCGCGCTCCCAGAGGACGAGGTCGAGCACGTCCGGGTCCGAACGATCGATCCGTACCGGCTGCATGACGCAACGTTAGGTCGGAGTCGCCGGTCGGTGGAAGTGGGTGCCCGGCCGTCCGCCGGACGCGCGCGGCCGGGGCCGCCGGGGCTGCCGGGGTCGCCGGACCCGCCGGGCGCGTCATCGGCCAGGGGACGGGGGGGCTGGGCCGAACCCCGCTTCGGGGGTGGCTCCGGGGTAGCGCCGGACTCCGGCCGGCTCGCCCCCGCCCTCCCTCCGAAGCGGCGATTTCCGCTCCCGATCGGTCCGTTCGGATCGCTTTCGACCAGTACCGGTCATGTCCTGGTGCGCTGTGTGATCGAGCCGTTACAGTCGCCCATCGTATGCGGATGATCTCCATTGGATCGGACTGAGGCGGTAGCCATGGCACAGGAATCCAGGATCGACGTAGCCCTCGCACTCAAGGAGGGGCAGGCGGAGCCCGGTTCGGCAGAGGTGGCGGAGCTTGCTGCCACCCTCTCGCCCGAGGTGTGGTTCGCCGGTGCGCTGGAGCGCTCGGAGGGCGGCGGCCGGGAGGCCGACGTGGTCTGGGATCTGAGCGGCACGTACAAGGACCGGACCGCCCGGGGCAAGGCCGCGGTCTACTACGCCAACCCGAAGATCGGCCTGCGCCGGCCGTTCGTCTTCGCGGACGGTTTCAACTACGGCCCGAGTGACCTTCCCGGCCTCTTCGCGTACTTCAACACCCCGTACGACGGCAAGCAGGGCCTCTTCGACCAACTGCTCGGCCAGGGCATCGACGTGGTCCTCCTCGGCTTCGAGGAGCGGCACACCTACATCCAGGCCAACGCCGAGGTCGCGATCGACGGCATCCTCCGGGTGATCGCGGAGCGCGTCGGCGACGAGCGGCTCACCGTCGGAGGGGTGAGCATGGGCGGCATGATCACCCGCTTCGCGCTCGCCAAGCTGGAGACCCAGAAGGTGGATCACCAGACCGGGACGTACCTCTCCTACGACACGCCGCACAACGGCGCCTGGATCCCGCTGATCCTCCAGCAGCTGGCGTACTTCTTCGAGGACGTCACCCCGGCCGGCCCCGGCGGGGTCAAGCAGGCCGACCTGATTCGCAGCCCTGCCGCCCAGCAGCTGCTCTGGGCCTGGGTGGAGAACTCCAAGTACTCGGGACCGGTGGCGACGTCCAGCCCGCTGCGCAAGGAGTTCCTGGAGGACCTCCGGCGGTTCGGCGACTTCCCGGTCGTCCCGCTCAAGCTCGGGGTCTCCAACGGCCGGCGCGACGGGGTCGGCCTCCCGCTGCCGGCGGGCGAGGTGGCGTTCGACTGGCAGGCCCTGATCGCCAGCGCGACGGCCCGGTTCCAGGCCGAGAGGGGCGAGAAGCAGAAGATCGGCGGCATGCACCTGGGCCTGGCGGTCCGCCGCAGCACGACCACCGACGTCCCGGCGCTGGACGGGGCGCCCGGCGGCACGCTGGACTCCTTCGGCAAGGTCGCGGACGCGCTGAAGGCGAAGATCTCCGACGACTTCCGCAGCGGGACGTTCGTGCCGTCGGTCAGCGCGGCGGCGCTGGCTTTCGACCCGGTGAAGTGGGACGTCGCCCCGACGCTGTCCATCACCGACGCCGACCTCGAGAACGGTCACCTGGACGAGGTCGCTTTCGACACGGACAACCACGAGCACAGCCACATCTCCGGCGGCCTGATCGACTGGATCGTGGCGCGCGTCGGGCGCTGACCTGGCACGCCTCGCCGAATTGGTTCGAAGCACCCCTGCGCATGGGCTATGGTTTACCCATCACCCAGATGCGCGGGTGGCGGAATAGGCAGACGCGCTGGATTCAGGTTCCAGTGCCCGAAAGGGCGTGGGGGTTCAACTCCCCCCTCGCGCACATTGGTCAACCGACCCTGAACGGCCGGTCGAACCGACTTCACGTCGGATCGACCGGCCGTTCTGCTGTCCGGAGACGCGGATCGCCCCTCACGGTGTTGTGAGGGGCGATCCGCGTTTTTTGCTGGTCGGGTGGGGTGTATGGGGTGGGGCGGGTTCAGGGGTTGCCGGTCTGGCGCCTGGGGGTCCAGTGGTGGGGGTTGTTGGGGGCGTGACGGTTGGTGGGGCGTCGGCGCGCGGGTTGGGTGGCGCTCTGGAGGGTGTCGAGCCAGGTGGCGAGTTTGCGGTGGTTGGCGTGGGCGAGTTGGAAGGCGAGGAGGAGGGACTGAGCGCGCAGCCGCCGGCCCGGTGCTCCGGGGGCGCGGGCAAGTCCGAGCACGCTTCGTGCTGGGCCATTTCGCCGTGGTGCACGAGCGCCGTCGGACGCCCGTCCCGTCCCTCAGTCGAGTCGGGCATCCGGCGGCTATCGCCAGTCCGCGTGGCCGCAGACTCCGCGATTAATTCCAACTATGCACGAAATAACCGTGTGGCGATAGAGGCCGGATCGTCATAGAGGTCCTTCTCCAGTGCCACGCGTGCCCCGCCGCGGGCGGCCGACGCCAGGCCGTAGGTGGAGGTGGTGATGATTGAGCGAGGCGTGGAGGGGATCCGACGGGCGTCGATCCCCGCCTGGACGTGAGGGGCGAAGATGTCGCCGAAGTAGGCGAAGTAGCCGCCGAGGACCACGGATTCCGGGCCGAGGAGATCGACCAGGACTGCGGTGCCGAGCACCAGCGCGTCGGCGACCCGGGTGAGCGCGTCGTTGGTCCTGGTGTCGCCGTTCTCCGCGCGCCGACGCAGCTCGGCGAGGCGATCGGCGAGGTCGAGGCTCGGGTCGCGGACGGGGTCGGACGGATCGGCGGCCTGGCCGAGCAGGGCATCGAGTCCGACCATGTTCTCCCAGCAGCCGCTGCGGCCGCAGGCGCAGGGTTGTGCTTGCGGGCCCAGGGCCAGGTGGCCGATCTCGCCGGCCGTGCGCATGAGCCTGCCGTCCTCGATGATGCCGGCGCCGACGCCGACCGTCCCGCTCAGGTAGACCATGTCGCGAATCCCCCGGGCCGCGGCGGCCGAATACTCGGCCACCGCGCCGAGCTTGGCATCGTTGCCCACGTGCAGCGGTGGCGCCGTGGCCCCCAGCTGGGAGGCGATCGGACCCAACAGGGGGACGTCCCGCCAGTCGAGGTTCGTGGCGATGGTGACCCGGTCGCCGGCTTCGTCGTAGCCGCCCGGTGTGGCCACCGTGATCCCGACGACGTTCTTGCCCGCCGAGCCGAGCGTGGCGATGGCCTCGGCCGCGAGCCGTCCGACGACCTCCAGCGTGGCGGTGGGCGGCATACCGCGCGCGTCGAGGGCGAGACGGCTGGTCCACGCGACGGTACCGCGCAGGTCGAGGGCGACGGCATACAGGTGGTCGACCGCGATCTCGATGCCCAGGCCGCAGTAGGCCGTCCCGTCGAGCTCCACCGTGCGCTGCGGCCGGCCGACCGCGCCGGCGTGTTCCAGCTCGCCCTCCCGTACGAGCCCGAGTTCGACCAGTTCCCCGGTCAAGCTCGAGATGGTCGCTCTGGGCAGGCCCAGCTCCTCGGCGAGCGTGGTACGTGACCTGCCTCCGTGGTCGGCGAGGCGGTGCAGGATCAGGCCGAGGTTGGAACGCCGGATCGATGCCCGATCGGCCGGCTCGACGGAGGGTTTCATCAGGGGTGGCATAGCCCTTGACTTTACCAGAGTTAATTACAACACTAGCGGAACCAATCAGGGGTCCTTCGCTTCTGCGCCACTCCCTGGTTCCCCGGACACCCCCTCCGATCAAAGGCGGTACCCGCGCCATGCGTGCAGCCTCCCTCCCCCACAGAACGCTCACCGCTGCGGCGGTCGGCCTCCTCGCACTCTCCTCGCTCTCCGCCTGTTCCGGCAAGGACGAGGGCGCTTCCAGCAAGGAGGGTGCCTCCTCCGGAGCCCGTTCGTTCACCTACTGGTCGATGTGGCGCGCCGAAGAGCCACAGGCCAAGGTGCTCAAGGCCGCAGCCGACAAGTTCACCGCGGAGACCGGCATCAAGGTCGATCTCGAGTTCCAGGGACGCGACGTCAAGAAGAAGATCGGCGCGGCGATCGCCGCCCACCAGGCCCCCGACCTGTGGGACCAGGGCGATCAGATCATCTGGGCCACCACCGCCTCCATCGGCCAGGCGCTCGACCTGAGCGACGTCTACGGCGCGGAGGTGCCCGGTGAGGGCAAGAGGGTTGCCGACGTCATCCCCGTCAAGTACCTTGACGCCCTCGGCGCCGACAGCGACGGCAAGAGGCGCTGGGTGGTCCCCTACGAGCTGCTCTCGGCCCAATTGTTCTACAACGCCGCCGACCCGCTGACGGCGACCCCGCCCGCCACCTGGGAAGACCTCATGAAGGTCTGTGACTCCCTCAAATCCCAGGGAAAGCCGTGCATCGTCTCCGACGGCGAGCTGGCGTGGGAGAACTCCCTCATCTGGGACAACATCCTGGCGGACGAGGCCGGCGAGGGCACCTACGCCAGGCTCGCCAACGACAAGTCCGCCGCCGCCTGGGACGACCCGGCCGTTCTGTCGGCCACCAAGAAGATCGAGAACCTGGTCAAGGGCGGCCACATCATCAAGGGCTACGACGCCAGCAAGTATCCGGCGCAGCAGACCAAGTGGGCGCAGGGCAGCGGCGGGTTCGTGATGAACGGCAGCTGGATCATCAGCGAGGTCTTGGAGCAGATCGGTTCGGGCTGGAAGTTCGGCGCCATCCCGGTCCCGTCGGTCAAGTCCGCCGGAGCCCCTGCGGTCGACCTCATGACGTTGGGGTTCAGCATTCCCAAGGCGGCCAAGAACCCCGATCCGGCCAAGAAGTTCATCGCCTACTTCATGAAGAAGGACAACCTGTCCGGTATCTCGACCGAGGCGAAGAACATCACCCCGCGCATCGACATCCCTGCGCCCGCGGAGCTCGCCGACGTCCAGAAGGCCTTCACCCGTAATCCCGTCCGTACCGCCTTCGGGGTCGGTGGTGCCGTCCCCGGCGACTACGCCGACAAGGTCTTCAACAGCGCCTACCTCGACCTGTGGCACGGCAAGTCCAGTGCGGAGCAGTTCATTGCCGCCGTAAAGAAGGCACAGGTGGCTTACTGGAAGGCCGCGGGCTGATGGCGGCCACCGCCGAGTCCCCGACCCGGGTGCGGGCCCGGGCCGGGGACGCCCGCAGAAGGCGATCCGGCGTCGCTCCGTTGGAACGCCAGCAACGTCGGCTGTTCTGGCCGTTCGTCGGCCCCGCGGTCGCCGTCTACGGCGTCCTGTTCCTGGCACCGATCGGCTACGCGGCCTGGACCAGTCTCTACAAATGGAACGGCATCGGTGCCAAGACATGGGCGGGGTTCGGCAACTACCGGACCCTGATCGACGATCCCGTCTTCCACACGTCCCTGACCAACACCCTGAAGATCCTCTTCGTGGCCGGCGGGATCACCTTCGTCCTCGCGTTCGCGCTGACCCTGGCGCTGCGCGAGATGAAGGGTCGGTTCTTCGCCCGTTCCGCCCTGTTCTTTCCCTCGCTCATCAACGGCATGGTCTTCGGAGCCGCTGCCGGGTTCCTCTTCGCCCCGGACGGCCCGATCAACACCGCCCTGGTCCACCTCGGAATGACGGACCCGCCCAAGTGGCTGGCTCAGGAGAACATCTTCCCCCTGATCATGGCCACCCTGATCTGGTCGGGCACCGGCTACTACACCAGCATCCTGATGGCCGCGGTCGATCAGATCCCCGAGTACCTCTACGAGGCGGCCGAACTGGAAGGCGCGAGCGCCTTCCAGCGGTTCCGGTACATCACCCTGCCGCTGTCGTGGGACGTCGTCTCGGTCTGCGCCGTCCTGTGGACCGTCAGCTCCGTCAAGATCTTCGAGATCGTGCTGCTGTTCGGGGGCAGCTCGTCCGGTTTCCCGTCCAACAGGACCTGGACGACGGCGATGTACGTCTACACGACGGCGTTCCCCACCGCCTCGGTCCCCGAGCTGGGTCTCGCGACCGCCGCCGCGATCGTCAGCCTCGTCATGGTCGCCCTGTTCACCGTCGTCCTGCGGCGCCTCATGCGGCGCGACCCCATCGTGTACTAGGAGCTACGGTGAAGCGCACGTCCTTCAGCCCGCTGCGCAGGCTCGGCGACGGCACTGTCTGGTTCGCGGTTGGTCTCAACCTCCTGTTGCTGGTGTGGATCTTCACGACGGCGATCCGCAACACCCGGGACATCTTCGCCCGTCCCTTCGGCCTGCCGACCGACATCAACCTGCGCAACTTCGTGAAGGCGTGGGAGGGCGGCGGATTCGGTCAGGCCGCTCTGAGCAGCGTCTACGTCTCGGTCGTGTCGGCTTTCCTCGCGGTCGCCATCGCCGCTCCGGCGGCATACATGCTGGCCCGGCGGCGCACCCGGACGTCCGGTGCGATCACCATGTCGTTCGTGATGGGCCTGGGTGTACCCGGACAGGTGCTGATGGTACCGCTGTTCGTCGGCCTCGCCCAGATCCAGCTGACCGACTCCTTCACAGGCCTGATCCTCGTATACGTCGGGCTGGCGATGCCGTTCACCGTCTACCTGCTGACCGGGTTCTTCGCCGGGGTCCCGAAAGTCCTGGAAGAGGCCGCAGCGATCGACGGCGCGACGGGCCTGCGGTGCTTCGTGCGGATCGTGCTCCCGGTGGCGCGCGGCGGCCTCACGACCGCGTTCCTGCTGAACTTCATCCACGGCTGGAACGAGACGCTCTTCGCGATCGTGCTCATGCACAGCGAGGACAAGGTCACCCTGCCCGTCGCCCTCGCCAACTTCGTGGCCTCCCAACAGCTCAGCGGACTCGACTGGGGCACCATGTTCGCCGGCATCGCGATCATCCTGGCCCCGCTGGTGGCCCTGTTCACCTGGATGGGCAACCGGATCGTCCAGGGGATGACCGTCGGCATCGACAAATAGGCGCATCGGCATCCTCACACACCTAGAACTCCGCCCCTACCGGGGGGCGGTACCGGGGGGACCCTTCCACCACGACCGAGACAAGGCACGCACATGTCCAAGCCCCGCATCACCGCGGTGGGTCTCGCCCTGGCGATGTCCACCGCGACCCTCACGGCCACCCTCGCCTCGCCCGCGCAGGCGGCCACCCCCTACTACGTGGACTGCTCGCAGACCTCCACCGGTGACGGCTCCCAGGCCCGGCCGTGGAACACCCTCGCGGCCGTCAACACCCCCGCCTTCGGGCCCGGCGACTCGATCCTGTTCAAGCGCGGCTCCAACTGCGTGGGGACGTTCGAGCCCAAGGGCTCGGGTGCCGCCGGCGCGCCGATCACCGTCGGCGCCTACGGCACAGGCGCGCTTCCGCAGATCGACGGGCACGGCGCCGTCGACACCGTCCTGCTGACCAACCAGGAGTACTGGGAGATCCGCGACCTCTCCATCACCAACGCCCACAACCCCGGCACCGCCCGCAACGGGGTCCGGGTCACCGGTGTCGACGCCGGTAAGGTCCTGCACCACATCGTGCTGCAGCGCCTGAACATCCACGACATCCTCGGCAACGACGAGAAGGGCACGGACGGCAGCAACGGCATCAGCATCGCGAGCCGAGGCACCACCACCCCGGACAAGTTCGACGACGTTCAGATCCTCGACAACACGATCACCAACGTGGACCGAACGGGCATCACCACCGCCTCCAATTGGAGCAGCCCGACGAACTACTACCCGCACACCGGCGTCGTGATCCGAGGCAACACCCTCACCGACATAGGCGGTGACGGCATCGTCGCGGTGGTGACCTCCGGCGCGCTGGTCGAGTACAACACCATCGCCGGTTTCAACACCACCTCGACCCGTTACAACGCCGGCATCTGGCCCTACCGCGCCGACCACACCGTCATCCAGTACAACGACATCTCCGGCGGAGTCGGCCTCAACGACTCCATGGGCCTGGACATCGACGACCTGACCGACAACACGCTCGTGCAGTACAACTACACGCACGACAACGACGGCGGCTTCCTGCTCCTGTGCACCGACGTTTTCGCCGACTCGTTCCTGACCAACGCGGTCGTGCGGTACAACGTCAGCCAGAACGACGAGTACCGGGGCGTGGAGAACTGCGGTGGCAACATCGGATCTGCGCACATCTACAACAACACGATCATCGTGAAGCCCGGCGCGAACATGACCGTGATCCGGGAGAGCGCCACCGGGCTGCGCAACGTCCGCTTCGACAACAACGTCGTCTACAACACCGGCGCCCTCGCCGACGCCAAGTTCGACTTCTCCCCGACCACCGGCTACAACCTCCGCAACAACCTCTTCTACCGGACGACCACCGCCCCGGGCACCGGCACCGTCACGACCGACCCGCAGCTGGCCGCCCCCGACACCGGGCCCAACGGCTACAAGCTGTGCGTCGGTTCCCAGGCTATCGGCAACGGCCTCACGATCCCCGACAACGGCGGCAAGGACTACTACGGCAACCCGATCCCGGCCGGCGCTCCGCACCGGGGTGCCTTCGCGGGCACGCCCGTGGTCTGCAACAAGGTCCTCAACGGAGGCTTCGAGACAGGGACCCTCACCGGATGGGCGAACAGTAACGCCGCCGTCGGCGCCGCCAACGCAAGAACCGGCGGCTACGCCGTCACCCTGACGGCCACCTCGACCAAGGCCGCCACCGTCGAACAGACGATCACCGGCCTCACCCCGAACACCACCTACGCCCTCGACGGCTGGATCAAGTCGGACGGCAACGAGACCTCGATCGGCGTCAAGGGATACGGCGGCACGCAGGTCAGCGGCTACAGCTCCGCCACCTCCTACACCCCGGTCGCGACCACGTTCACCACCGGCGCCACCAACACCACCGCCACCGTCTTCTGCTACCACGCGCCCGCCGGAACGGCCTCGTGCGACGACATCGCCGTCCGCAAGCCGCTCGTCGCCAACGGCGGATTCGAAACCGGGACGCTCACCGGCTGGACGAGCAGTAACGCCGTCGTCGGCGCCGCCAACACCAGGTCGGGAAGCTACGCGGTCACCCTGACCGCGACCGCGACCCGGGCCGCCACCGTCGAACAGACGCTCACCGGCCTGCTTCCCGCCACCTCCTACAACCTGATCGGGTGGGTGAAGTCCGACGGCGGCACCACCAGCCTCGGCGTCAAGGGCCACGGCGGGACGCAGGCATGGTCCTCGACCACCGCCTCCACCTACACCCCGCGGATCGTGAACTTCACGACCGGGCCGACCTCGACCAGCGCGGTCGTCTACTGCTACCGCCCCGGTAGCGGCACCGCGAGCTGTGACGACATCACCCTCTCAAGGAACTGACCCATCCCCGCCCGCCCGGCGGAGCCCCACGCCCCGCCGGGCGGCTGACCCCTGTCCAGATTGGAACGCAGAACATGACCAGCACGCTACGGACCGCGACCATGCGCCTGCCCGCGGCCGCTGACCCAACTCCCGGGATACTGCCGATTCTGCGTGGCACGCGACGCAGGAAGGCTGACGTCTCCGGTGCCGATCCCGAGATGCGCGCACAGGTGGCCTACGGGCAGCCGGACTCCCTGCTGCCGTACACCACACAGGACGGCTACGACCGGGAGCGCGCCGAGCGGGAGCTCGACGTGATCGTGCTGGAGAACGAGATCCTGACGGCGACCTTCCTGCCGTCCCTCGGCGGACGGCTGTGGTCCCTGGTGCACCGACCATCCGGGCGGGAGCTGCTGTACCGCAACCCCATCCTGCAGCCGGCCAACCTCGCGCTGCGGGACGCCTGGACGGCCGGCGGCGTCGAATGGAACCTGGGCGCGACGGGGCACTGGCCGCTGACCTGCTCGCCGCTGCACGCGGTGCGCCTGAGCCGGCCGGACGGGACGCCCGTGCTACGCATGTTCGAGTTCGAGCGAATGCGGCGTCTGGTGTTCTGGCTGGACTTCTGGCTCCCGGCCGGCTCACCCGTTCTCTACGTGCGGGTGAATGTTCACAACCCCGAGCCGAAGGAGACACCGTTCTACTGGTGGTCGAACATCGCCGTACCCGAGTCGGCCGACGTCAGGGTGGTGGCCCCCGCCGACCACGCCTTCCACTTCGACTACTCCGCCCGGCTGGAGCGGTTGTCCTTCCCGATCCTCGAAGGGGTCGACCGCAGCTACACCGACCGGGCACAGGGCGCCGCGGACTTCTTCTTCGACATTCCGGACGGGCGGCGCCGCTGGGTGGCCGCCTTGGACGCCACCGGCACCGGCCTCGTGCAGACCTCCACCGACCTGCAACGCGGCCGCAAGCTCTTCCACTGGGGAACCGGTCAGGGCGGGCAGAGCTGGCAGGAATGGCTGAGCGGTCCAGGCTGCCGCTATCTGGAGATCCAGGCCGGCGTGGCCCGCACCCAGCTCGAACATGTGCCGATGCCCGGCCGGACGACCTGGCAGTGGGTGGAGGCCTACGGGCTGCTGCAGGCCGATCCCGACCTGGTGCACGGCGACTGGGAGAGCGCACAGCAGGCGGTGGGGCAGGCCCTCGACCGGCTCGTGCCGCAGGAGCGGCTCTCGGAGGAGCTCGAGTCTGCGAGCGAGCCCGGCGAACCCGGCGAGCTGCTCGCCCAAGGCTCGGGATGGGGCGCGCTGGAAGCATCCGACCTTGCCGGACTGCCGTGGGGCACCATCGATTCGGAGCAGCAACCATGGCAGCGACTGCTCGAGACCGGGACGCTTCCCGTCAGCGATCCGCCAGTCGCGCCGGTCACCGGTAGCCGGTGGCGTGCGCTGCTGGAGGCGCACCCGGCCGACTGGCACGCCCGCTACCACCTCGGCCTGGTCCGGCACGCCGACGGTGACACCGAAGGCGCCGTCGCCGCCTGGACGGAGTCGCTCAAAGCCCGGCGCACCCCATGGGCGCTGCGCTGCATCGCGCACGCCGAGCCGGAGCGTGCCGCGGACCTGCTCACCGAAGCCCATCGGATGCTCCCCAACCTCCGGGCGCTGGCCGTGGAGGCAACCGAGGCGCTGCTCGCGGCCCACCGCGTCACCGAGGCAAGCAAGCTGATAGAGGCGCTCGACGACGAAGTCCGCTCACACGGACGCATCCGAGTGCTCGACGCACGCGCAGCCCTGGCCGCCGGCGACCACGATCGGGTCCGTGCCCTTCTCGACGAGGGCATCCAGGTCGACAACCTGAGGGAAGGCGAGGTCTCCCTCGACGACCTCTGGGAAACCGTGCGCCCGGACGTTCCCGTCCCGCCGCACTACGCCTTCCGCATGTGACCCCTCCCCGCCGAGAACGGCCCACAGGAAAGACATCCGCGTTCAGGATCAAAGAACGACCCGGGTGGCGAGCCGAAGCGAACGTCGGCTCCACCACCCTGCAGAACGTACCGCTGCCCCGTCGAGGGTCAACCGACCCGGAACGGCCGGGCGCGGCTGGGCAGGGCAGGCCCCGGAGGTCGGGGAGCGGCCCCGGGGGGTCGGCGCCTCAGCCCGCGGCTCCTCCCCGCAGGCCGTCCAGCACCATGCCCGCCAAGCGCTCCGGCAGGTCCGGCTCGATCGGGCGGTGGCCGAGCAGGGACCGGGTCTGGAGCGGGGAACAGAGCAGCTCCAGCGCCAGGGCCGTGTCGGTGCCCGCGGGGAGTTCCCCGCGGGTGACGGCCCGGTCGACGATGGCGCCGGCCTGGTCGAGGCGGGACTGCCAGAAGGCCTGCCAGGCCTCGGCGAGGTCGGGGTCGTCGGAGCTGAGCGAGGCCGCCCGGGCGACGGAGCGGCCGGCCGGGGTAGCGAGGTACTCGGCCAGCGCGCGGGCGAAGGCGGCCAGGTCGGTGCGGACGGCGCCGGTGTCGGGGACCGGGACGCCTTCGTTGCTTCCGGTGAGCACGGCGTCCAGCACGAGCTTCTCCCGGGTGCCCCAACGCCGGTACACCGTGCTCTCGTTGACCCCCGCGCGGGCCGCGACCGCAGCGATGCCGAGCCGGGCGACGCCCTCCTCGGCCAGGATCTCCAGGGCGGCCGTCAGGACGGCCCGGCGGACGCGCTCGGCGCGGCCGCCCGGGCGGCGGCGGATCGGCTCCGGTGCTTCCTCGGTCATGTGTCGATCACCTCGGCCACCACCTTAACGCAGGTCTGCTTGCAATAAGCGCGACCCGGGCGCATAGTCGCTAAAGCAAGAGTTCCAGCTTTAAGCGCAGCAGGAGGCACCACCATGTCCTTCACCTGGCCCCTGGATCCGCAGGACCTGTTCGTCGAGCGCTACCCGCAGATGACCCTCGGCCTGCCCGTCGACGAGGTGGACGCGGTCCGCGCCGCCGTCACCGAGATGTGGCCCGACCGGCCCGGCGGCTGGGTGTACGAGTGGTCGGCCCTCGCCGCCCGGCACGCCGGGGCCGGGCGCCACCGCCTGGCCGCGCAGGCGTACGGCTGGGCCAAGTTCCCCTCGCCGGCCGACGACCCGAAGCGCACCGCGCTCGCCCGCCAGGTCGAGCAGTATGTCCTCGCCGCCCCCGGCTTCCCGGTGGAGTTCGAGCGCCGCACGCTCACCCTGCCGTACCGCGGCGGCGAGGCCACCCTGCGGATCCACCTGATGGCCGCCCCCGGACTGCCCGCCGACGCGCCGGTCGTGCTGGCCAGCGGCGGGGTGGACTCCTGGAAGACCGACCTGCACGGCATGTGGGAGCAGCTCGCGTTCGCCCTGCCGGCACGGCTCCTGCTGTTCGACCTCGCCGGCACCGGTGAGACCGCCCACCTGCCGATGACCCCGGACGGCGGGGCCGAGGTGGTCGCCGGACTGGTCTCCTTCGCTCGCACGATCGGCAACGGGAGGGTCGGCCACTTCGGCATCTCGATGGGCGGCTACTACTCCGCGCGGACCGGACTGACCGGCGCGGTGGACGCCTCCGTGGTGCTCGGCGGCCCGGTGGAGCGCTCCTTTGCTCCGGGCCGCGGCTTCGCCTTCGGCATGGACGGCATCGTCGGCAACGCCCTGGGATTCGACGCCCTGCCGAGCACGGCCGAGCGCGAGGAGGCCTTCGCGGCCTTCGGCCTGCGCCCGCTGCTGGACCGGGACGACAACGGGCCGATGCTGATGGTCAACGGCACCGAGGACGTCCACGTCCCGCTGGACGACACCCGGGTGTTCGAGGGCCGCCGGGACACCCGGGTCGAACTGATCCCGGACACCGGGCACTGCGCCATCTCGCGCTTCGGCGAGGCGATGGCCGTGATCGCCCCCTGGCTGAAGGACACCCTGGCCGGCTGATCCGGCTGATCCGGGACTCCTGTCGCGGGCGGCCCGCCGTGACGGCCGGTCCGCAACGGCCGGTCCGTGACGGCGACGGCTTCCGCCGCGTGTCCGCCGACGGGCTGGGCGGGCCAGGGAACGACCGCTGCCCCTCACCACGGTGAGGGGCAGCGGGGGTTGCCCGGGGGCGGGGGGGGGGGGGCGGC
>NZ_JBHXDN010000057.1:0-68744 GCF_042726075.1 Kitasatospora sp. NPDC127035 | reverse complement strand
TGCACCGCCGCTACGAACGCAAGGCCGACCACTTCGCCGCCTTCGCCAGCATCGCCGCAGCCCTCATCTGCACCCGACGGCTATCCAAATGAGATATCTTCTAAGTCACTGCCGAATTCCGCTCTACAAGGTCAAGGGCGCGCGCCCTGCGCGCGCCGCTGCCCCGGCCAGGGACCCGCATCGAGCAAGGCCGGGGGGCCACTCGGCCACACTGCGGTCAGACCCAAAGAGCCCTGACCGAGTCGCAGCAGCTTACGGCCCCCCGATCATGCTCGATCCCAGACCGGACAGGACACCGGCCAAAACCGCTCCACCACCGGCGGACGTACCTGACGGCCCATCGTGGTGTAGACCACTGACAATAATGCTGACAGCAACAAGCCCGGACAGCAGCGCCCTTCCATGCACCTCCGCGCACGGGTAGATTCCCGCTCACCTGCGAATGCGCAGGCCGAGAAGGGCCGCCTGCCACACTTACTCTGTGCTGACAGGGACCACGCCGATCCTCGTTTACAACTGTGATCTGCCGCAGGGGTTCAATACAAAGGAAGACTACAACTAATTCATCGGAGCCATGAGCGAAGGCCTTGCCGACGCCTCTTATCGGGCGTGGCAGTACAATTCCGAGGAAGTCCAGTAACCGGCGTGGGATACACATCGGGCCGCCCGTTCGGCAGTCACAGTGACTACGACATCGACCTAATCGGGTCGGAACTCTTCGAGGAGGCGCGCAGATCGGGTGTCACGGTGCACGAGTTCGCGGGTGGAACAAGGTCCGCCGAGCTATCCCTCGCACAGCTTGAAAGCCTTGGGATTCTTGGGATGAAGAAGAGGCTTGACCTCATTGCGGGCCGCCCAGTCAATTTCGTGATATTTCCGAATATGGAAAGCGCAATTGCTCGAGGCACCGACACCATTCCCGCCCTACCATGTCACTGCGGTTGAGTTCCTGGCATCGGAAAGAAGGAGGATCCATGACGGGACATGCACTGTTTGGGATCTGTGGAAATTTGCCAAGTGAAGCTGCGATTGCTATTGGTCGACAGCTCGAATGCGTCTTCGAACAGCGAGAAAGTCACTATACCGGCGACTACTGGACGGCGAAGATTGGATCGACAATGGTGAAGATTATCACCCAGCCGGATTCTTACGGCGATCCAGTTGAGAGCGAATTTCCATCCTACCGGACACTCGTCTACGCGGACGGCGATCAGTCGAATATTCAGATTGAAGGTGTCATAGTGGGCGGCTGCAGCGTGGAGCGACTCCGGACGACTTGACCCGTAAAGCCGGCAAGACTTGATGGAAAGGCGTCGCCGAAGGCGACAATACGGCCTCAGGCAGATGTGATGCCCCGCCGATTCTAGTGGCTACAGCCGACCGTCGGCTAAGCACTGGACGACCTCCAGGGGCCGCACAACGCACGGTCAGCCACCCAAGACCGCAAGCATTTTATGCAAGGCGCTCGGCCGATAATTCCCGGGCCGAGCGCCTTGCATGTGGCATTGGCAGCGGCCCGACCCTATGGGACTTCAAAACAAAGCCTAACCATTGCGGACCTCCACGCGTACTATGTGCGCACTGGCACGACCCCGCTGCCGATACATAATTGCCCCGCGCCGGCGGTAGTTTCTTCGACGGCCTTTTCAAATCTAAAGCACTCAGCTGGCCGACAAGCAACAATTACCGAGCGTGTTCCCATAGAGCTGAGAGACCTTAAGGGCATTGAGTTTCCGGACCTGGGTGACGCCGGGTAGATTGCAGCTACACGCTGCACCAATAGTCAGCGCCTTTTGGACCTCAATCAGTACTCAGATCGTCGCACTCGGCAGACCTACCCTCAAGCATCCCCCTCCGCCGCATCCCGGGTCAGGTCAGGTCGAAGACCAGGCGGGCGGAGACCTTGCCGCCGAGGACTTCGTCGAAGCAGGCGTTGACGTCCTCCAGCCGGCGGGTCTCGCGGATCACGCGGGTGCGGCCGAGGGCGTGGAGGCGGAACACCTCGGCGAGGTCCTCGCGGGTGCCGACGATGGAGCCGATCACCTTGGTGCCGTTCAGGACCGTGTCGAAGACGGGGAGTTCGAGCTTGCCCTCCGCCGGGAGCGCGACGAGCACGAGGGTGCCGCCGCGGCGCAGCGCCCCGTAGGCGGCCTGGAACGAGGCGTTGCTGACGGCGAGGGCGACGGCAGCGTGGGCGCCGCCCAGCTTCTGGACCTCGGCGGCGACGTCCTGGGTGCGGGCGTCGAGGACGTGGTCGGCGCCCAGCTCGCGGGCGAGGGCGAGCTTGTCGTCGGTGACGTCGACGGCGATCGTCTCGGCGCCGCTGATCCGCGCGTACTGGAGGGCGAGGTGGCCGAGGCCGCCGATGCCGGAGACGAGGACGCGCGTGCCCGGCCGGGCGCCGGACACCTTGAGGGCCTTGTAGGTGGTGACGCCGGCGCAGGAGAGCGGGGCGGCGTCCAGCGGGTCGATGCCGTCGGGGACGGGGACGACGTAGTCGCCGTGCGCGAGGGCGTACTCGGCGTAGGCGCCGTCGACGGAGTAGCCGCTGTTGTGCTGCTGGAGGCAGAGGGTCTCCCAGCCGGAGACGCACTGGTCGCAGCGCCCGCAGGCATCCGCGAGCCACGCGATGGCGACCCGTTCGCCGACTCCGACGTGCCGGACCTCCGCGCCGGCCGCCTCGACGATGCCGACGCCCTCGTGGCCCGGCACGAACGGCGGGGTGGGCTTGACCGGCCAGTCGCCGTGCGCGGCGTGGATGTCGGTGTGGCAGAGCCCCGACGCCTCCAGTCTGACCCGGACCTGGTGCGGCCCGGGCTCGGGCACCGGGCGGTCCTCGATCACTAGCGGCTGGGTGAAGTCGTGGACGACGGCGGCCTTCATCTCTGTGCTCCTGCCCTCGCGGTTGCGTTCGGCCGACGGCCCGGAACCAGGTTCCGGCCCCTCGGCTCCATCCCACCCCCGGGTCCGCGCAGGCGGCAGGGCCGGAAGGGCGGACGCGCCGGGCCGATGGTCCCGCCGGTACCGGGCCCTGCGGGCCGTTTCGCCCCAGTCTCGCCCGGATCAGCTCCCCCGGCACTTCACGGAGGCCGCCCGGCGGCGCCCGGCCGCCCCGCTCCGCCGGACGGGTCCGCCGGTCCGGTCCGGTCGGGGCGGGACCGGGGGGGCGGGTAGTCCGTTCGGCTCAGAACCGCTGGCCCGCCCCGGGAGGCGGCCCAAGGCTGGCGGTACCGGCTGCGACGCGGCGGAGGCACGGACATGCCGCGGTCCCGCGCGCACCCCCGCCCCCGTTGGGAGTCCGATGCCCTCGCTGCACCTCGACGACGCGTTGCTGCTGTTCCTCGCCCTCTTCGCGCTCTACAGCCCGATCGCCGCACTCTCCTCCTACCTGCCGATCGTCGAGGGCTACACGTCCGACGAGCAGCGGAAGCTGGCGTGGGGTCTGTTCACCAACGTCTCGGTGCTGATGCTCGCGGCGCTCTGGATCGGCGAGCCGCTGCTGGAGCTGCTGGGCATCAGTACGGCGGCGCTGTCCGCGACGGGCGGCATCGCACTGCTGCTGGCGGCGGTGCCGATGATGACCGGCCGGACCGCGCCGCCGCCGAAGGCGGTGGCCGAGGCCGCCGTCGAGCCCCCGGCCGGACCGGGCGGCACCGGACCGGGCGCCGAGCCCGGACCGCGTGCCGAGACCGGCTCCGGGCCGGGCCCCGGGAGGGCGGGTGCCGGGCCGCCGGCACCGTGGCGCTCGATCGTCTTCACCCCGCTGACCTTCCCCCTCACCTTCGGCGGGACGACCTTCGGCTTCTTCGTCGCCTACCGCGCCGAGGCACCCGGCTGGTGGGCGGCGGTGGGGCTGACCGTCGCGGGGTTCGGGTACGCGGCGGTCACCGGGCTGACGCTGTACGCGGCCGGGCACGTGACCCGGCGGGTGTCCGACTCGACCGGCGCCGTTCTGGAGAAGGTCGCGGGGATCCTGCTGGTCGCGATCGCCATGATGCTGCTCGCGAGCGGCGGCACCCGGCTGGTCCTCGACGTACTGAACTGAGGCCCCGCCCGCCCCTCCGACCGCTCCCCTCCGACCGCTCCTCTCCGCGCTCCCCTGCGTCGACCGTTCGGACGAGGCGGCGGACGGCGCCTCCGTCGCCCGCCGGTCGGCCGGTGCGGGGACCGCGGACCCTGGCTGACCAGTGCCGAACGGCGTCCGCCATCCGGCCGCGGGCCTCCTCGGAAGCCTCGGGACGCGGCGTCCGCCGCTCGCCGCAAGCGGACGTATATGAACAAATGATCCGGTAACCGTCTCGCCAGAGGCCGGTCCCCGACCCGCCTGACCGGACCGGACCAGGGCCGAACCGGGCCCGACCCGCCGGACCGCGACCGGAACCGAACCGGGCCGACCCGCCGGACCGCGACCGGAACCGAACCGGGCCGACCCGCCGGACCGCGACCGGAACCGAACCGGCCCGCCGGCAGGGCAGCCGGGCCGTACGAAACGGAGGTGGCATGCGGAAGGACGACGGCGGCCCCCCGGAGGGCGCCGACCTCGCCGCCCGGCCGGGATCGACCGCGAAGGTGACGCTCCCGACCCTGACCGCCATGGTCGTCGGTTCGATGGTCGGTGCGGGCGTCTTCTCGCTCCCCAGCCGCTTCGCGCAGGAGACCGGCGTCGCCGGAGCGCTGATCGCGTGGGCGATCGCGGGCACGGGCATGCTGATGCTCGCCCTCGTCTTCCAGACCCTCGCCGTCCGCAAGCCCGACCTCGACGCCGGCGTCTACGCCTACGCCAAGGCCGGATTCGGCGAGTACCTCGGCTTCTTCTCCGCGTTCGGCTACTGGGCCAGCGCGTGCGTGGGCAACGTGACGTACTGGGTGCTGATCATGTCGACGATCGGCGCGATCGCCCCCGCGCTCGGCGACGGTGACACCCTCCTGGCCGCGGTCTGCTCCTCGGCCGGGCTCTGGCTGTTCTTCCTCCTGATCAGACGGGGTGTGAAGGAGGCGGCGACGATCAACCGGGTCGTCACGGTCGCCAAGCTGGTCCCGATCCTGGTCTTCATCCTGCTGGCCCTGTTCTCCCTGGACACGGACGTCTTCGCCGAGAACTTCCGCGGCGCCGACTACGCGGGCTCCCTGTTCCAGCAGGTGCGGGGCACCATGCTCGCCACGGTCTTCGTCTTCCTGGGGGTGGAGGGCGCCAGCGTCTACTCCCGCCACGCCAAGCGGCGCGAGGACGTCGGACGGGCCACCGTGCTGGGCTTCCTGAGCGTCTTCTCGATCTTCGCCTCCGTCACCATCGTCTCCTACGGCCTGTTGCCCATGGCCGAGATCGCCGAGCTGCGCCAGCCATCGATGGCCGGCGTCCTGGAGGCCGCGGTCGGCACCTGGGGCAAGGTCATGGTCAGCGTGGGCCTCATCGTCTCGGTGCTGGGCGCGTACCTGGCCTGGACCCTGATGGCCGCCGAGGTCCTGCTCGTCGCGGCCAAGGACAAGGACATGCCGCGGTTCCTGCGCCGCACCAACGCCTCCGACGTCCCCGTGCCCGCCCTGCTGATGACCACCGTGCTGTCGCAGGTCGTCCTCTTCGTGACCCTGCTCTCCGACGACGCGTTCAACTTCGCCCTCGACCTGACCAGCGCGCTCAGCCTCATCCCGTACCTGCTCGCCGCCGCGTACGCCGCCAAGATCGCCCACCGCTCGGCCCCGGGCACCCGCTCGCGCGGGCGGGAGCTCACGGTCGGCGTGCTGGCCACCGTGTACACCGCGTTCCTGCTCTACGCGGCCGGGCTCAAGTTCGTCCTGGTCTCCTTCATCGTCTACGCGCCCGCCACCGTCCTGTTCGTGATGGCCCGCCGGGAGCAGGGGCGGCGGCTCTTCTCCCCGCGCGAACTCGTCATCCTCGCCGTCTCGATCGCGGGTGCCGTCGCCGGGATCACCGCCCTGGCCGCCGGGTGGATCACCATCTGAACCCTTCCGCGCCCGCGCGCGTCCGCTGTCTGCCCCTCGCCCGTCCCGTCACCGAAAGGCCCACCGTGACCGTGAACGACACCGCCTCCAGCCCGGCCCACGGCTACGGCGTCCACTCCGAGGTCGGCCGCCTGCGCAAGGTCCTGGTCTGCCGGCCCGGCCTGGCCCACCGCCGCCTCACCCCGACCAACTCCGACGACCTGCTCTTCGACGACGTCATGTGGGTCGAGAACGCCCAGCGCGACCACGCCGACTTCGTCAACAAGCTGACCCAGCGCGGCGTCGACGTCGTCGAACTGCACGACCTGCTCGCCCAGACCCTGATCGTGCCGGGCGCCCGGGACTGGCTGCTCGACCGGAAGATCACCCCCAACGAGGTCGGACTCGGGCTGGTCGACGGCACCCGCGGCTACCTGGAGACCCTGGCCCCGAAGGAACTGGCCGAGTTCCTGATCGGCGGACTGGCCACCGGCGACCTCCCGGACGACTACCGCTCCGGGTACATCGGTCTGGCCCGCGAGTCGACCGGCACCCGCGAGTACCTCATGCCGCCGCTCCCCAACACCCTCTACACCCGCGACACCACGTGCTGGCTCTACGGCGGGCTCACCCTCAACCCCCTCTACTGGCCCGCCCGGCACGACGAGACCCTGCTCATGAAGGCGGTCTACCGGTACCACCCGGAGTTCACCGGCTCCACCGTCTGGTGGGGCGACCCCGAACGGGAGTGGGGCCAGGCGACCTTCGAGGGCGGCGACATCATGCCGGTCGGGAACGGCGTGGTCCTGATGGGCATGTCCGAACGGACCTCCCGCCAGGCCATCACCCAGGTCGCCAGTGCGCTCTTCGCCCAGGGCGCGGCGGAGCGGGTCATCGTCGCCGGCATGCCGAGACTCCGCGCCGCCATGCACCTCGACACGGTCTTCACGTTCGCCGACCGCGACATCGTCACGCTCTACCCGACCATCATGAACGCCGTCCACGCCTTCACGCTGCGCCCCGGGGACAACGCCGTCGGCATCGACATCACCGACGAGGGCTCCCGGAGCTTCACCGACGTCGTCGGCGAGGCCCTCGGCGTCCGGCTGCGCGTCATCGAGACGGGCGGCGACGTGTACGCCTCCGAGCGCCAGCAGTGGGACAGCGGCAACAACGCCGTCGCCCTCGAACCCGGCGTGGTCTTCACCTACGACCGCAACACCCTCACCAACACGCTGCTGCGCAAGGCCGGTGTCGAGGTCATCACCATCGTCGGCGCCGAACTCGGCCGGGGCCGCGGCGGCGGCCACTGCATGACCTGCCCCGTCATCCGCGAACCGGTCGACTACTAGGTGTACCGACAAGGCTTCTGTGCCGGGTCACACGCCCGGTGCGACGCCCTCGCCACCGAGGGCAACGCACACGAACACACCCGCAGGCCGTGTCCCCGGCCTCACGGAACGGAGCACCTGTTCCTCTCGGCCGATGCGGCCCCCGTAGGCCGCCCGTGCACGTGAGCTCGCGCCGACTCACCCAGCTTCGTGAAGACGTGCGATCACGGGTACACCCTGACGGAGTACGTCGACGTGAGGTTCACCCAGAGGCCCCCCGCACAGTTGTTGACGGGGATGGACCAGGCAATGCCTCCCCCGGCGTTCCACCCGGTGTAGCCCGTGACCCCCGCGCCGCCTGTCTGGCAGTTCTTCACGGTGTACTCCCCAACGAGGTTGTACACGTTGTAGGTGCCGTATTCGTAGAACCTGTACACCAGTGGGTGATTGCCGCTGCCGTCCGCGATGTCGCCCTGGTAGATGCAGACGTACCCGCCGGTGCAGCTCTCCGTGGCTGATGCGGTGGGCGCGGTCGCCACCGACACACCGACCAGCAGGGGGACCGCGGCAGTCAGCGTGGCGATCTTCTTACGGATGTTCATCAGACGACCTCTCCGTTGGTGACGTGCTGTGGCACGCTATCCACCGGCACAGCGCTCGGGAAGAGGAAAAAAGGCCAATTGGACAACGAACTCACTTGACTGGAGGGCCAGTTGAACCAACCCGGCCGACTGGTCTGCGTGGGGCGGGTGGATCCCACCAGGCCGCTGCCGAGGAGCCCGTACTGAACTGCCTTACCACGTGCTCGAATGGCTGCCGCAGTCGTTCGGGGTACCGGCCGCACTCGCCGATCGGCAGATACGGTCCGATGAACTCCCCTTCGGTGTCGATCAGGCGATTCGGTGTCCCGCGAGACGGCCTACCGGATCGCACCCCGACACGCGGCTAGGACCTGTCTCGTGGATCAAGGGAGAACGACGACGGCCCGACCGCGGATGCCCGGGGTGCTTCACAGCTGCCCGTACGGGTGGAACCGGATGGCATCGGCAGAATCGATTCGTCACTGCTCCAACCGGGGCAACCAGGTTGGGCGCGGGTTGGGAGGGGATGGAGAGCGGGCACATTCGGGCCGAACAGTTCCCTGCTCAGAAGGATCACCTCCTCATGCGTCTTCACCGGACCCTCGGCACGCCCATCGGCGCGCTACTCGTAGCCGTGGCCGTGGCCGTGACCATGTCGTCCTCGGCCCACGCCACCACCGGCGACTTCTTCTACAAGACCAGCACGGGTGAAAAAGCCGGCATCAGCGACCAGACGAGCGGCGTGTGCATCAACCTGCCGGCCACCACCGAAGAAGCCCCGGGCAACTCGCCCCAGAACTACACCGTCTCCACCGCCACCGTGTTCCTCGAAACCGACTGCAACGGTGACACCTACACCGCCATGGACCCCGGCAAGGAGCTCGGGGAGGACACCAAGATCCGTTCTGTCGTCTTCTCCTGACCGGGCAACGGCACGTGCTCGTCGGTGCCCGTCTCCAGCAGGCGGGCACCGACGGCTACCGGTTCCCGGTGCCCATTGATCTCCGGCGCCGTTGTCACTGCGTGAAACGACACGAATGGCCGGCCGACCCGGCGTGGGAGAAGATCGAAGCTCTGCCTCCTCCCGGGCCATCCGCACCCACCTACGAAATCGCGGCATCAGGGCACTCATCCCCGAACCGTCCGACCAGGTCGCCAACCGCAAGCGCCGCGGGCGCGCGGGCGGCCGCTCGCCCGCGTTCGACCCCGAGGGCTACAAGAACCGCAACACCGTCGAACGGGGCATCGCCCGGCTGAAGCAATGGCGGGGAGTAGCGATGCGCACGGACAAACTCGCTGTCCACTTCGAAGCCGCCGTCACCGTCGCTTCTATCGCCATGTGGGCAAGAACATGATCCACGAGACAGGTCCTAAGGCTTGCGGATCGGCGGCCGGCGGATGGCGGGTGCGCCATGGGCCCAGGTGTGCCAGGAGTAGGTCCGGCCGTTCCCCTGCACGCGCTCCGGCTCGTCGCCGGTGGGACGGAAGTCCAGGGCCCGGGCGACGGCGATGCTGGGGGCGTTGTCGCTCTCGATCTCCAGCAGCAGCCGGGGAAGTTGAAGGACCTGGTGGGCGTAGTCGGTCAGGAGCCGCATGGCTCGCAGGGCCAGACCCCGTCCGCGGTGGGCGCTGCCGACGGCGTAGCCCATGGTGCCCCGGGAGAGGTTGAGATGCACTGCCCCCAGGGGCTGGTGGCCGTCGGCCGTGATCGCGAGATGAAGGCGTTGCCCTTCGGCCCGGCTCCGGTCGATCGTTTCCAGGTACTCGCGCGCCGCGTCCAGGTCGAAGGGCGAGCGGAGCGTGGTGCGGGCGGCGACGTCGGGCTCGTCGAACAGCTCGACCATGGCCGGCAGGTCCGCGTGCGCCCACTCCCGCAGGACGAGGTCGTTTCCGGTCAGCAGCACGGGCGAGGCGGGCAGCGGCATGAAGATCTCCAGGAGACTGAGCACCAAGTGCCGTCGGTCCGGCGCTCGGTGGGGTGCACGGGGTCGGTGAGGTCACACGGGCAGAGGGCCCCGGTAGCGGTCCGGGACCTCTGCGGACGAGCCTGCCCCGATGCGCGGCCCGCCGTCCACCGCCCAGTCCGCCAGAATGACCGCATGACGGAGAACGAAGCGGATCTACGGGCCCTGCTGCGCGAACTCGACGACCCGGACTGGCTGGAGTGGCCGCAGCACTACGACCGAGCCGCGCTGGCGGCCCGGCTGGGCGAGCTGGTGACCCGGCTCGACGGTGACTTCGCGACCCGGTGCGAGGCCGGGACCACCCAGGACTCCAGCGAGTTCGGCCGGGTCGTCGTGCCGGGCGGGGCGACGGTGTGCGGGACCCGGATCGTCGTCTGCCTCAGCAACTTCGGCTCCCTGGCCGTGATCTGCGCCGAGAACCCGGGGGCCTTCCTCGGGACGGAGGACGCCCGGGCCGAAGGAGAGCTGGACGACGCCGATCTCGCCACGACGACCCGGGCCCTGGTCGACCTCGGCTACGTGGTGGTTCCCGAGGAGTTGATGGAGAGCGACTACGACGGCCCCAGTCGGCTGCCCTGTCACGTTCAGCGGGGCAGCTGGTCACACCGGTTCTTCGGCACCTACTTCGGCCCGTCCCTCCACGCCCACCCGCGATGACGCCCACCCCCGACGACGCCCACCCGCGACGACGCCCGCAGCGGGATCCTCCACGGTTGGCCCCCACTGCTTGAAGGCGCTCTTCGTCCAAGGTGGTTGGGCGTCATATGCGCTCCCTCCATGGCGACATCACATCCGGCGATTCGGTCGGGGCGCCCCGACGGGCGGCAGCCGCCCTTCCCCCGCGAGACCCTCCTCCGGGCGCCTACACTGCCCGCATGTCGAACCAGAACCCGGTGGCCGGCTCCCTGGAGCGCCGTTGGCCGTCGACGGTGGCCGATGACGAACTCCGCCTGCAGTGGGAGTTCCTGTCCTTCCTCCGCACCACGGTCGTCAACAAGGTCGCGGGCCTGGACGCAACCCTCGCCGCCGCCACCCCGCTCCCGACGTCGCCGTTCATGAGCCTGGGCGGCATCGTCAGGCACCTCACCGCGGTGGAGCGCTTCTGGCTGTCGATCGTCGGCGGCGGATCGGACCTGCCCTCGCTGTGGGTGAAGGAGGACGTCCACGCGGAATGGCGGCTGGACGGTCGCGACACCCCGTCCGGTCTGGTCGCCGCCTACCGGGAGGAGTGGCTCCGGTCCGAACGGGCGCTGGCCCACAGGACCGCGGACGACCGCGCGGCCCGGAGCGTCGACGGAAAGGACTACACCGTGCGGTGGCTGCTCGGTCACGTGATCCAGGAGACGGCCCGTCACGTCGGCCACATGGACGTGCTCCGGGAGTTGGCCGACGGCGCCCGCGGGGAGTGACCGGCCGGCCGGGCCGGCCCCGGCGCCCTCGGCAAGCATCCACCGTCCACCCTCCGGAATGAGAGCTTCCGGCTCCCCGGATGTGTCTGCATTCTTGATCATGACGTGGAACGGGGGTGTCGCAACGGGATTTCCACCTTCGTCACGAAGCATGGGCGTCGGACGGGGGAATTGACATGAGTGCATCACGAAGTGCCGTGACACTTCGCAGCAACGGGCACAACTCCGGTTCCGCCGTTGAGTGATCCTGGATCCGCCTCGTTCTCGGACTGACCGCCGCGGCGCGCCCGCGCACAGGCCGCGGACGGCCCGGCAGGCTCACGACCCGAACCCGGCCGGTCCGGCGGCGACCCTTCGGACGGCGAACCCCGCACGGTCCGCACCGATCAGGGACTCCGGGAATTCATCTGCGGGACTCCGCCCACCTGTCGCCCGATCGGCCCGGCCCGACAATTCGGCCCCATCAGGTCAACGGCTCTACAGATTGCAAGCTTGACGCTCAGTCACCTGAGCATCGACACTCCGATTGATTCCAGCGCCCGGGGATTCCGTGGGGTTCGAATGGAGAGCACATCACCGATGCGCCGATCAAGCCCCCCCCTGCTTTGCACACCCATCGATCAACTGACAAGGGGATTTCCCATGACCATCCGCACGAAGGTCGCCGCCGGCGTGATGTCGATAGCCGCACTCGGCCTCGGCGCCGTCTCCGCATCTCCCGCAGCCGCGTCGAGTGGATACTGCGCCAGCTACGACGCCTGCCTGTACTACAGCCCCAACTTCCAGGGCGCCTTCTTCGGCGACGGTTCCGGCACCAGCCAGGGCTACGAGACCTACCAGGACGACTCCGCCTACACCTTCGGGGGCGGTGGCGCCGGAAACGGCCAGTACGTCAGGAACAACGCGGCCTCGGTCATCAACAACAACACCACCTACAGCCTGACGATCACTACAGCCCGGGCGGCTACGGCATCAGCCAGTACTTCGAGCGCGGCACCCGCGGAAACCTGATCCCGGAGCTGCGGAACAACAACGCCTCGCAGTACCAGGATGCGGAGGTCCGGGCGAACCTGCAGCACCTGCAACTGGTCAGGAAGTCCATCGACACCGCGCTCAGGAATGCCGAGGCGGTCACCGGCGGCGGCGCGTCGCAGTCCCCGTGACACGGTGATCAGCCGGACGGGCGTGGGCGGATCGCGGAGCGCAGGAGGAGGGTGGTGGTCACACTGCTCACCCCGGTCAGGGCGATGGCGAGGCCGACCGGGAGGAACTCCGCGAAGACGCCGAAGACCAGGGGCCCGACCCCCTGGATGGTCATGGTGGTGGTGTTGAGCAGGGCGAAACTCTGTCCCTGGAGGTGGGACGGGACCGCCTCCAGGAAGCGCCGCTGAAGGCCGAGCAGGTAGGCGGACCCCACGCCGGTGATCACGTACGCGGCGGCGACCGCCGGATACGGCAGGTCCAGCACGAGCGTGACCGGGGGCGCGCCCATCACCAGCAGCAGGGGCAGGACGAGTCGTTCCCGGGTGGCGGGCGCGAACGCCCGCCCGACGACGACGTCGCCGATGAGCATGCCGACGGACGTGGCGGCCAGGAGGGTGCCGGTCTCCGTCGGGCCGAACGCGCGCTGCGCGGCGTACGGGATGAGCAGGCTCCCCGCCGCGGCCAGGTACGCGGCGGGCAGGCACTGGACCATGATCAGCTTGAGGACCCCGGGCGCGGCGACGAGCGCGGCGTTGCCCTGCAGGGTCCTCCGCACGATCGACCCGCCGGCCACCAACGATCCGCCCACCGCCGCCGACCCGGCCGCTGCCGACCCGCCCGCCGTGGACTCGCCCGTGCGGACCGCCTTCGGTCCCGACAGGTACAGGCGGCTGATCACCGACGCGATCAGGTGCGCCCCTGCGGTGACCAGCATCGTCCGCTCCACACCCAGCCACACGACCAGCGCCCCGCCGGCGGCCATGCCCACCATCTGCGCCGAGACCGCGACGAGGTAGGACAGCGAACGCCCCAGCACGTAGGTGTCGCCGGTGAGGATCTCCGCCAGGACCCGGCCCGCGGCCCCGGTGGTGACGGGTGTCAGGCAGGCCACGGCCGCGACGAGCGCCAGGGCCGCCGCGACCGGGAGGTGGCCGGACGCGAGCACCAGCCCGACCGCGCACTGGAGTGCGTAACCCGTGCTGATGAGGGTCCGCGGCGAGAACCGGTCCGCCATCGCGGCGAGGAACAGGCCGCCCACGGCCTGGGGGAGGAAACCGATCGTCATCGTCATCGCCGTCAGCAACGGCGATGCGGTCCGGTCGAACACCAGCACCGCCAGTGCGACGGACCGCAGGGTGTCCGACATGACGCCGAGCAGCCGACCGGCGAAGACGGCACGGAACCGGGTGACCGCGAAGACCTGGCCGTAGGTGGCCTTCGTCGTGAACTCATCGATCACGAGCAGGATGCTCCCGCCCGTGCGTGCGCATCCGGGCGAGCGGCTCCTCGCCGGTGTCCTGGCAGGCCGGGACCGGAATCAGCGCCACGTCGCCCTCCCCTTGCTCGTCGAATGGGGCAAGGATCAGTCAGAAACGTGACGCCTGCAACTGAGATATTCCTGCGGGGCCGGTGTGGGCACGGCGCCGGAGCGGATCTTCACGACCCCTCCGAACCAAGGCATCTGACGAGGCGACGGTTAGCGGCGGCGGGACGGCCTCAGGGTTCGCGGTGGACGATCCGGCGGACCAGGTCCGGCACCCACTCCACGTACTCGACCTCGGCGCCGTCCGCGTGCCGGGCGTA
Source organism: Kitasatospora sp. NPDC127035 (assembly GCF_042726075.1). Lineage (NCBI taxonomy): Bacteria > Bacillati > Actinomycetota > Actinomycetes > Kitasatosporales > Streptomycetaceae > Kitasatospora > Kitasatospora sp. NPDC127035. Next base: position 54,732 of record NZ_JBHXDN010000057.1, on the reverse strand, counting down.
GAGGAAGCGACCGGTCGGGGAGGCGGTCTCCGGCGTGGTGACGACGGCCCCGGCGGCGGTCAGCGTGTCGCTGAGCTCGTCGAGGTCGGAGACCACGACCGTCGCCGAGGCGTGCGCGTACTTGGCCCGTTCGGCGGGCGGTCCGGCGATGACCAGGAAGTCGCCGATGGCGGCCAGTTCGATCTCGTGGAAGCGGAAGAGCAGGTCGGGTTCGGCGCCGGTCAGGGTGCGCAGGAGGGGGAGGGCCTGGTCGAGGCCGTCGGACCAGAGGCGGGCGTAGGTCTTGAGGATGGTCATCGGTGATCCCTGGTAGCTGTCGGTTACCGGATCACCGTATGCGGGTGAACTCCCCCGCAGAAGAGCGCACTTTGGGGTGCGTGGGGTGCCGTTCGGAGACCGCGTGACCGGTCCGGGCCGGGCCGGGCCGGGCCGGACCGGACCGGTCACGCGGTCCCTGGCCTACGCCGCCGGGCCGGTGCCGCCGTCGGGCCGAGCCAGGCCCGGGGCACGGTCGGCGGAGCGGGGGGCGGCGCGGTCGGCGAACGGGGCCCCGCCACGGGCCCGCTCCGGGTTCGGGGAGCGGTCGCGGTCCTGCACCGTCTCCCGGTCGGCGTTCCAGGCGATCAGCATCCGCAGGGCGTCGTCCGACGGGCTGCCGCGCTCGGCCGTGTACGTGACCAGGGCCTGGTCCGGGTCGTCCGCCGAGCGCAGCGTCTCGTAGACCAGTTCCATCCGCCCGACCAGCGGGTGCCGGAACCCCTTCCTGCCGGACGTCTTGTCGCGGACCGGGTGCTCGGCCCACCACTGGCGGAACTCCGGGCTGCGCATGGACAGTTCGCCGATCAGCTCGGCGAGCCTGGGGTCGTCCGGCCGGCGCCCGGCCTCCAGGTGCAGGAAGGCGGCGTTCTCCCGCGCGCAGCCGACCCAGTCCTCGTACAGCTCGCGCGAGGCCGGATCGAGGTAGGTGATGCGGGCGATGTTCCGCTCGGCCGGGTCGAGTGCGCCGTAGTCGCCGAACAGGGCCACGGCGGCCCGGTTCCAGGCCAGGATGTCCATGCGCCGGCCCATCACCACGGCCGGCACGTCGATCATGGCGTCGAGCAGCCGGGCGAGCGTCGGCCGGACCCGCTGCGGCGCCGCGGCGGCCCGGGCCGCCGACGCCCTGGCCGCCGACGCCCGGCCGCTGCCGCCACCCGGCGCGGTGCGGGCGAGCCGGTGCAGGTGCCGGGCCTCCTCCGGGTCGAGCCGCAGCGCGCGGGCGACGGCGTCGAGCACGGCGTCCGAGGGGTTGCCCACCCGCCCCTGTTCGAGCCGGGTGTAGTAGTCGACGCTCACGCCGGCGAGCTGGGCGAGTTCCTCGCGGCGCAGCCCCGACACCCGGCGGCGACCGCCGTAGTCCGGCAGGTCGACGTCCTCGGGCCGGAGCCGGGAGCGTCGGGTCCGCAGGAACTCGTTGAGGCTGATCGCTGTGCTGCTCATAGGACGATTCTCTCTGCTCGGGGCTCCCTCAGCCTGGTCCTGCCGGAACCAGGCTGAGGGAGGGGTCGGGCCTCCCCGGCGCGCACGCGGCCCGGGCCGCCCCCGGCAGCGGCGTCACCAACTGCCGGCGACCGCCACCACGCCGCCGTCCACCACGAAGTCCTGCCCGGTGATGTAGGAGGAACGGGACGAGAGCAGGAAGGCCACCGTCTCCGCGATGTCCTCGGCCTCGCCCAGCCGGCCCAGCGGCACCTGCGCCAGCACGGCGTCCTTCGCGGACTGTTCGGTGATGACCGCGTCGAACATCTCGGTGACGATGTAGCCCGGGCTCACCGAGTTGACCCGGATGCCGCGCCCGGCGAACTCGCTGCCCAGGGTGCGGGCCAGGTTGTGGACGGCCGCCTTGGTCGCCGCGTACACCGGGGCGTTGGGCAGGCCGCGGTGGAGCGTCCAGGAGGCGTTCAGGACGACGGACCCGCCGCCGGCGGCCTCCAGCAGCGGCAGCGCGTGCTGGACGGTGAAGAAGACGCCCTTGAAGTTGACGTCGACGGTGTGGTCGAAGGACTTCTCGGTCACGTCGGTCGGCAGCTCGAAGATGCCGACGCCGGCGTTGGCGAAGACGCCGTCCAGCCGCCCGTGGCGCTCCCCCACGAGGTCGGCCAGGCGGGCCAGGTCAGCCGGCTTCGCGGAGTCGGCGCGTACGGCGAACACCCTTTCCCCTGCCGCCAGTTCGGCTTCGGCCCGGCGCAGCCTGGCCTCGTCACGGCCGGTGATCACCACCTCGGCGCCGGAGGCGAGGAGGTGGCGGGCGGTGGCGAGGCCCATGCCGCTGGTCCCGCCGGTGATCAGCACGGTCCTGCCGGCGAATTCGCCGGCCGATCCGGGGGTGCGGTGGTCGTTGCGGTTGGTCTTGGATCCGTCGTTCTCGGTCATGGCTCCACCTTCGCGGCCACCCGCCTGCCCCAACCAGGCCCGATCCGACCCCGGGTCCGGCAGGACCACCCTCGCCGCCCGGACACGGGGTGACGCGGGACGGGTGACGTCGGACCCGGGTACGACACCGGGGTTGGCCCCCCGGTGCCACGACGGCGGGAGCCCGGGGACGGGAGGGTGAGGACATCAGCCGCACGAGGGCGAGGAGCCCACCGATGTCCCCGATCCGCCGTACCGTCCGCCCCGCCCTCAGCAACTCCCTCCACACTGCTCTCCGCCCCGCCCTCAGCAGTTCCCTCCGCACTGCGGCCGGCGCCTTCCTGGCGCTGCCGGTGGGCCTGGCGGCGGTCGCCCTGACCCTGACCGGTCGGCCCGGGCGGGCCGCCCACTGGCAGGGCCGGCTCTCCGGCGACCGGGGGTGGACCGGCGGCCGGGTGCTGGGCCGCGCCGCGCTCGGGCTCCCGCTGGACGTGGCGGCCTTCGCGCTGATCGGGTACGCGCTGTTCAACTCGGTCCGGAACTTCGGCTACCCGGTCTGGTACCTGGGCAGCGACTACCACCAGGCCTGGGGCGGCCCCACCATGGCGGGCGTCTGGGCGGTGCACGCGGGCGGGTGGCTGCTCTGCCTGGCCGTGCTGCTGCACTGGCCCGTGCGGTGGCTGGCGCGGGGTCAGCGGGCCGTCGGCCGCCGGATCGCGGGCGAATGAACGACGGGTGACGGGCCGGGCGTCCGCCCGTGATCCGTCGGCCGCCGCTCCGGGGCACTCCGCCCTGCCCCTTCGGGAGCGGCTCCGACCGCCGGTCCCGCCCGCCGCACCTTCCGGATCCGCACGATCCACATATGCAGGTGAACGACATATATAGTCATCCTGCGTACGTGGGCCGCACAGGCCCGCGCTACGGTTCGACGCACCCGCCGTACCCCGGGGAGCGGGATACGGCCAGGTCGGCCTGGGAGGAGCAGAGTTCGATGGGGCAGGTCACCACACCCACCGCGAGGACCGCGGGAGCGGAAGGGACGGCGGACGCCGCCGAGACGCCGCGGGAGACCCGGGACGGGTCCCCCGCCGCCGTACCGCCGACCGGACTCGCGGACCGGGTGATACGGCGGTTGGCGGTGCTCCGCCTCCGCCGCTGGTTCTGGCCCGCCGCGCTGGCCGCCGGGTACCTCGTCCAGGTCCTCTTCCGGCTCGTCCTCGTCCGGCACCTCGACTACCCGTCGGTCCACCCGGACGAGGAGTCGTACCTGATCCTGGCACGCGTCCTCGCGGGCCGCCCCACCACCGAGATGCCGGTCGGCGTGGTCATCCCCGGCGGCTACGCGCTGCTGATCTCCCCCGCCCTGCGGATCGCCGACGACCCGGTGACGGCGTACCACCTGGTCCTCGGGATCAACGCCCTGGTCAGCGCGCTGGTCCTCCCGCTCGCCTACGCCGCCCTGCGGCGCCTCGGCCTGCAGCGCGGCGCCGCGTACGCCTTCGGCGCCGCCACCGCGCTGCTGCCGCCGGTGGTCTTCTACTCGCAGTTCGCGCTCACGGACGCCGTCCTGCCCGCGCTGATCCTCGCCTGGCTGCTCTGCCTGCACGGCTGGCTCACCGACGGGCCGGCGCGCGGCCGTACCCGGTACGCCGCCGGGGCGGGTGCCGCCGCCGCCTACGCGATGGCCACGCACGACCGCGGTGGCGTGGTCGTCGCCCTGACGGCCGCCGTGTTCGCCGGCGTCCTGCTGTTCCGCCAGGCTCCGTGGCGCACGGCCGTCGCCGGCCTCGGGGCCCTGGGGGCCGGCGCGCTCGGCACCGAGTTGCTGGCCCGCTGGCTGCACGCGCAGTTCACCGTCGAGGACAGCGACGTCGGCGGCTTCCTGTGGAAGGGCCTCACCGACCCGGAGGCCACCCAGCGGACCCTCACCAGGACAGCCGGCCAGATCTGGTACTTCACCGTCTCCACCTGGGGAATCGGCGGACTGGCCGTCGTCGCCTGCCTGTTCGCCGTGTTCAGCCGCCGCACGCCGCTCCCGCACCGCATCACCGGCGGCGTCCTGGTGGCGCTCCTCGTCGGCACCGCCCTGGCCTCCGCCGCGGCCCTTCCGGACGACGGGCGCATCGACAACTGGGTCTACGCCCGCTACACCTCCTACCTCGTGCCGGCGGCCTTCGTGACGGGCGTCGCGGTCGTCGCCCGCTGCGGCCGGCGCGCACTCGGCAGGTCCGCGGCGGCGACGACCGGGCTGATCGCGCTCCTCGCCGTCCTGGTGATCGGCTCGGCCGGCTCGAAGCTGCGGACCCAGGGCTTCGTGCTCTGGACGCTGCCGGACGTGTCGTTCCTCACCGCGGACTGGGGCCGGCTCTCCATGGTCCGGGCCAGCACGGCCGCACTCGTCATCTTCTGCGCCGTCCTCCTGATCCGGACCGCCGGGGGCCGCAGGGCCTTCTGGGCGGTCGGCGTCTCCCTGGTCCTGTTCGCCGGGTTCGCCACCGCGACGATCACCGAACGCGTCTCCCAGCCGCACTCGGCCTGGCGCAAGCCCCTGGCCACCGGCTTCACCCACAGCGCGGGGCTGAAGCCCGACGACAGCGTCGTCTTCGTCTGGGACCTCGAATGGACCCTGCGCACCACCCAGACCTTCGAGGTCTACCGGGGCCGCGTCTGGTACCTCGACCCCCGCTGGCAGCCGCTCCCCCCGGCGGCCACCGCGGTCGTCACCCCCCTGCCCGGCCAGGGGCAGGAGCCCGAGGCCTACTGGCCCGCGCACCCCGCCGGCTGGTACGTCGACCGGACCGACACCCAGCAGAACTGGGCGCTTTGGCGCAAGCGTTGAGGCAGCGCCGCGGACGCTTCGAGGGCAGTCCCGGGGGTGCCGCACGCGCAGTCCCGAGACCGCTCCGAGGGCAGCCGGAGCCCCCTGCCGGGGGCATCGGGGGCCGCGGACACGGCGGAGGCCGTCAGCGGTCGTCGGGCTGCGGACCCTAAGGGTCTCCCGCACGCCCCGCCTCCGGGGCGGGTCGTCCGCGGGGACGGTTTGCGCGCGGACGGACGGCCCGCAGGAACCCCCGGTCCCTGCGGGCCGTCCACGTGTTCGGGGGCGGGGGACGAGGGCTACGGACCTCAGGAGAGATGCACATGACTCGGCACAGCGCGCTTCGGCGCGGGGTGGGCGTTGCGACGGTGGCCTCGGCGGTGGTGCTCGGAACGGCCCTGCCCGCGGCGGCGGCCGGATCGGGACGGGGCGGGGCGGAACGCGACGGGACGGTGGCCGCGATGGAGGCGGCCGTGCGGACCGAGGGATTGCCCGGGATGATCGCCACGGCGACCCGTCCGCACGGGAGCCGGTCGGTGGCGGTCGGGACGGCCGACACCGCGACCGGGCAGCCGCGGTCGGCCCGGGAGCGGTTCCGGATCGGGAGCGTGACGAAGATGTTCGTCGCGACCGTCCTCCTCCAGCTCCAGGCGGAGGGGCGGCTCGACCTCGACGACGCCGTGGAGACGTGGCTGCCCGGGGTGGTGAGCGGGAACGGGAACGACGGCTCGGCGATCAGCGTCCGGCAACTGCTCGACCACTCCAGCGGGCTGTTCGCCTACGACGACGACCCCGGAATGGCGGCGGTGCTGTTCACTCCGCAGTTCCTGAGCCACCGCTACGACACCTACACACCGGCGGAACTGGTGCGGCTCGCCGTGTCGCACCCGCCCGTCTTCGCGCCGGGGACGAAGCGCGAGTACTCCAACACCAACTACGTCCTGGCCGGGATGATCGTCGCCGAGGTGACCGGACGCCCGTACGGCACGGAGATCGAGCGGCGGATCATCCGGCCGCTGGGGCTGGGCGGCACCAGCGTGCCCGGCACCGCGACCGCCGTGCCACGGCCGCACGCGCGCGGCTACTCGAAGCTGTTCGGCGGCTCGCCGACGCCCGTGGAGACGACCGAACTCAACCCGTCGATGGCCGGGGCCGCCGGGGAGATCATCTCCACGACCGACGACCTCACCCGCTTCCTCTCCGCGCTGATGCGCGGACGGCTGCTCCCGCCGGCCGAGTTGGGCGAGATGCTCACCACGGAGGGCGCCGGAGGGCTCGGCATCGGCGGCGGGACGCTGTCCTGCGGGGTCGCCGTCTGGGGGCACGACGGCGGCATCCACGGGTCGTCGACCCTCGCGCTGACCACCCGGGACGGCCGGCACGCCGTCGCGTTCAACGCCAACGCCGACTGGTTCACCGGCAAACTCAAGCTCGCCGAGGCCGAGTTCTGCGGCTGACCGGCAGCCGGGCCGCCGGCCTGCAGCGCAGGCCGGCGGCGCAGCGCGGCCGGGCGGCCCGGCCGAAGGGCCGTCGGCCGGGCCGGGCCGGGCCTCACGCCAACCGGCGGGCCCCCTCCGAGGGGATCACCGTGTAGAGGTGCGGCTCGGCATGGCCGGCGGCCGCGAACGCCGCGACGACCTCCGTGGCCACCGCCTCCGCCACTCCCGTCTCCACCAGGGCGATCACCGAGCCGCCGAAGCCCCCGCCGGTCATCCGGGCCCCGAGGGCCCCGGCGGCGACGGCCGTGGCGGCGGCGAGGTCGGTCTCGGCGCAGGACACCCGGTAGTCGTCCCGCAGGGAGGCGTGTCCGGCGGTGAGGATCGGGCCGAGGGCGGCCGGGCCGTGCCGCTCCAACTCCGCGACGGCGTGCTCGACCCGCTCGTTCTCGGTCACCACGTGGCGGACCAACGGGCGCAGCTCGTCGGGGAGTTGTTGCAGTGCGAGCGGAAGGTCGAAACCCGAGAGGTCGCGCAGCGCCGCCACCCCGAGCAGGACGGCCGCCCGCTCGCAGCCCGCCCGCAGCGCGGCGTAGGCGCCGTCGGCGAGGTCGTGCTGCACCCGCGTGTCGATGACGAGCAGGGCCAGGCCCGCACCCGCGAGGTCGAGCGGGACGTGCCGGACGGAGAGGTCGCGGGCGTCCAGGTGGAGTGCGGCCCCGGCGCGACAGGCCATCGAGGCCATCTGGTCCATGATCCCGCACGGCACGCCGACGAACGCGTTCTCCGCCCGCTGGGAGAGCAGCGCGAGCCGGCGCGCGTCCAGGCCGAGCCCGTACAGGTCGTTGTAGGCGAGGGCGACCGCGCATTCGAGCGCCGCGGAGGACGAGAGGCCCGCGCCGGCGGGCACGTCGCTGTCGATCAGCAGGTCGGCGCCGCCGACGGGGTGACCGGCCTCCCGCAGGGTCCACACGACCGCGGCGGGGTACGCGGCCCAGCCCGCCACTCCGCCGGGCTCCAGCGCGGCCACGTCCAGCTCGACGATCTCGCCCGGGGTCCGGGAGGAGTGCAGACGCAGCAGGGTGTCGGGGCGGCGGCGGGCCTGCACGCGGACGGCCTGCGGCAGGGCGATCGGCAGGACGAACCCGTCGTTGTAGTCGGTGTGTTCACCGATCAGGTTGACCCGGCCGGGCGCCGCCCAGGCGCCGTCGGGGGCGTGGCCGAACAGCTCGGCGAAGAGGGTGGTCGTGGTCATCGCTGCTCTCCACCGGTGGTGGACGCGACCTCCCGCAGACGCCGGGCGGCGTCCTCGGGGGCGACGTCGTTCATGAAGGCTTCCATGCCGGACTCGGTGCCGGCCAGGTACTTGAGCTTGTCGGCGGTCCGCCGGACGGTGAACAGTTCGAGGTGCAGGCCGAGTTCGTCGCCGCCGACCACCGGGGCCTGGTGCCAGGCGGAGATGTACGGGGCCGGGACGCGGCGTTCGCCGTCGCCGAAGAGGCGGTCGAAGCGGCGCAGCAACTCCAGGTAGATACCGGGGAGTTCTTCGCGTTCGGCTTCGTCCAGCCGGGTGAGGTCGGGGACCCTGCGGTGCGGGTGGAGGTGGACCTCGTAGGGCCAGCGGGGCGCGAAGGGGACGAAGGCCGTCCAGTGCTCGCCGGCGAGCACGACCCGCTCCCCGTCGGCGCGTTCGGCGGCGACGAGGTCCTCGAAGAGGTTGCGCCCGGTGGCGGCGCGGTGCCGGGCGGCCCGGTCGATCATGTGGGCGGTGCGCGGCGTGGTGAACGGCAGCGCGTAGATCTGGCCGTGCGGGTGGGCGAGGGTGACGCCGATCTCGGCGCCCCGGTTCTCGAAGCAGTAGACCTGCTGGACGCCCCCCAGGGCGGAGAGTTCGGCGGTGCGGTCGGTCCAGGCGTCGAGCACCAGCCGGGCGCGGTCCTCGTCGAGGTCGGCGAACGAGGCGTCGTGGTCGGCGGTGAAGCAGACCACCTCGCAGCGGCCGGCCCCGGGGCGGGTGGCGTGCAGCGGGTCGCCGAGACTGGGTCGGACGGGGTGCGTGTCGGGGTGTCCGGCCAGCGAGGGGAACCGGTTCTCGAAGACCGCGACCTGGTAGTCCGAGGCCGGGATCTCGCTGAGCCGCCCGTCGTGCGAGGGGCAGAGCGGGCACTGGTCGGCGGGCGGGTGGTAGGTGCGGACCTGGCGGTGCGCGGCGACGGTCACCCAGGCGCCGGTCAGCGGGTCGAGCCGCACTTCCGAGGACGGCGCGGCGGCTTCGAGCGGCCGCCGGTCGACCGCGTCCCGGCCGGCGGGGGCCGCCCCGCGGTCGAAGTAGATCAGTTCGCGGCCGTCGGCCAGCGTGGCGACGGTCCTGGTGGTCGAGCCGGCCAGGTCGGTCTCCCCGGTCACCGTTCCGGCCATGTCCTGCTCCCTTGCATGGAACTCCCCTTCAACAACATGGCCAAACAATATCGAACATTTACCAACATTGCTGCACCCATCGTCGCACGATCCGGTTTCACCTCGGGCAAGGGCCCGTGGCGAAGGCGCGCGGACGGGACGCCCGGCGCGACGGGGCCCGCCGGTCAAGACGTTCCGCACGCCAGGGGGCGAGGGAGGAGACGGGTAGCGCGGCCGGTCCCCCACGGCAGGACGCTCAACGCGGCAGCGACGCACCGGACGCGGGCCGGTGGCGGTGGACCGGCCGGACGGCCCGGGCCGGACCGGCGCTCACGCCGGGGCGAGCCGCCGCGACCGGGGCCGGGCCGGTGACCGTGGCGGGCCGGGAGTCCCGGGCGGGGCGCCAGGCACGGACCGCCAGAAAGGCGGCGGCCAGGGCCAGGGCCGCGAGGGCGAGGACGGCGGCGGGGAGGCCCGCGGTGGCGCCGAGCCAGCCCGCCAGGGGGTAGGCGAGCAGCCAGCAGCCGTGCGACAGCGAGAACTGGGCGGCGAACGCGGCGGGCAGCTCCGCCGCCGGCACCGCGGCCCGCAGCAGCCGCCCGCCGGGGGTGAGGATCAGCGAGCCCGCCGCACCGAGGCCCGCCCAGACGGCGAGCAGCGCGGGCCAGCGCCACCCCCCGCCGCCCGTCGAGGTGAGGACGGCCAGGGCGGCGAGCAGCCCCGCGATGCCGAAGGCGGCCGGGACCATGACACTGCGGTCGGCCACCCGGTCCAGGACCCGGGGCAGCAGCAGCGCGACCGCCATCGACCCGCCCCCGTACGCGCCGAGCGCGATCGGCACGTCCCCGGCGGGGCGGCCGAGCTGGTCGCGGACGTAGACGACGGTGTTGACGATCACCATGGCGCCGCCGGCGGCGACCGCGAGGTCCAGGGCGAGCAGGGCCCGCAGGCGCGGGACGGAGAGGAAGAGGCGCAGTCCTTCCAGCGACCGGGCCGCGACGGACGGCGCCCGCGAGCCGCGCGCGCCGCCCACCGCCCCGCGCGCCGCCGCGACCGGCAGGACCACCGAGACCACCAGGACCGCCGAGGCGAGGAACCCGATCACCGTCCCCCAGAACAGCCAGCGGTAGCCGACCAGGGCGAGCAGGCCGGCGGCCAGGGCCGGGCTGACCAGGCTCTCCGTGTCGTAGGCGAGCCGGGAGAGGGAAAGCGCGCGGGTGTAGTCGCGCTCGTCGGGCAGCACCTCGGGGATCACCGACTGGAACGCCGGCGTGAACGTCGCGGAGGCCGCCTGGAGGACGAAGATCAGCAGGTAGACCTGCCAGACGCCGGTGACGAAGGGCAGTGCGAGTGCCACCGCCGCGCGGGCCAGGTCGGCCGCGACCAGCAGCCGCCGGCGGGGGATCCGGTGGGCGAGCACGGCGACGACCGGGGCGATCCCCACGTACGCCGCCATCTTGATCGCCAGGGCCGTCCCGAGCACGGCACCGGCCGAGGCACCGGCCAGGTCGTAGGCCAGCAGGCCGAGCGCCACCGTGGCCAGGCCGGTCCCGGCGAGGGCGACCACCTGGGCGGTGAGGAGGTGTCGGTAGGTGCGGTTGCGGAGCACGGAGAGCATGGGAACCCCGATCGACTCGGCGCGCAGACGGGTACGGCGCGAACCAGGGACGTCTCCTTCAGGATAGGACAACATGTGCATACGTGTGCACCCATTGGAGAGGAGGAGGCCACCGAAAGCCCGGCACCCGGCCGTCGGGCCGTTCCACCGGCCGCTCCACCGACCACTCCGGCCGGTCCGCCGGCGGCTCTAGTCGTGCGGCGGCAGTCCGCTGATCTGGTGGTCGGCGACGTTCAGCGCCTCGTGCACCAGCCGCCGCAGGTGGCCGTGCCGCAGCGTGTACACCACCCGCCGACCGTCCTTGCGGGTGGCCACGAGGCCGGCCAGCCGCAGCTTGCTCAGGTGCTGACTCACCGACGGCCGCGCCGCGCCGCAGAACTCGGTCAGTGTCGTCACGTCCGCCTCGCCCTCGCTCAGCCGCTGCATCAGGGCGAGCCGGGTCCGGTCCGCGAGCAGCGCCAGGACACCCGCGGCCACGTCGAGCCGCTCGTCCGTGCCGGACGCCTGCGACACGTGCGCACCTGATACCTGGAGGCTCCCGCTCATGGCCTCATCGTAGAGGGCGCGCGGCCCGCCCTCACCCGCCGTGAGGCCACTGATCCGCGCCGCACCGCGCGCCGCACCGCGCGCCGCACGCCGCTCCCGCACGCCGCTCCCGCACGGCCGCCGGCCACGGGGCGCGCGGCCCACCCCCTCACTCCCCCCGGAGGTCGGCGACCCGGCGGATCTTGCCGACCGACCGCTCCAGGCTGTACGGATCCACGACCTCGACGTCCACGCTCACCCCGACCCCGTCCTTCACGTCGCGCGCGATCGCCGCCACCGCCGCCTCCCGCTGTCCGGGCCCGGCACCGGGCCGCGCCTCCACCCGGACGGTCATGTGGTCCAGGCGGCCCCGGCGGGTCAGCCGGAGCTGGAAGTGCGGCGCGACGGCCGGGGTCCGCAGGACGATCTCCTCGATCTGGGTCGGGAACACGTTGACCCCGCGCAGGATGATCATGTCGTCGCAGCGCCCGGTGACCTTGGCCATCCGGCGGAACGCGGGCCGGGCGGTGCCGGGCAGCAGCCGGGTGAGGTCGCGGGTGCGGTAGCGGATCACCGGCAGCGCCTCCTTGGTGAGCGAGGTGAGGACCAGCTCGCCGCCCTCACCGTCCGGCAGCACCCGGTCCGTGAACGGGTCCACCACCTCGGGGTAGAAGTGGTCCTCCCAGATGTGCAGGCCGTCCTTGGTCTCCACGCACTCCTGGGCGACGCCCGGACCCATCACCTCGGAGAGGCCGTATATGTCGACGGCGTGGAGGCCCGTCCGCCGCTCGATCTCCGCCCGCATCTCCTCCGTCCACGGCTCGGCGCCGAAGATGCCGACCCGCAGCGAGGTGGCCCGCGGGTCGACCCCCTGGCGATCGAACTCGTCGAGGAGGGTGAGCAGGTAGGACGGGGTGACCATGATGATCTCGGGCCCGAGGTCCTGGATCAGCTTCACCTGACGCGCCGTCATGCCGCCCGAGGCGGGGATCACCGTGCAGCCGGCCCGTTCGGCACCGGCGTGCGCACCCAGCCCGCCGGTGAACAGCCCGTAGCCGTAGGCGATGTGCACCGTCTGACCGGGGCGCCCGCCCGCCGCACGGATCGAGCGCGCCACGACGTCGGCCCAGACGTCGAGGTCGTGCTCGGTGTAGCCGACCACGGTCGGGCGGCCGGTGGTGCCGCTGGAGGCGTGGATCCGGCGCACCCGCTCCCTCGGGACGGCGAACATGCCGAACGGATAGGTGTCGCGCAGGTCCGCCTTGGTGGTGAAGGGGAACCGGGCGAGGTCGGCGAGGGTCCGGCAGTCCGCGGGCGCCACACCGGCGGCGTCGAACCTGCGGCGGTAGAGCTCGACGTTGTCGTAGGCGTGGTGCAGCGTGGCCCGCAGGTGCTTGAGCTGGTGCGCCTTCAGTTCGTCGGCGGTCATCCGCTCCCCGGCGTCCAGCAGCGCGTCCGGGAGCGGCTCCCCCAGGCGCGTCCGCGAGGCGGCCGGACCGGTCCCACTGCTGCTCATCAGGTCTCCTCCGCACCGTGACGCCCGCCGCCTTGCCGCCTTGCCGTCCTGCCGCCTCGCCGCCTCGCCGCAGGGGGGAGGCGACCCGCGGGCGGGCCGACCGATCATTCGGTTGCCGCCGGGCACGGCCATTGACTCAGCACCCGAACCACGTGTCAAGGCTCGCCGCGCAGGCCGGGACGGCCGACCGGGCCGGAGGCCGGCTGCCGGGCCGGTTCGCCGCGTTCCGCGTGCGGATCTCTGCCGAACGGCAGATGGCAGCGGCCCGCCGGTCCGGAAGGCTCGACCACGTCACCTTCCCCACCCTCCGACCGGCCGGGAGAGCGGAGCCCATGCCCCATCTCGCACACGAACCAGCACTCGACCTGATCGACGTCACCAAGGTCTACCGGGGCGGCCAACGCGCCGTCGACGGCCTCACCCTCCGGCTCCGCCCGGGCCTGCTCGGCCTGCTCGGCCCGAACGGGGCGGGCAAGTCCTCGCTGATGCGGATCGTCGCCACCGTCACCCGGCCCACCGCCGGCCAGGTGCTCTACCGGGGCGCCGACGTCCTCGCCGAACCCGACCTGCTCCGCCGCCAACTGGGCTTCCTCCCCCAGGATTTCGGCGTCCACCCGAACCTCACCGCACCCGCGTTCCTGGCCTACCTGGCCGCCGCCAAGGGCCTCCGGGCCCGCGCCGCCCGGGCCCGGATCTACGAGCTCCTCGCCCTGGTCAACCTGACCGGGGCGGTCCGACGGCCGCTCGGCGCGTACTCCGGCGGCATGCTGCGGCGCGTCGGCATCGCCCAGGCGCTGCTCGGCGACCCGCAGGTCGTCGTCGTCGACGAACCCACCGCCGGGCTCGACCCGGAGGAACGGGTCCGCTTCCGCAACCTGCTGAGCACGCTCGCCACCGACCGTGTCGTGCTGCTCTCCACCCACATCGTCTCCGACATCGAGTCGGTGGCCGGGGACATCGCGGTCGTCGCGGGCGGCCGGCTGCTGCGCCGGGGCACCCCCGAGGAGTTGCTGGGCGACCAGGCCGGCCGGGTCTGGGAGGTGGCGGTCGACCCCGCGGCGGTGACCGCCGTCCAGGAGCGGTACGTGGTCAGCCGGATGGTGCGCACCGCCGACGGCCGGGTCCGGCTGCGGCTGCTCGCGGACGGCGCGCCGTCCGCCGACGCCGTGCCGGTCGCGCCGGACCTGGAGGACGCGTACCTGGCGCTGGTCCGCCCGACGGGCGCCGCCGGCGCTCCGGGCCGGGGCGCGGGAGCGTTCCCGGACCCGTCGTCCGGTCCGGTGGCCGGGCCGCACGGGCCGCACGGGCCGGAGGTGCGGCGGTGACGGGGCACGGCGGACGCGGCGGACGCGGCGGACGCTCCGGGCTCGGCGGCGGAGACGGCCCGGGCCTCGGGCTCCGCAGGGGCGGCGGGCAGGACCGGCGGCCGGGAAGAGACGGCCCGGTCGGATCCGGTACGCCGGGCCGGCTCGCCCGGCTGGCTCTCGGCGACTTCCGGGACCGGGTCCGGCGCCCCGCCTACGCGGTGACCCTGCTCGCCGCCGTCGGCCTCGGCCTGCTCGCCGTCCCGCCCGCCGACGGGCACTGGGCGATCCTCGCCCTGGGCAGCCACCGGGGCGAGTACAACAGCGCCTACGTCGGCACGGCGACCGCACTCGCCGGGGCGCTCTGGCTCACCCTCGGCGGGTTCTACGTGGTCCGCAAGGGCCTGGGCCGCGACGAGGAGACCGGCGTCGGCCTGCTCCTCGCGGCCACCCCGCTGCGGACCGCCGACCTGCTGCTGGCGAAGTTCCTCGGCAACCTCCTCGTCCTCGGCTCGATGCTCGGCGTCCTCGCGCTCACCACGCCCGCCCTGCAGCTCGTCCGTGGCGAGGACCGGGCCGTCGACCCGCTCGCCCTGCTGACGCCGTTCCTGGTGCTGACGCTGCCCCTGCTGGCGATGACGGCGGCCGTGGCCGTCCTCTTCGAGACCGTGCCACTGTTGCGGACCGGCCTCGGGAACGTGGCCTGGTTCGTCCTCGCACCGGCCCTGCTGATCGCCGGAGAGTCTCCCGGCGCGCCGTTCGGCGGGCTCGGTCTCGGCCCGGCCGCGGCGTCGCTGAGCGACGGTCTGGCGGCGCGGGGGGTCGAGCTCGGCGGCGAGGAGTTCAGCCTCGGCCTGACGAGGGTGGACGCGCCGCTGGAGCCGTTCCCGTGGGACGGCGCGGCCTTCGGGGTCGGGTTCCTGACGCAGCGGCTGCTGCTGGTCGTGCTCGCGGTCGGGGTCGCGGTGCTGCCCGCGCTCTGGTTCCACCGGTTCGACCCGGCGCGGGGCGCGGGCCGGGGCGCGGGCCGGGGCGCGGACCGCGGCGGTCGGGTGCCCCTCGGCACGGGGGCGGTCCCGGCCGGGCCGACCGCGCCGGCCGCACCGGCCGGCGCCCCCGTCCCGGCACCGGCCCTGCGGCCGCCTGTCGGGACGGGGACGACGGCCGAGGGATCCGGCAGCGGGTTCGGCGCCGGGTTCGGGCGCCTGCTCGCCGGAGAGGTCCGGATCCTGTTCGGCGACACCTCGCGCTGGTGGTGGCTGGGCGCCGCCGTCCTCGGCCTCGTCGGGCTCGCGGTCCCGCCCGAGGTGGGCGTCGGCGTGCTGCTCCCGGCCGCCTGGGTCTGGCCGGTGCTGCTCTGGTCCCGGCTGGGCAGCCGGGCGGCCGAGTACGGGCTTGAGGTCCTGCTCGGCGCCTACCCGGCCGCCCGGTCGAGGCTGGTGGCCGAGTGGGCCTCGGGCGTGGTGCTCACCACCCTGGTCGGCGCGGGGGTGCTGGTCCGCCTCGTCGCGGCCGGCGACGCCGACGGGACGGCGGCCTGGGCCGCGGGCGCCCTGTTCGTCCCTTCGCTGGCCCTCGCGCTGGGTGCGCTCTCCCGGACCCACCGGCTGTTCCAGGCGCTCTACCTGCCGCTCTGGTACCTGGTGGTGAACCAGGTCGCCGCGCTGGACTTCATGGGAACCGTCCGGCGCGCGGGTCAGCCGGCGGGGCCCTCCCCGCTGCTGGTCGCCGCGGCGGCACTGGTCCTGCTGGGCGTCGCGCTGCTGACCTCCTCGGCCCGGCGCTCCGCCCGCTCCTGATCCGGCGGCGGTCCTCCACCCCCGCGGAGGGCCGCCGTCCGGGTCTGCGGCGCCCGCCGCCCCCGGGGGCCCGACCGGGGACGGCCCGCCGGACCGCTCACCACTCCCGCGCCGAGGCCAGCAGCCGCTCCCGGACCAGGGCCGCCGCCGGGCCCACCACTCCCGGGCGCTGCACGAGGTAGGCGGTGTTGATCGGCGAGTCGACCGGCTCGTCGAGCAGAACCAGTGCCCCGGACGCCAGCCCGGACGCGCCCAGGTAGCGCGGCACGACGGCGAAGCCCGCGCCCGCCGTGACGGCGGCGATGACACCGCGCAGGTCGGGCACGGTGAGCGCCGGGCGACAGCTGAGACGGCGGCCGAAGACGTGGCGCCAGTACCGGCGCACGATGGGCAGGTCCTCGGCGTAGGCGACGAGCGGCACCCCGTGCAGGGCGGAGGGCCCCTCGACGGCGAGCCGGCCGGCCAGGCGGTCCGCCCACACCGGTGCCGCGACGAGGACGAACTCCTCGTCGCCCAGCGGTACGGCGGTCAGCGCACGGCCGCGCGGGCGGTCGGTGGCGATCACCAGGTCGTGTCGGCCGGCCCGCAGCTCGTCCAGCAGCGGCTCCGTGAGGCCGGGCGTCACCCGCAGCCGGACGCCCTCGGCGATCAGCGGGGCGAGGGCGGGCAGCACCAGGGTGCAGAGCAGTTCGGCCGGGCCTCCCAGGTGGACGGGCTCGGCGGCGGACGGCGGCCCGGTCCCGGCGCCGGTGACGGCCGCGAGCGCGTCGAGCGGATCGGCGATGCGGGCGGCGAGTTCGTCGGCGGCGGGGGTGGGGGTGACGCCGCGCGGCTGCCGTTCGAACAGCTCGCGTCCGGTCTGGCGCTCCAGCGCGCGGATCTGCGAGGTCACCGTCGGCTGGGAGAGCCCGACCAGCCGGGCGGCGGCGGTGAACGAACCGGACCGGTGGACCGCCAGGAAGGTCCGCAGCAGGTTCAGGTCGGCGGGCACCACGGCGTCGGCTGCATGACCCGGGCTCACACGATTCCGGCTCTGGCTCTGGCTCTGGCTCTGGCTCACGCCGTCAGCCTAGGCCGCCGGGCCTGCCCGCAACCGCCGCCGGGCGGGGCCGGCCCCGCAGCTCACGCCCAACGCACCAGGTCCGCCGCACCTCCGCTGACCACCGCGGTGACCGGCAGACCCGCCGCCGCCAGCAGACCGGCCGCGACCGTCGCCCGCCGGCCCCGCCCGCAGACCGTCCAGTACTCCCGGTCCGGCGGCAACCCGGTTATCCGGTCGGGGAGTTCGGTGAGCGGGACGGCGAGGGCGCCGGGCACCGGCGGGTCCGGGAGCGCGCGGACGTCGAGGACCTGCACCGGTCGGCCCGGGACGGCCGCGCGGGCGCCGGGCACCTCGGAGACGTCGGCCGTCCGCAGCGCGGCGAGTTGCCGGCCGGTGGCGTGCCAGCGTTCCACCCCTCCGGTCAACTGGCCGACCAGGCGCGCGTCGTAGCCGATCCGCAGCAGCTGGACGACGGCCTCCCGGGCGGCGTCGGCGGCCGGTTCGGGCAGCACCAGCACCAACGGGGTGCCGAACGGGACCACCTCGCCGATCAGGGCCGCGAAGGAGCCGTCCAGCTCGACGCCGAGCGATCCGGGGAGATGGGCGTCGGCGTACGCCCGGCGGTCGCGCGCGTCGACCACCGACGCGCCACGCCAGCGCGCCTGTTGGACCTCCTCGGCGGTGAGCGGCAGCAGCGGCGGCGGGCCGCCGAGGACGGGCGGGCCGGACCGGTTGAGCGGGCCCATCCGCCGGTAGTAGGCGGGCGGCGGGGGCAGTCCGCGCAGCCGGGCGGCCACGAACGCACCCTCGTCGTCGACGAGCAGCGCCGGATTGGCCCGCCGCTGGTCGCCGACGGTGCTGGTCCTGGCGGTGCCCGAGGCGGTCGCACCGGACACGGTCGTGCCGGACGCGGACGCGCCGGGCCCGGACGGACCGCGGGCCGGGGCGGAACCCGGCGGGGGCGCGCCGATCGCGCAGGAGCTTCCGGCCCCGTGCGTGGGCAACACCCGGGTGTCCCCGGGCAGTCGGGAGAGCCTGCGGATCGACCGGTACTGGGCCCGGGCCAGTTCGGCGGTCCGGTCGGGCCCGGACAGGTCGGTGCGGCCGGCGCTGCCGACCAGCAGGCTGCCGCCGGTGAACACGGCCACCGGACGGCCGCCGTCCGGGCCGTCGTCGAGCACCAGGTAGGCGGTGTGCTCGGCGGTGTGGCCGGGCGTCTCCAGCGCCTGGACGCGTAGGCCGCCGACGGTGATCTCGTCGCCCTCGGCGAGCGGGAGGTGGTCGAAGCCGTACCGGGCGCGGGCCGGTCCGGCGACGGTGGCGCCGGTCGCGGCGCGCACCTCCAGGGCCCCGGAGAGGTAGTCGTTGTGCACGTGGGTCTCCAGGACGTACCGCAGCCGCAGGCCGCGCGCCGCGCAGGAGGCGAGCAGCGGCCAGCAGTCCCGCTGCGGGTCGACCAGCGCCGCCTCGTCGCCGGACGTCAGCAGGTAGCTGGTGTCGCCGAGGGCCTCGGTGGTGACCGGTTCGACGGTGTTCCCGCTCGGAGCCGCGTTCGCCGTCGCGTCCGTCGCTGCTTTCGTCGTTGCTTTCGTCGTTGCCTTCGTCGTTGGGTTCATCGCCGCGCTCCTCGCCGCCCTGCCCGGCCCCCGACGACGCCGTCGCCGCTCCGGTCGCTTCCGTCACCGTTTCCGCCGCCGCTTCCGTCACCGTTTCCGCCGGGCCGGTCGCCGTCCCGTTCCGCCGGCCGCTCGCCGTCCGGGGCCGCGACGACCTCCACCGCCACCCCCGTGACCGGGTTGCAGCCGTACCCCTGCTCGTTCCAGGGCGCCCGCATCGGCTGGGTGTGCCCGTCGGCGTCAGTGGCCCGGGTCTGGAGGACGCGCCGGCCGGGCACCCGCGGGGTCCACTGGTACCACCACTCGGCCCACGCGTACCGCCCGCCCGCGGGTACCAGCACGGCCTGCCGCCAGTCGGCGCCGCCGATCCGCACCTCGACCTGGCAGACCGGCACGCCGCCCGACCAGGCCCGCCCGCGCACCACGCAGGCGCCGCCGGCCGGCAGCCGGGCGCCCGGCGAGGGGGCGGTGATCAGCGACCTGACCCGGATCTCACCCACGGGCCCCTCGGGCGTGCCGTCCGGCATGCCGCGCGAGCCCCGGTAGAGGTACTCCTCGGCCTGGAACGGCCCGTGGAACGGTTCGGCCACCGCCCGCACGCCGACCAGCCACTTGACGTCCGCCACCCCGTACCGGCCGGGGACCACGAGGCGGACGGGCGCACCGTGGCCGGGGCTGAGCAGGGTGCCGTTCATGCGGGTGGCGAGCAGGGTGTCCGGGTGCCGGGCGAGGTCGACCGGGAGGCTCCGCTCGAAGGCGGTGCGGCGGCCGTGCAGTTCGCCGAAGTCGGCTCCGGTGAAGACGAGTTCGACGGCTTCCGGGCGCACTCCGGCGCGGTCCGCCAGCACCGCGAGCGGCACGCCGGCGAACCGGGCGCAGCCCACCGCCCCCTGGTCCCAGGGGAGCCCGGGCGGCCGGGGCCGCATCAGGCTGCGGCCGTTGCCCGCGCACTCCACCACCACGTCCAGTTCGCGCACCGGGAGCAGCTCCAACTCTGCATAGGTGAGCGATAGTTCTCGCTCCACCAGGCCGTGGATCCGCAGCCGCCAGCGTTCGGGGGTGAGCCGGGGCACGCCGAAGTGGTCACGGACGAAGAACGCGCCGGTGGGGGTGAGTGGTTCGGCCAGCGCGGCCGGCGGTGTCTGTGCGTTGTAGGGCCGCTCGGTGACCGTGTCGGGGCGCCACCGCGTCCGGCTCCCGCTCATCGCGTCCCACCGCCCGCCCCGACCCCGGGCGCACCCGCCACGCCCTGCCTGCCCGCCACGCCCGGCGCGCCCTCCCGGAGTCGGGCCAGCGCCCGGTGGGCGCCGAGCGCCTCGAAGACCGCCGCCGCCTCGGCCCGCAGCACCCGGTCCGGCTCCGCCGCGCCCGGCCGGGCGACCACCGCCCGGGCCTTGGCCCGGGCCGCCCAGTACGGCTGCCGGGCCCGCTCGTACAGCGCGGCCGCCGCCAGATGGCGGGCCCGGGCGCCCCGCGGGTCGCCGCGCGCGGCGGCCAGCGAGCCGAGCGCCGACTCGGCCATCGCCCGCCACGCCGAGCCGGCGGACCGGGCCGCCACCCGCCGGGCGGCGGCCGCGTGCTCGGCCGCTCCCGCCGGGTCGCCGAGCGCCGCGAACGCTTCGGCCGCCACCGGGTAGAGCAGCGCCGTGCAGGTCGGGCACTCGCCGCGCAGGGCCGCCGACGCGGCGGCGGCGTGTGCCGCGCGGACGGCCTCGCCGGGCTCGCCGCGTTCCACCGCGTCCAGCGCGGCCGTCGCGTACAGCCGCCCGACGGCGTGCCGGGCCGCGGCGGACGGGGCGGACTCGGCGGCGGCCGTCCCCAGCCGGAGGTGGGTGGCGGCGTCCGCACTGTCGCCGCGCGCCGCCGCGTACTCGGCGAGCCGCTGCCGGGGCAGCGCGCCGGAGCGGCCGCCCAGTTCCTCGTACAGGTGGGCGCTGCGTTCCAGGCAGCCCGGCGCCTCGTCCCAGCGGCCGCGCAGCAGCAGCGACTCGCCGAGCAGGCACCAGGCGAAGGCCTCCGCCCGGCGGGCGCGCCGGGCGTGCGCGAGGTCCAGGGTCTGCCGGGCGTACTCCTCGACGCTGCGGCTCGGGCCGTCCCCGTACAGCTGGTACTGGGCGAGGCAGGAGTGGATGTCGAGGGAGCGGGCCGGCCTGCCGTCCTCGTCGGCGGCGGCGCCGAGCCGCTCGATCTCCCGGTGCAGGCCCTCCCGCCAGGTGCCCCCGGCGTGGTGGACGGCGGCGAGCGCCTCCCCGGCGGCGGCCAGGTCCTCGTCGTCGCCGTGCTTCTCGGCGAGGGCCAGCCCCGCCTCGGCCGCCTGCCGCGCCTCGTCGAGGCGGCCGGCGCCGCGGAGCCGGTCGGCCCGCGCCCGCAGCAGCCGGCCGGCCTCCGCCGGGTCGCCGCCGGCCGCCGCGAGGGCCCGCTCGGCGGAGCCCAGGTGCGGTTCGGCGGCGGACGGGTCGCCGCCGCCGGCCAGCAGCGCGGCGGCGGCCTTGCGGTGCAGCCTTGCGGTGCGCAGGCCGTCCCGGCCGGACGGCGGGGTGAGCACCCCCGGGGAGGCGGGCAGGTCGACCACGGCCGGCTCCAGCGCCGACCCGTACGCGACGGTGGCACCGGCGGTGTCCCCGGAGCGCATCCGCAGGTCCCCGACGTTCTCCCAGAGTTCGCCGGAGAGTTCGGCCCGGACCTGTCCGCCGGTGCGCACCTGCTCGCGCAGCCGCTGGGCGGCCGGGCCGGGCCGCTCGGTGCCGTCGGAGGCGCGTTCCAGCGCGGCGGCCAGCCGGTCGTACGCGTGCAGTGCCTCGTGCCGCCGGCCGGCCAGCGTGTGGACCCGCATCAGCGCGAGCGAGGCCTCCTCGTGCAGCGGGTCCGCGGCCACCGCCCGGCGCAGCGCGGCGGCGGCGCCGTCCAGGTCGGCGTGCGCCTCGCGCAGGGCGCCGAGCTCGACCAGCAGGGCCAGGTACTCGGCGTGCAGGGCCTGTTCGCGATCGGCCGCCCACTCCTCGTAGCGGTCCTCGGGCAACAGGTCGCCGCCGTACCGGGCGACCGCCCGCTCGTACGCGTCCGGGTCGCGGGCGCGGCGGGCGTGCAGGGCGGCCTGTTCGAACTCCTCGACGTCCACCCGCAGCGGGGCGCCGCGCAGGGTGAGCAGTCCGCCGCCGGAGTCGAGGTGGGCGCGGGCACCGGCCCGGTCGGGGCCGAGGACGCGGCGGGCCTCCTGCACGGCCCTGCGGAGCTGGTCGGCGCCGGCCCCGGGGGCCTGGTCCGGCCAGAGGCGGCCGAGCACCTGCTCGCCGTGGAGCCGGTGGCCCGGGGCGAGCGCGAGCAGCTCGACCAGGTTCCGGGACTTCCGCAGGCGCCATCCGCCGTCGGCGATCTCCCGATGGCCCACGTGGACCCGGAAGCCGCCGAGGAGCCGGATGCGCAGTGCGTGCATGCGCCGGTGCCTTCCCCGTGCGGACACTTCGAACGTACGTCGGCAGTCGCCCGTCGGCGACTTCCGGGCCGGTCCCCGCCCCGTCGTGGTCCGTCCGCGGGCGGACCGCGGGCCGATCCGGGGCGGGGCGGGGGGCCGTCCGGTGGGGCCCGGGGCCCCACCGTCCCGTTCCACGATGGTGCTACTGTCGCTAGCACCATGCTGCTGAAGCCGGACACCGCGGACTCCCGCCCGCTGCACGAACAGGTCGCCGGAGCAATCCGCCGCGCCGTCGCCGAGGGCGAGTGCACCCCCGGGGAACGCCTTCCGCCCGCACGGGAGTTGGCGCGGGCCCTGGAGGTCAACGCCAACACCGTGCTGCGCGCCCTGCGGGTGCTGCGGGACGAGGGCGTGCTGGAGTTCCGCCGCGGTCGCGGGATCACGGTCGCCCGGGGCGCCGACCGGCGCTCCGAACTGCTGGACTCGGCACGGCGGTTGGTCGCGGACGCGGCGAACGCCGGCTACAGCAGGGAGGAGCTCGTCGAGATGATCAGGGGGCTGAAGTGAACGACGGCGTGAACGGCGACAGGCAGGGAGCCGGGGCCGGAACCGACGGGACGGGCAGCACGGACACGGCGAAGCGGGCCTCCCGGGCCGCCACGGCGCTCTGGGCCGCCACCGTGGCGGTGCTGCTGCTCGCCCTCCCGTGGGCGGCGCACGGCCGCCTCCCGGACCCCCTGGCCACGCACTGGGACGGCCGGACGGCCGACGGCTCGATGTCCCTGACCGCGTCCGCGGCCTTCCCGGCGGCGTGCTGGGCGGTCGCGCTCGCCGCGGCGGCCGTCGCCCGGCGGTGGGCCGGAGCGCCCGCGCGGACCTGGGTGGGCGCCGGGCTGGGCTTCGGGGGCGTGCTGCTCGTCGGCGCACAGGCCGCGATCGTCCACGCCAACCTGGACCGCCCGGACTGGCAGCACGCACGCCCCCTGGGCCCGGAAGTGGCGGCGGTCCTGGCGGCGGCGGTCGCGGCGGGCCTGCTCGGCCCCTGGCTCGCGCACCGGCGCGGCCGGGGACCACGGCCGGCGACGGCCGCCGACGGCCCGCGGCTGGACCTCCCCGGGGGACAGCGGGCGGTCTGGCTCTCCCGGACGGTCAATCCTTGGCTCGGACTGCTCGCCGCCGCCTCCGGGCTCGGCGCGGCCGGGTCCGCGCTGGCCGCGCTCGGCGGGCTGGGCGGCCCGGCGTGGGCGCTCTTCGCCCCGTGCGCGGTCGTCGCGGTCGCGGCGGCCGGCTGCTCCTCGGTGCAGGCCAGGGTGACCGAGCGGGGTCTGGACGTGACGTTCGGCCCGTTCGGCTGGCCGGCCCGGCACTGGTCGCCGGCCGACGTCGCGGCCGCCCGGATGGAACGGCGCACCCCGGCCCAGGTGGGCGGCTGGGGCTACCGGCTGAGCGGCCTGGGCACGACGGTGATGCTGCGGCGCGGCGAGTGCCTGGTGGTCCGCCCGCACCGGGGAGTCGAGTTCGCGGTCAGCGTGGACGACGCCGAGCGGGGCGCCACGCTGCTGAACACCGTGGCCGCCCGCCGGGCCGGCTGACCGGCGCACCCGCAGGACAGCCGTCGTCCCGACGGCCCAACCGGCAACCGGGCACAGCAGGTTGACGCCCCGCCGGCTTCCCGGAGGAGCCCCTCCGCGAACGGGACACTACCGGAGCGGGGCCCCCGGGTGAAGACCTAGATGAAAGTGATTATCAACGCTACTCTGCCTCCGGGCTCGCCACATGACGGTGAGCAGACAGGACTTGCCGCGCACCCCGCGGCGAGCGGGCTGAGGGGCGGTCACCGTGGTGGAGACGAGTCTCGGCAGCGTCCGGAAGACCCCGGTACCGCAGGCGGCGACCTCGCCCCCGCGCCGGGGCTCCGGCCTGCTGACCGGAGCGCTGGTCGTCGCGGCGGTCACCGCCCCGGTGCTGGCCTGGACGTGGGACTCCGGCGGCGTGCGCGCCTGGCGGACCCTGCTGGTGGCGATCGTGGTGCAGGGGCTGCCGTTCCTGGTGCTCGGCACGGTCGTCTCGGCGGCGATCGGCGCCTTCGTACCGGCCCGGGTCTTCACCCGGGTGCTGCCGCGCAACCCCGCGCTGGCCGTCCCGGTCGCCGGGGTCGCGGGCGCCGTGCTGCCCGGCTGCGAGTGCGCGTCCGTGCCGGTGGCCGGGAGCCTGATGCGGCGCGGGGTGGCTCCGGCCGCGGCGCTGGCGTTCCTGCTCTCCGCGCCCGCCATCAACCCGGTCGTCCTGGTCTCCACCGCCATCGCCTTCCCCGACGCCCCCGAGATGGTGCTCGCCCGGCTGGCGGCCTCGCTCGGCACCGCACTCGTCATGGGCTGGCTCTGGGTCGCCTTCGGCCGTCCCGACTGGCTGCGCCTGCCCAAGGGACCGGCCGAACGCGGCGCCGGACGCAACCCGCTGGACGAGTTCCGGCGCGGCCTCCAGCACGACTTCCTGCACGCCGGCGGCTTCCTCGTGGTCGGCGCGGCGGCAGCCGCCACGTTCAACGTGCTCGTCCCGCCGTCCGTGCTCCGCACCTTCTCGGACTCGCCCTGGCTGGGCGTCCCGGCGCTCGCCGTGCTCGCCGTCGTCCTGGCCGTCTGCTCGGAGGCGGACGCCTTCGTCGCCGCCTCGCTCACCGGCTTCTCCCCCACCGCCCGGCTGGCGTTCATGGTGGTCGGCCCGATGGTCGACCTCAAACTGATCGCCCTCCAGTCGGGATCCTTCGGCCGGGCCTTCGCCGTGCGCTTCTCCTCCGCGACCTTCGTGGTCGCCGTCGTCGCCAGCGTCCTGACCGGGGCCGTCCTGCTCTGACCCCACCGACGCCCTCGTCCGTGCCCGTGCCCGCGCCCGCTCCGGCGGGCCCGAGCACCCGGGGCCGACGACGGACCGACGCACGCCGAACCGCTCACCGCTGCCCCAGGCCGAAGACCGCAGACCCCGGGCCCGGGCCCGGACCCACATCCTCCACCGGGACCGCCCGCCCGGGCCGCGCCGGCGAAGCGCGCCGGCCCGGCGAAACGCGCCGACCACGCGTCGGCCAGATGCGACAGGAGTACCGAAGGTGCACACCATCGACCCGCCGGGCCGCACCGCCCGGCGCCCGCACCCCCACGCCCACGGCCCCGACCCGCTGCACGCCTCCCCCGCCCCGCGCCGGGGAGGACGGCGGTGAACGCCCCCACCCGAACGCTGCGCGCCCGCGTCCGGGGGCTCGCGCCGTCGCTCCTGCTGGCCCTGGTCGGCACCGCCCTGCTGCGGATCACCGTGGGCAGCGACGTCTTCCTCCAGTACGTCAAGGAGGAACTGCGGATCCCGCTGGTCGCCACCGGGGTCATCCTGCTCGCGCTGGGCATCGCCGGGACGGCGGTGCGGCTGACCGAGCGGCGCCGGGAGCCCGTCCTGGAGTTCCGCCGGGACGCCGAGGGCAACGCCCAGTGGCACCGGCCGGCCTCGGGCCACGACCACACCGGCCGGGACGGCACCGGGGGCGGGGACGACCCCGGGCACGAGCACGCCCACGGCCACAGCCACGAGCACGGGCCGCGGGTGGCCTGGCTGCTCACCGTGCCGGCCGTGCTGCTGCTCTGCTTCACCCCGCCGGCGCTCGGCTCGTTCACCGCCTCGCGCGAGGGCACCGACGCCGCCGTCGACGCCGCCGCCTACGTCGCGCTGCCCGACCCGCAGCCCGCCGCACCGGCGGCGGTGAACGTGCCGACGCCGATGGCGCTGGCCGAGTTCATCGCGCGCAGCCGCGACCCCCGGCAGGGCCTGGCCGACCGCCCGGTCCGGCTGACCGGGTTCGTGACCCCCGGCACCGCCCCCGGCGAGTGGTACCTCAACCGCCTGGTCGCCAGCTGCTGCGCCGCGGACGCCCGGCGGCTGCGGATCCTGGTGCAGGCCGAGGGGCCGACTCCGGCCACCGACAGCTGGGTCGAGCTGACCGGCGTCTGGCACCCCACGCCGGACGCGTCCGCCACGGCGGCGCCACGGCTCGACGCCAGGGAGCAGCACGGCGTCCCGCAGCCGCGGGCGCCGTACCGGGACACACCGCCCTCCTCGGAGAGCTGACGCACCACGGCCCGCCGTGGCGGGTCCCGGCGGTGGGCCGTGGGTGGCGGGGGCTCCGGGCCGGGCCGCGGCGGTCCGGCCCGGCGCCCCCGCCACGGCGGTTCGGCCCCCGTGCCTCTCGCGCTCCGGTCCGGCGCGTCAGCCCTTGCGCTTCGGGCGGCCTCGCCGGGCCGCCCCGGAGCTGCCGCCGGAGCCCGAACCCGAGCCGCGCGGACGCCCGCCGGCGGCCCGGTTCCCGGCCGTCCTGGCACCGGCACCGGTACGCCCCGCGCCCGCCTTGCCCCCGCCGGACCTGCCCGCGCCGGACTTCCCGCCGGCGGGCGACTGCTTCGCCGGCGCGGCGGCGGCCGGAGCGGTCTGGCCCCGGCCGCGCGAGCTGTTGACCGTCCGGCCCCGGACGATCCCGATGAACTCCTCCACCAGATCGGTGGTCTGCTCCTCCGGCCACGACAGCGCCACCTGGGACTGGGCCGCGTCCGGCACCGGCCGGAAGGTGAGGTCCCGGCGGTGGTGCAGCCGGGCCAGCGACTGCGGGACGAGCAGCACGCCCACCCCGGCCGCCACCAGCTCGATCGCGTCGGCCGTGCTCGCGGGCCGCTCGACGGCCGCCCGCCCGGGCAGCGCGTCCCATGCGAGGGTGTCGTCCAGCGGGTGGAAGACCACCTCGTCGGCCAGGTCGCCGAGGCCCACCTCCTCCGCCGCCGCCAGCCAGTGGTCCTTGGGGAACACCACGACCGTCACCTCGGTGTACAGCGGGATGGCGCTGAGGCCGGTCCGGTCGACCGGCAGTCTCACCAGGCCGGCGTCCGCTCCCCCGGCCCGGAGCGTCGGCTCGGCCTCGGCCGCCTCCACCGCGACCAGGCCGAGCGGGACGTCCGGCAGCCGGTCCGCCCAGACGCGCGCCCACTTGCCGGGCGTCACGCCCGGGACGTACGCCAGCCGGAACGAAGGTGTCACCTGCATCTCTGTCACCCGGGTAAGGCTACCGACCGTGGCAGGGGGTGCCGTCCGCTCGCTTACCCTGGTGACCATGACATCGCTCAAGCAGAAGACCACGCAGACCATGAAGCCGGCGACGGCGGCGAAGAAGCTCGGGGTCTACCTCGGCGCCACCCCTGCCGACTTCCAGTCGGGCGTGATCTCCCGCGAGGAGCTCACCGCCCTCCAGTCCGAGCCGCCCCAGTGGCTCCAGGACCTGCGCCGCAACGGCCCGCACCCGCGGTCCGTGGTGGCCAACCGGCTCGGCGTCTCCGTCGCGGGCCTGGCCCGCGGCGGCGTCACCGAGGCCATCACCTCGGAGCAGATCGACGCTCTGCGCGAGGAGAACCCGGACTGGCTGCAGCGTGAGCGCACCATCCAGGCCGAGGTGCGCCGTGAGACCGTGCGGGTCAAGGAGAAGCACGAGAAGGAGGAGAAGCAGCGGCAGAAGGCCGAGGCGGCGGCCCAGCGCGGCCAGGCCCGCTGACCGGCGGCACTCCGCTCCTTCCCGTCGCTCGTTCGGCCCTGTCCGTTCGTTCGAGTCCATCGCCCGTTCGGCCCTGTCCGTTCGTTCGACCTCGTCGGTCGCCCGGCTCCGGCCGGCCGACCGGCACCGGTTCGGCACCCGCCGTCCCCCCGGCCCTCCGGCGTTCGCGCCGGAGGGCCGTCGCACGTCCGGAACCGGCTCCGCCGGGAGGGCCCCGTGCACCCGCAGGTCGCACACGGCCGACCCGCCGTACGCCGTCGCACCACCCCGACCGACGAGAACGGCCCCGGCGGCCCGAGCGGGGCGGGCGGGCGGACCGCCGGCCGGGTGGCAGCGCGGAGCCGAGCGGGTGACCCGCCCGACGTGTCGGCGGCGACACGGCGACCCCGGCGTGCGTCGGTGGGAACGCGCCGCTCTCCAGCGGCGTGCGCCCCTGTCCCCGGACCTGAGAGCCGCCGATGCCCCCCACCGCGCAGCTGCGCCGCCTGCTCCCCACCGCCGTCTGCACCCTGGCCGCCGTCCTCGCCGCCCCGGCCGCGCACGCCGCGCCACCGGGCCCGGGAGGCGGAACGAGTGCGAACCGGGGGGCCGGGATCGACTGGGACCGGGTGGCGGCCTGCGAGAGCAGCGGGAACTGGCACGTCAACACCGGCAACGGCTACTTCGGCGGCCTCCAGTTCGACCAGCCCACCTGGCGGGAGAACGGCGGCCTCGCCTACGCCCCCCGCGCCGACCTGGCCACCCGGGAGGAACAGATCGCCGTGGCCCACCACCTCGCCGGGAAGCGCGGCCTCGCCCCGTGGCCGGTCTGCGGGGCCCGCGCCGGCCGGACCGGAGAACGCCCGCCCGTCACCACCCGACCCGGGACCGCCCCCGCCCCGTCGGAGTCCGCCGACCACGCCCCGGCCGACACCACCGCCTCCGCCGGCGCGGCGTCCTCCGTCGACGCCGCAGACCCGGCCGACTCCACCGACGCCGGGACGGGCGCCGCCTCCGGTCCCGCCGCGCCGCCCCCCGCCGACCGTCCCGCCACCTGGACGGTGCGCGACGACGACACCCTCGACACCATCGCCGGCCTGCTCCGGCTGCCCGGCGGCTGGCCGGCCCTGTACGAGCGGAACCGCACCGCACTCGGCGACGACCCCGACCTGATCCGGCCCGGGCAGCAACTGGTCCTGCCGCTCTGACGCCCCGCAGCCGGCCGGCGCCCCCTCACCCGGGGACGCCGGCCGCTCCCGTTGCGGCCCTCGCCGAAGGGCGCGCGGCGCCACTGCGGACGCCGGAGCGCTCGCGCCGCCGTCAGGCCGCGGCCCTCGGGGCGGCCGGACGGGTGGCCGGACGAGTGGCCGGGCGGGCGGCGAAGGAGACGGCCTCCATCAGCCGCCGGTGCCCGGTCTTCTGGACGGCGGCGATCCGCCAGACCGCCTCACCGCTCGCCCACGCGCGGACCAGCGTGTAGGTGGCGACCTTGCCCAGCCGGCCCGGGCGGCCCTTGTAGGTGTCGCCGACGGTGACCACCACGGCGACGTCCGGCCCGTAGAAGCGGACCTCGGTGATCTCCAACGCCAGCCTGGTGCCCTTGAGGAAGGTCTCGAAGAGCTCCTGGTGGGCGCGCCCGATCTCCGCGCCGCCGCGGTAGACGGTGCCGAGGTAGGTGACGTCGGTCGCGTCGGAGGTGAACAGCTCGCCGTACGCCGTACCGTCGGCGCGGTCCCATGCCTCCCGGGCGCGCTCCAGCACGGCGCGAACCTCGGCGAGCTCGGTGCGGTCGGTGCGGTCGGTGCGGTCAGCAGGATCGACGTTCACAGGTGCCCCCCATAGAAACTTCCCAGAAGAAGCTACTTCTTCAAGGATTTATCTTCCTTGAAGAAGAGATTAGGCAGGGGAGGTCCACCCGTCAACCCGCGGGCGGACGAACGGGCGGTTGAGGTGCGCGGTGGCCAGGACGGTCCCGGTACGGCGGGCGTCGTCCAGAAGCCGCACACGGGTGCGGCGGGCCGTCGCGGGATCCGCCTCGAAGGCGTAGCCGACCTCCGGGGCGGCCAGCTGCACCGCGTGGACCAGGACGTCCCCGGTGACCAGCAGCCGCCGGCCACCGCCTTCGACCAGCACCGACTGGTGCCCCGGGGTGTGCCCGGGCGTGGGCAGCAGGGTGACGGCGCCGCCGGACCCGCGCCCACCGGCACCCGCGAGCACCGTCCGACCGTCCGCCTCGTGCAGCAGTCCGGCCCGGCGCAGCGGCTCCACGACGTACGTCATCGCCGTACGGGTCGGGGCGAGCGCCGCGATCTCGGCGCGCTGCACCACGTACCGGGCGTTCGGGAAGACCGGCACGCCGTCGGGCAGGACCGACCAGCCGAAGTGGTCCTCGTGCAGGTGGGTCAGGACCACGGCCTCGACGTCCGCCGGCCCGATCCCGGCGGCGGCCAGCACCCGGGGCAGCCGGCCGGGAACGGGCGCCCAGGCCGACGCCGGGCTGCCGACCGGCCCGACGCCGGCGTCGACCAGGGTGACCCGGCCTCCGGGCCGGCGGACGGCGAAGCAGCGGAAGTCCAGCTCCCAGGTGTCGCCCGGGCCGAAGGCCGCCGGGTCGAGGTCGCGGGCCCGCTCCCAGTCGGCCGGGGAGGCGGCCGGGAAGACGGCCTGCCGGGTGCCGGGGAACGGGCCGTGCGCGTCCAGCAGGGCCAGCACCTCGTACCGGCCGAGCCGCCGCGCGGCTGCGCCGCCCCCGGCGGAGGACGCCACCGCCGAGGTCCCCTCGGCGAACGGCCCCGCACCGGACGACTCGACCCCGGACGGCTCGGCCCCGGACGGCTCGGCGGCGGACGCGGGCGGGCCGGCGAGCGACCAGAGGGCGGCGGTGCCGGCGGCGGTGCCGGCGGCGGCGAAGGCGCCGCGCAGGACCTGACGGCGGGCGGGGTGGTCGGACGGATCGTTCACCGGTGCTCCTCGGGGCTCTGGTCGGACGGGCCGGTGGCGCGGGACGGGACGGGGTCCACGCGGGGGCAGGTGGGCCGGCGCCCTGACCCCCGTCCGGGGCGCCGGCAGGACCAAGGCTCCCGCCGCGAGCCGCCCCGCGGCTTGTCGTTTCTTGCGCGATCCGTCCGTGCCCGCGCAACCGGCGACAGCCGCCGCCCGCGCGAGTAGGGTGCGCGCATGCCGGTCGACCGCACCTGCCTGCTGAACGGCGACGACCTGTACGTCGCGGACGTCCGCTGCCAGGACCCCCCGCACGGCTGGACGGAGCTGCGACCGGCCACCGTGTTCGGCCTGGTGATGGTGCGCCGGGGGCTGTTCCGGGGCCGGATCGACGGCGTCGAGCAGCTGCTCGACCCGACCACCGTCTACGTCGAGCGGATGGGCAGCGAGCAGCAGTTCGCGCACCCGTGCGGTGGCGACGCCTACACCGAGCTGGTGTTGTCCGAGCCGCAGGTGGCGGCACTGCTGGGCGGCGACCCCGAGGTGCCGGAGGGGCTGGTGTTCACCACTCCCCGGACGGCACTCGCGCAGCGGCTGCTCACCGCCCGGGCGCGCGACGGCGCCGACTCCTTCGAACTCGCCGAGCGCGCCGTCGCGTTGGCCGCCGAGGTGCTGACCACGCTGGCCCCGGCGCGGGTGGCGAGCGGTCGGCCCGGCCGGGACGCGGACCGGCGCCGGGTGGTGGACGCCGCGCGCGCCGCGCTGGCGGCCGATCTCGGACTGGGCCTGGAACAGCTCGGGCGGGCGGTCGGCTGCTCCCCGCACCACCTCAGCCGGATCTTCCGGGCCTCCACCGGCGAGGGCCTCGCCCGCTACCGCAACCGGCTGCGGGTCACCGTGGCCCTGGAACGGCTGACCGAGGGCGAGACACGGCTGGCCGTGCTCGCCCAGGAGCTCGGCTTCGCCGACCAGGCGCACCTGACCCGGGTCGTCGGTCGTACCGCCGGTCTGCCGCCCGGGAGACTGCGGGTGCTGCTGGGGCCGGTCGGCTCGGTCCCGTCCTCCGCCTGACGGCCGCACACCGCTTCGTTCCGCGTCCCCTCGCCCGCGTCCCCTGGTCCCGTCGCCCTCCCGTCGGCCTCCCGTCGGCCCGGCCGGGCGGCGCGCGGGGCCGGGCGCGTAGGCTCGGCGGATGCCCACGATGCCGCCCCCGCTGACCCGCCTGCACGACCGCGAGGCGCTCGCCGACCGGTTCCGCCACGACCCGGAGCTGCACCTCTTCGAACTCGGCGACCTCGACGACCCGTTCTGGCCGCACACCACCTGGTACACCCTCGCGGACGGCTCGGACGACGGCTCGGACGAGGGCACGGGGGAGGGCCCGGGGGACGGCCCGGTCGCGCTGCTGTACGGAGTGGGCGAGTTGCCCACCCTGCTCGGCCTCACCCGGCCCGAGCGGCACGGGCACCTCACCGAGCTGCTGCGCGCGATGGGCCCGGTGCTGCCGGACCGGTTCCTCGCCCACCTCACCGGCGGCGGCGCGGAGGCGCTCGCGCCCGGGTACCGCGTCGAGCACCGGACGGCGATGCTGCGGATGGCGCTCACCGACCGCACCGCCCTGGGCACCGGTGCCGGTTCGTGGCAGGTCGGCCCGCTCGGCGCTCCGGACCTGGCGGACCTGCTCGCCCTCTTCGCCGCCGGCTACCCCGGCAACTGGTTCGACGAGCGGATGCTGACGACCGGCCCCTACGTCGGGGTCCGGGACGCCGACGGCCGGCTCGTCGCGGCCGCCGGCGTGCACGTCCACTCCCCCGCCCACCGGGTCGCGGTGATCGGCAACGTCACCACCCACCCGGAGTTCCGCGGCCGGGGGCTCGCCGCCGCCTGCACCACCCGCCTCTGCGAGGTGCTGTCGCCGACCACCGACCACATCGGCCTCAACGTCCGGGCCGACCACCCGACCGCCGTCTCGCTCTACGGGCGCCTGGGCTTCACCACCGTCACCGCCATCGACGAGTGCGTGATCGCGGCAGTCTGACGGGCTGCCCGCACGCCGCCCGGGCCCGTCGGCGCGTCCGCGCGCGCGTCCCCCGTGCGTCCGTACCTGTGTGCGCGGGAAGTCGGACCGGCCGACTTCCCGCGCACGGGCGCACGGGTCTTCCCGTGTCAGGGCGTCAGCGGGTCACCGGCCAGGAGAGGGCGGAGGTGAGGCGGACCCGCAGGGCGGGGTCCAGGACGGCGGGCGTCGGGTCGGTGGCGGTGGCGGTGAGGGTGTGGACCCGGCCGCGCGGGCCGGGGAGCGGCACGGTGACGAGGTCGACGGCGGTGCGGCCCCGCAGCTGCCGGAGTTCGCGGCCGTCCAGGGACCACCGGACCGTGGTGCCCGTGACCGGGAGGTCGACGGTGAGCCGGTCGGCCCTGGTGAGCGGGGTGCCGGCGGGAGTGGGGCTGGTGAGCGGGACGGCGTGCCGGTAGAAGCCGGCGATCATCGCCTCGCGGCCCGGCAGGTTGAACTCACGGCCGAGCGACCTCATGATCGAGTTCTCCGTCGGCCGGTAGAGCCCCCTGGGGTAGTACCCGCCACCCTCGTACGCGCCGACGACGCCCCCGTCCGGCGAGGTCCGGCCGAGCCAGCGGTACCACTTGGCGTGTTCGCGGGCCAGCCGGTCGGCGGGCAGGGTGCTGATGTTGGGCTCGCCCGGCTCCCCCTCCTCGGCCGGGTAGGTGTCGGTGCCTTCGTAGAAGTACTCGTCGGCGAGCTTGCCCAGCGAGTGGCCGGTCTCGTGCACGGCGATCTGCCCGGACCTGGCGTTGCTCCCGGCGACGGTGGCGATGCCGTCGTAGCCGAGCGGGGACGCCACGTTGTAGCCGGCGCCGCCGTACTTGGCGGTGTTGGCGACGACGAGGACGAGGTCGGCCCGGGGCGCCTTGGCGGCGTACCTCTCGACCGCCCCGGTGTCGACGCAGAGCAGCCGTTCGATGTCCTCGCACCAGAAGTAGGAGCCCAGCGCGGTGTTGCGGACGGTGGCGCGGTCCGGGTCCCCGGTGATGCCGGAGTCGGTGGAGACGGTGGAGACGGCCCAGACGTTGAAGAGGCCGCGATAGGCGGCGTACGGCTCGACGGCGCTCGTCTCCTGCCACTTGGCGACGGCGTCGGCGCGGAACTTCTCCTGCTCGGCGGCGGTGTAGCCGTCACCGATGACGACCACGTCGAGCTTGTCGGCGGTCGCGCCGCTGCGGAGGATCGGGGTGACCTCGCCGTCCCCGGCGGCGGGTGCGATGCCCGGCCGGGCGCCGGCGAGGTACGGGGAGGTGCCGGGCACGGTCGCGTGGCCGGCGGGGCCGTCCTCGCCGAAGACCTCGACCCGGTGGCGCGGGCCGCTGCCCGGCTCGGCGGCGGAGCTTGCGGCCGGGACCGCCCCGAGGGCCGCGAGGGCCAGGGCGCCGGTCAGGACGATCGAGCCGAACCTTCGGTTGCGCACGGGAGTTGCTCCTCTGAGGGGGAGGGCCGGTGATCCGCCATGCTATGCACCTGACAACCCGTCGGCACAAGGCCCGCGCACCTTCGCCCCCTCCCCCCTCCCCCCTCGCGAACCGGGTGCCGGGTCCCGGGTCCCGGCGGCGCCCGGGTTTCCGGCCCGCGTGCGTCTCGGCCCACGTGCGTCTCAGCCCACGTGGACACGGGGCCGGCGCGAGCGGTCGGGCTCGGCCTCGCGCAGCACCTCGCGGGTGACCGGCGCGACCTCGCCCTGCCCGAACAGGAAGAACCGCAGGAACTGCGCGAACGGGTTGCCCTCGGTCCACTCGAAGTAGATGTGCGGCTGCTGCCCGGTCCGGTCCCGGGCGGTGAGCAGCAGCGCGGCCAGCGCGTTGGGCACGCTGGAACTCTCCAGCCTGAGCACCCGGTAGCGGTCGTGCAGCACCTCGCCGTGGACGGTCAGCACCGACTCGAACTCGGACGGGTCACGGACCGTCACCTCGACGAAGACCAGGTCGTCCTCGGCGGGGATGTCGTTGTCCGTCCGGATCTGCCGCTTCTTCTCCTGGTACTCCGCGAGGTCCCGGCGGTGGGGCTCGTTGGCGATCAGCCGCAGCGGCCGGTGGGTGTAGTCGCGGACGAAGCGCTCGGCGGCCTCGTCGAGCACGACGTCGGTGACCCGCAGCTCGAACGCGCGCTTGAGCCGGGAGAGCAGCGAGACCAGCACGATCGCGGCGATGAAGCAGGCTCCGATCTTCACGCCGTCGGGCCGCTCGGCGATGTTGAGCGCCGTGGTGTAGACGAAGACCGCCGCGATCACCGCGAAGCAGGCGGTCCGGCCCCGCTCGCGGGCGGCGTGGGCGGCGATGGTGACGGCGATGGCCGCCGAGCTGATCAGCACCAGCACGCCGGTCGCGTACGCGCCGCCCTGGGCGTCCACGCTGGCGTCGAAGATCCAGGTGACCAGGAAGGCGATCAGGGTCAGCACGATCACCATCGGGCGGACGGCGCGGGCCCAGTGCGGGGCCATGCCGTACCGGGGCAGGTAGCGCGGCAGCAGGTTGAGCATGCCCGCCATCGCGGAGGCGCCGGCGAACCACAGGATGGCGATGGTGGAGAGGTCGTAGACGGTGCCGAAGGCGTTGCCGAGGTACTCGTGCGCCAGGTAGGCGAGCGCGCGGCCGTTGGCCTCCCCGCCGGGCTCGAACGCCTCCTTCGGGATCAGCAGGGTGGTGATGAGGCTGGTGGTGATCAGGAAGACGCTCATGATCAGCGCTGCGGTGGTGAGCAGCTTCCGCGCACCGCGGATCCGGCCGGTGGGGCGTTCCTCGGTGTCGTCCGGGTCGCCCTCGATGTGCGGCATCACGGCGACGCCGGTCTCGAACCCGGAGAGGCCGAGCGCCAGCTTCGGGAAGGTGATCAGGGCGACGCCGACCATCGCCACCACGTTGCCGTGCTCGGCGGTGAGCGCCTCCGTCCAGTCCGTCACCAGGGTCGGGGACTCGACGACGTGGTAGAGGCCGGTGACCACGACGACGACGTTGAGCGCGAGGTAGATCCCGACCAGGACGACGGCCACCCCGATCGCCTCGCTGAAGCCCTTCAGGAAGACGGCGCCGAGCAGGCCGACCAGGATCAGGGTGACCAGGACGTGCCGACCGGCGAGGGCGTCGGCCAGGTGCGGGTTCTCGACCATGTGGGCGGTGGCGTCCGCCGCGGACAGGGTGATGGTGATCATGAAGTCGGTGGCCGCGAAGCCGAGCAGGGCGAGCACGAAGAGCTTGCCCTGCCAGAACGAGAGCAGCCGCTCCAGCATCGCGATCGAGCCCTCGCCGTGCGGGCTCTCCCGGGCCACCCTGCGGTAGACCGGCAGCGCGCCGAAGAGGGTGACGGCGACGAGTACCACGGTCGCCACCGGGGAGAGCAGACCGGCCGCGAGGGCCGCGATGCCCGGCTGGTAGCCGAGGGTGGAGAAGTAGTCGAGACCGGTCAGGCACATCACGCGCCACCAGGGGCGGCCCTGCTCGACCGGGAGCTGGGCGTGCGGGCCCGGGTGCTGCTTGGCCCGGTCGGCGAGCCCCTCCAGCAGCCAGGCCCGGCAGCGCTGCCGGGCCGATGCCCCCGACGCCCCCGGTGGCCCCGACGCCCCCGGCGTCCCGGCACTCCGCCGTGCGGCGCGCCCCGCGCCGCCGGCCTCGCCACGGCCGCGGGCCCGGCCCTCGTCCCCTCCTTCGCCCTCGCCCGACCCGACCGCACCCGACGAAGCCACCCTGCACTCCCGTCCACGTCCCGAAGCCGCGCGCCGCCGGGGCGACGGCCAGCCGCAGGCTATGCGACCGGCCCCGTCACCTCCGGGAACGCCTCGGCGGAGTCCCCTCGTCGGTCCAGTCGTGAACGCCCGCGGCCCCGGAACCGGACGGTTCGGGGCCGCGGGCGGCCGGGCGGCGACCCGGCTCAGCGGAAGGTGCGCAGGCGCAGGCTGTTGCCGACCACGAAGACCGAGGAGAAGGCCATCGCCCCGCCGGCGATCATCGGGTTGAGCAGGCCGGCGGCGGCCAGCGGGAGCGCGGCCACGTTGTAGCCGAAGGCCCAGAACAGGTTGCCCTTGATGGTGGCCAGGGTCCGGCGGGAGAGCCGGATCGCGTCGGCGGCCGAGCGCAGGTCGCCGCGGACGAGCGTCAGGTCGGCGGCCTCGATGGCGGCGTCGGTGCCGGTGCCCATGGCGAGGCCGAGGTCGGCCCGGGCGAGCGCGGCGGCGTCGTTGACTCCGTCGCCGACCATGGCGACGACCCGTCCCTCGGCCTGGAGCCGCCGGACGACGGCCACCTTGTCCTCGGGCAGGACCTCGGCGATCACGTCCTCCGCGGCGATGCCGACCTCGGCGGCGACGGCCTCCGCGACGGCCCGGTTGTCCCCGGTGAGCAGGACGGGCCGCAGACCGAGCGCCCGCAGGTGCGCGACGGCCTCGGCGCTGGTCGGCCGCACCGCGTCGGCGACCTCCAGGACGGCCCGGGCCGCGCCGTCCCAGCCGACCGCGACGGCGGTCCGGCCGGCCGCCTCGGCGGCGCGCTTGGCCTCGGCGAGCGGAGCCGGAAGGTACTGCGCCCAGTCGGCCAGGAGGGCCTCCCGGCCGGCCACCACGGCGTGGCCGTCGACGACGCCCTGCACGCCGAGCCCCGGGATGTTCTCGAACCCTTCGACGGCGGGCAGCGGGCCCACCTTCTCCGCGGCGGCCGCGGCGACGGCGGCGGCGATCGGGTGCTCGGAGGCGTGCTCCAGCGCACCGGCCAGCCGCAGGACCTCGGTCTCGGTGACGCCCTCCGCGGTGCGGACGG
This sequence comes from Kitasatospora sp. NPDC127035, assembly GCF_042726075.1. Lineage (NCBI taxonomy): Bacteria > Bacillati > Actinomycetota > Actinomycetes > Kitasatosporales > Streptomycetaceae > Kitasatospora > Kitasatospora sp. NPDC127035. The sequence continues at coordinate 17,551 of NZ_JBHXDN010000057.1, read as the reverse complement.
CGAGCAGGGTCATCCGGCCGGTGGTGACGGTGCCGGTCTTGTCCAGCACGATCGTGTCGACCCTGCGGGTGGATTCGAGCACCTCCGGGCCCTTGATCAGGATGCCGAGCTGGGCGCCGCGTCCGGTGCCGACCATCAGCGCGGTCGGGGTGGCCAGGCCGAGGGCGCACGGGCAGGCGATGATCAGCACGGCGACCGCGGCGGTGAAGGCCGCGGTCCAGCCCTCGCCGGTGCCGAGCCAGTAGCCGAAGGTGGCCAGGGCCAGGACGATCACGATCGGGACGAAGACGGCGGAGATCCGGTCGGCGAGCCGCTGGGCGGCGGCCTTGCCGTTCTGCGCGTCCTCGACCAGCCGGGCCATCCGGGAGAGCTGGGTGTCGGCGCCGACCCGGGTGGCCTCGACCACCAGCCGGCCGCCCGCGTTGACGGTGGCGCCGGTGACGGCGTCGCCGACCACGACCTCGACCGGAACCGACTCGCCGGTCAGCATCGAGGCGTCCACGGCGGAGGCGCCCTCGACCACCACCCCGTCGGTGGCGATCTTCTCGCCCGGGCGGACCACGAAGCGCTCGCCAGCCGTCAGCTCGGCGGTCGGGACGCGGACCTCGGCGCCGTCGCGCAGCACGGTGACGTCCTTGGCCCCCAGCTCCAGCAGCGCCTTGAGCGCGGCTCCGGCGGTGCGCTTGGACCGCGCCTCGAAGTAGCGGCCGGCCAGGATGAACGCGGTCACCCCGGCGGCGGCCTCCAGGTAGATGTTCGAGGAGCCGTCGCTGCGGGCGACGGTGAACTCGAAGCCGTGCCGCATCCCGGGCATCCCCGCGTGCCCGAAGAACAGGGCCCAGAGCGACCAGAGGAACGCGGCACCGGTGCCGAGCGAGACCAGGGTGTCCATGGTGGCGGCGCCGTGGCGGGCGTTCGTCCAGGCGGCCCGGTGGAAGGGCCAGGCGGCGTAGGTGACGACGGGGGCGGCGAGGGTCAGCGAGAGCCACTGCCAGTTGTCGAACTGGAGGGCCGGGACCATCGCCATCGCGATCACCGGGACGGCCAGCACCAGCGCGGTGATCAGGCGCTGCCGCAGCGGTTCGAGGTCGTCGGCCGACCCCACCGAAGCGGTGGGTCCGGTGATCGGCCCGGCGGTCTGCGGCGCGGCGGCGGGCCGGGACAGGGCGGCGGTGTAGCCGGTGGCCTCGACGGTCGCGATCAGGTCGGCGACACCGGTCGCGGCACCCGCACCGGAGCCGGAGCCCTCGCCCGCCACGGTGATCCTGGCCTTCTCGGTGGCGTAGTTGACGGTGGCGGTGACGCCGTCCATCCGGTTGAGCTTCTTCTCGATCCTGGCGGCGCACGAGGCACAGGTCATGCCGCCGATCAGGAGTTCCACCTCGGTGGAGGCGGGGGCCTGGGTGGTCATCTGGGCTCCTCGTGGTCGTCGAGCGGGGTGGCGACCGTCGGCCGTGGTGGCGGGCGGCGGTCGGGCGGCGGGGCGCCGCCTCGGTGGATACACCCGGGGGGTATCCACCGAGGCGACGTCGCCCGTAGTTCTTTTATACCCCCAGGGGGTATCTCGGGCAAGCTTTCGACCCGTGATGAGCACTACCCCACGGGGGTACCCGGGGCAGGGCAGGCCGGAACCGGACACGACGGAGCCCCGCGCCGGAGACACCCCCGGCCCGGGGCTCACAGGTCGTGCGGGATCAGCTGAAGTAACCCAGCGCCCCGACCGCGCAGAGACCGCCCGCGCCCATGAAGACCGGCATCAGCACCTTGAGCTCCACCCAGCTGCCGGCCCGGAACCGCATCCCCTTCGGCGGCCCGAGCGGGTACCAGCGCTTGCGCCCTATCGGTATCGGCCAGAGCACCGGGCAGCCCGACACGGTCAGCGCGTCACCCAGGCAGTGCACGAGCGCGCCGAGGGTGATCGGCAGGCCGATCCACAGGTACTCCTGCCCCGGCTGGTCGAACAGCCAGAGCGAGCCGTTGCCCGGCTTGTCGAGCACGTACGTCAGCATCCACGCGCTGGTCGCGCCCAGCAGCCAGACCAGGACGTCGCTGGAGACCCGGGCGTGCCGCCACAGCAGGCCCTCGATCGCCAGCACCATGTGCACGAAGAGCACCGCCAGCACTCCCCACCGGCCGCCGTAGACGGCGGCGGCGGACGCGCCCGCCCCGCAGAGCACCGCCCAGAGCCAGGTGTGGGTCAGCGTCCGGTGGCCACCGGTGCGGCGCGGGTCGTGCCGGCTGCGGGTCGACTTGTAGACCGCGTACGAGAGCTTGTCGATCACCTCGCAGAGGACCCGCGACACCGGGCCGAACGCCCGGGATATGGTCGCCGCCTTGTGGTCGAGGTCCGGCGCCAGCGCGGCGCCCGCACAGATCAGCGTGCCCGCGAGGAGCACGGGCCACGGCATCGGCTCACCGAGCCCCGTCGCGATCGCTCCCGCACCCAACCACGCCGCCGCCCCCGACAGCGAATGCGCCGGTCCCATCATCTTCTGGCTCCCGCCCTCGTTCCGAACCGCCCGTCGCGAGGGCTTCGCGAGGGCTTGACGGGGCGGCAGCTTAGTCGTTCATGATCGGAACCACCCGGTCGCGGGCGGCACGGGCGCCCCGCCCCCGGAACGTCCGGGCGGAACCGGGCTGCCGGGCGCGGGGACGTGACGGCCGGTCACCCCGGCGGGCGCCCTCGATGCCCGGGCGGGTCACGGACGCCGGAGCGCCCCCGCGCGGGGGGCTCGACCTCAGCCGGCGGCGCCCGGTCCCCCCGTCGGCCCGGTCACGGCCCCCGCCGCGCCCACTGTGGCCGTGTCCGCCGTGTCCGCCGTGTCCGCCGACCCGCGCCAGCGCGGCCGGGAGAGCGTGGTGACCGCGCGCAGCAGCCACTCCACCGGCCCGTACGGGTGGCGGGCCAGCCACCAGCGGCAGAACACCGCCTGGGCCGCGAACAGCGCGACGCCGATCAGCGCGACACCCGGCGGCGGGACCCGGCCGATCAGCCCGACACCGACACCGGTGAAGAGGAGGACGCAGACCAGCGACTGCGTCAGGTAGTTGGTCAACGTCATCCGGCCGGGCGGAGCGAGCACCGCCACCATCCGCCGGCCGTGACGGCCCCGGGCGATCCGCAGCACGGTCGCCGCGTAGGCGGCGGCCAGCAGCGGCGCGGTGATCACGTCCACCCCGAGCGCGAACACCTGGAAGGAGGCACCGGGGTTCCGGAGGGCCGAGTAGGTGTACACCGCAGCGCCGAGCAACCCGAGCGGGAACCCCCAGACCTGGAGCCGACGGAGCGTCCGGTCGTGCCGGCCGGGTTCGGCCAGCGCCCGCTGCCGGCCGGCGGCGAGCCCGAGCAGGAAGGCCGCGAGCGCGGCCGGGGCCTGGAAGAAGGCCAGCAGGAAGAGGACGTCCGGCAGCTGGTCGAGGTGGGCCCCGACCACCGAGCCGAACCCGCCGCGCAACGCCTCGGTGGCCTGCTGCGCGTCGGCCGCCAGCACCGCCCGGTCACCCCCGTCGGCGCCCCGCAGGGCCACCGCGAGCAGCAGGTACGCGGCCGAGGTGACGGTGAACAGGACGACCGCCGTCCGCACCGCGGTCCTCGGCCGGAGCCGGCGCAGGGCGAGCAGGATCAGCCCGAGCACGGCGTAGGTGGTGAGGATGTCGCCCGGGAACAGCACCACCGCGTGCAGCACCCCGAGCACGAACAGCCCGGCCAGCCGCCGCAGGAAGCGCGGGGTGAAGCGGGCGCCGCGCCGTTCGGCGGAGTCGAGCTGGAGGGTGAAGCTGTAGCCGAAGAGGAACGAGAACAGCAGGAAGAACTTGGCCTCGAACAGCAGCGCCACCAGCAGCCGGACACCGGTGTCGAGCGGCGAGCCGAACCCGGGCTCCTCCACGCCGGTGCCGTGGTAGGCGGACGCCAGGTAGGTGATGTTGACGGTCAGGATGCCGAACAGCGCGAAACCGCGCAGTGCGTCGACGTCGGCCAGCCGGGCCGGTGCGGCCCGGCCGGCCTCCGTACCCTCCGTACCCTTCGCACCCCTCGCACCCTCCGCACCGTCCTGCTCCGGCTTCCCCCTCCGCCCGCGCTTCTCGCGGTCGCCCGCCTCCGACCGCACCGCGTGGCCACCGGTGCCGCCTCCGTGTTGCCCCATGATCCCCCTCCGATCTATTGCTTTCAAAACGCTCGTCCTGAGAATGAACGTTACAGGATCGATCGAGCAAGCTCGACCGGGACGGAGGGAGGCGGCCGCAGAACGCGAAGGGCCCCGGCCCGAGAACCTCCCGCCGAAGCGGGAGGACTCGGACCGGGGCCGGAGGGTGATCGGTCAGGCAGTGGTCCAGCGCTGGTTCGCGAAGGAGTGGCAGCTCCACATCCAGAGCGGAACCATGTTCTGGCCGCCCGCGGTCATGTCGTCGACGCAGCGGTTGGAGACCGGGTTGTACAGGGTGCCGTCGCCCCGGAGCTCCCACTTCTGGTTGTCCGCGCCGGTGCAGCTGCGCACCGTCACCGGGCTCCCGTTGGCGGCGCCGTCGGCCGTCACGCACTTCTCGTAGACCCGGACGGTCTTGTCCGTCCGCAGGTCGTAGCGCTGGTTGAGGCCGTTCCAGCAGTCGTACAGCTGGATCTGCGAGCCCTCGTCCGGGCCGTTGGCATCCATGCACTTGCTGTTGTTCGCACCGGAGTGGAGGTTGACCGGCCGGTTGGCGGTGCTGATCCACTTCTGGTTGCTGTAGGAGTGGCAGTCCCACAGCCACAGCTGGACGCCGTCGCTGCCGCCGGCCGTCATGTCGTCGATGCAGCGCCCGGAGTCAGGGTTGTACAGGGTGTTGTCCTGACGCAGCGTCCACTTCTGTCCGGGCGCGTCCGGCACGCAGGTGCGCAGGTTGACGGAGGCGCCGTTGTAGGTGTTGTCGGCGGTCACGCACTTGTCGAGAGTGCGCAGGGTGCCGTCCGTGCGGAAGGTGAAGTGCTGGTTGTCACCGTTCCAGCAGTTGTACAGCTGGAGCCGGCTGCCGTCCGCGCTGCCGTTGGCGTCCATGCACTTGTTGGTGTTGGCACCGGCGTGGAAGCTGATGGTGCCGCCGGGGTAGCCGAGCGCCGCCGCGGAGAGGAAGCCGGTCACCGGGGCGTCGGCCTTGCCGGTGGAGGTGATGCCGCTCCAGACGTTGAGGACCCCGCTGGTGTCGCGCGTCCACAGGTCGGGGACGCCGTCGCCGCTGACGTCACCGGAGGAGGTCAGCTTGGGGAAGTCCGCCGCCGAGGCGTGACCGATCAGCGTCCGCGTGCTGTCGTCGACGAGCGCGGTGATGTCGGGCTTGCCGTCGGGGAGCTTGCGGCTCGGGTACTGGTAGATGTTGCCGGTGCCGTTCTCCCGCACCCAGAGGTCGATCAGACCGTCGCCGGTGGCGTCACCGGGGGCGATCAGCGTGCGGTTCGACCAGTCGGCGGTGCTCAGCGGCGTCCCCGAGGCGTAGACGCCGGTCGCGGAGGAGCTGCGGAAGAGCCAGAGCCCGACGTGGCCGGCGCCGTCGTCCTCCTGGGTGAGGAGGTCGTAGCGGCGCTTGTCCGCGGTCGGGTCGGGGATGCCGACGGTGTCGATGTCACCGATCGCCAGGAGTCCCTTGACCCGGCTCCAGTCGGTCTTGTGGTAGCCGACGCAGCTGGCGCCGGGGACGCCGATCGTGCTGCAGGCCACCGGACGCCGCGAGAGGACGGCGTTCCTGCTGCTGAAGTAGAGGTTGCCCTCGGACTGCAGGCTGCTCGCCCAGAGCGAGTTGCGGTAGGAGTACAGGGTGGAGTCGGCGTAGACGATCAGGTCGTCGATCCGGATGCCGTTTCCGCCGCGGTGGGTGACCAGCGCCTTGTCCCAGCCCTTGCCGCCCGGGCTGTTGGCCTTGTCGGAGGCCATCGGGCCGCCGAAGCTCGGCTCGACACCGGCCGGGTACAGCATCAGGTTGCCGTTGTTGTCCGGGAGGACGAGGTCCACCTGCGCGTCGTTGGTGATGTCACCGAGGACGGTCTTGGCGTTCGGGTCGGACGGGGCGAAGAAGCTGTAGGTGTTCTCCTGCGAGCGGTTGCCCGCGCGGTCCACGGCCTGCACCCGGAGCAGGTTGGTGCCCCACATGGTGGGAGTGAGGTTGATGACCGCGGAGCCGTTGCCGGAGGCGTCGACCCGGTTGGCGCCGCCCACGGGGATGGCCGAGTTGAAGGCGTACTCGTAGGAGAGCACCCCGCTGGCGTTGTCCGTCGCGTCGAGGGTGAACGCGCCGGCCTCGCCGATGTGCTTGGTCGAGCCGGGCAGGGTGCCGGACGCCGGGTAGTCCGCGGACGTGACGGTCGGCACGGCGGGCGGGGTGAGGTCCAGGCTGAACTGGCAGCCGGCCGACCAGCCGGAGGGGAGCTCGCCGTCACCGGTCTGCACGCGCCAGTAGTAGGTGTGGCCGTCCTGGAGGTTGCCGGGCGTGACGGCGGCCTCGTGGTTGCTGTTGCCGAGGTTGCCCCAGCCGCTGTCCCAGGCCACCGGCTCGTCGGCGGTGCCGAGGTCGCGGACCTCGAAGCGGGCGTCGATCTGGTTGCTGTCGGGGTCGCCGATCCAGGCGGACAGGCGGATGCCGGTGGCGGCGTTGGTCGCGCCGATCCAGCCGCAGCCGTTGCCGTTCGGGTTCTGCGGGGCCGGGGTCATTCCCAGGCTCCACGGCGCGTACGGGGCGCGGTTGTACTCGACGTACAGGTACGGCAGCTTGGCCGGCGTGCGGGTGAAGCGCTTGAAGCTGATGTTGCCGTTGTTGCCGTCCCGCTTGGACTCGTCGGCCGCGAACAGGCCGAAGGACAGCAGACCGCGCCAGTTGTTGTCGCTCAGGTGCTGGCGGACGTCCCACTCGCCGGTGGTGGTGGCGCCCGGGCAGCCGTCGCCGCCCGCGCTGTTCAGCGTGGCCGTGCCGAGCGAACCCCAGTCCCAGGGCTGGTTGTTCCAGGAGGTGGTGCCGTCGATGGGGTGCGTGGGGTGCAGCGTGACGCCGTAGGTGGACGCGCAGTTGTTCGCCGCGGCGTACGACTGCGTGGCGACCAGGGCGGCCTTCCGGATGACCTTGTCACCGAGGTCACCGGCGTCGAGCTGGATGTAGTAGCGCTCCAGCCCCTTCTTGGTCTGCCACTGCTGGTAGCCGACACCCGGGTCGTAGGCGTTGCCGTAGTCGTTGTAGTGCGTGACCGTCGGGTACGCCTCCTGGACCCAGGTCCAGTTCTGCGTGCCCCGGTTGGTGGGCGTCCACGTGGGGTCGATGTAGACCGGGTAGGTCGTCGTCGGGGCGTCCAGGAAGGCGCTGTCGGGCGTGACCGTCAGCGAGCTGCCGGCGGGCGTGGCCGACAGCTGCGAGACGTTGGCGCCGAGGCCGGGGCCGTCCGCGTCCGAGTGGACCTTCAGGCCCTCGGAGTCGGCGGCGGGGGCGGCTGCCGGGGCGTCCGCGGCGGAACGGGCCGCGCGGGCACCGGACTTCGCGTTCGCAGGCGCGGCCGGGGCGGCGGTCGTGCTGGAGTCCCACATGGTGGGAGCGGGGGCGCGGAAGACGACGCGGCCGTCGGCGTCGGTGGCGTTGAGGTTGCCGCCCGCGTCGGCGGTCACCGAGACGCCCTCGGTCCTCAGGCCGAGGGCGAGGGCCTTCACCTTCGGGTCCTGCGCGGCGGCCGGGGTCTTGACCACCAGGACCTGCGCGAACCCGCCGGCCTGGTTCGCCGTGAGCCTCAGGTCGACACCGGGCGCGACCTCGGCATAGGTGGCGCTCTCGCCGTCCAGGGTGGGCGCCGGCAGCGCACCCGGCCAGCTCAGGGCGAGCTTGCGGCCGTCCTGGTCGAGAGTGGCGAGAGGTCCGGACCCACCACCCGAGAACGTCAGCTGACTGCTCGTCACCCTCGGCCGCAGGGTGCCGTCGGACGCCCGGACGAGCGTCGCGTCGAGATCCTTCCAGACCCCGTCCCGCTTGGCCCGCGCCGGGGCCACGGTACGCCGCAGACCCAGCGTGCCGTTCGGGTTCGCGACCACCGTGTCGGTCTCGGTGGTCAGCGCCGCGATCTCGACCGGCTTGCCGCTGCGCCGGGCCTCGGCCAGCGCGGCGGACTCGGCGGCCCGCTGCGCGGTTTCTGCGGCCGTACCCGGCACCGCCGGGGCCTGCGCCTCGACGACCGGAGAAACCGGGGAAACCGGGGAAATCGGGGAAATCGGGGAAATCGGGGAATTCCCCTCGGCGGCAAGGGCGGGAGCGGTAGAACTGAGCATGCCAACAGTCAGTACGATGCCGACCGATGCGGCCAGCATGGATCTGCGTCGACGACTGCGATGGGGGGATATCGACCCCATAAGAGGAAACCTCTCGTCAGCTGGTGGATTGCCGTGCGGATATCGGCGAACGGGAACCTAACATCCGCGCACGACGTCTTTTCTGACGGATGGTCTTCTGCGTTGTGAGGCACCTCACAACTGCGAGCTCTCCGTAGTCAAAGCGCTGGTCGGAGCGGCAGGACGCCCACGATCGGTGAGGGTGCATCAGGAGATTTGTACGGTAAATAAGGGCAAAACACCCCCTCTCTTCGCACGCTGCGTAAGGTCGGGAGTGATCATCGATTCCCCCCCGTTCGTTGTGTCCCGGCCGGGGCTCCGGACACCGATGGACCAGGTTCGCGAACGGACGTTAGGCTCCGCGCGAAAATCCCTGTTCAGCAGGCCTTCCGACGGAAGGTCTGCTTCGGCATGCCAGGAGGCAAGTCGTGTCGGTATCACCGGACGGATTCCACGCCAAACGGCGGTCACGAGGGAGACGGCGGCTGACTACCGCCGCGGTCCTCGTGCTGTCGATGCTGGCCGGCGTGGGACCTGCGCACGCGGCGGCGTGGAAGCCCCGCAATCCCACCCAATGGTCGCCCCGCGACCTCGACCGGACCCCGGCGGTCGGCGGCAGGAACGCCGCCCCGGTCAAGGCCGTCCCGCTCAAGGGCGACGGCGCGCCGGCCTGGAAGGCCGGTGCGGTGGCGTGGCCGGGGGCGGTGGACGCCGAGGTCGACCTCGCGCCCAGGACCGCGACCCCGAAGAGCCTCAAGGAGTCCGCCTTCGCCGCGGCCCCGGCGGCCGTGCCGGCCGGCGGCCAGGCGGGTACCGCACCGGTGTGGGTGAGCTCGCCCGCCGTGGCGGCCGTCGCCGCCGCGCCGGAGGCCCTGCGCAGCGAGCGGGCGACGCCCGCCTCGCACAAGGTCCGGGTCACGGTCGCCGACCGGCCCGCCGCCGAGAAGGCGGGCGTCAACGGCCTGCTGCTGGCGGTGCGTCCGACGGCCGGCGGCAGTACGGGCTCCCCCGTCAAGGTGGACGTGGACGTGTCCTCGATCGAGGGTGCGTTCGGTGGTGACTGGCTGTCCCGGGCGCGTCTGGTGGCACTGCCCGAGTGTGCGCTCACCACGCCCGAGCGGGCCGAGTGCCGCACCCAGACGCCCGTGGAGACGCGCCGCACCGCAGCTCGGCCCGGTCTGCTGAGCACCGACGTGGAGCTCGCGGGCGGGTCCGCACAGGCGGCCCCGGCGGCGGAGCTCGGTGCCCGGTCCCTGTCGGCCGCTCCGTCGGGTGGCACGGTCCTGGCCGCGTCGGCCGCTCCGGGTGGTTCGGCGGGGACGTTCGCGGCGACCGGTCTGGCGCCGTCGGGGACGTGGAGCGTCGGTGGGAACACCGGTGGCTTCAACTGGTCCTACCCGATCGCGGTACCGGAGGGCCTGGGCGGCTCGAAGCCGAACGTGTCCCTGTCCTACAGCTCGCAGTCGGTCGACGGCCGGACCGCGGCGACGAACAACCAGTCGTCGTGGATCGGTGAGGGCTGGGAGTACACGCCCGGCTTCGTCGAGCGGCGCTTCAAGCCCTGCGCGAAGGACGGCCAGAGCGGCTCGGGCGAGCAGTGCCTGGCGGGCTGGAACGCCACCATCTCACTGAACGGCCGCTCCTCGACCCTGGTACGCGACGACGCCACCGGCACCTGGCGACTGGAGGGCGACGACGCCTCCCGCGTCGAACTGCTGACCGGCGCCACCAACGGCGACAACAACGGCGAGCACTGGAAGGTCACCACCACCGACGGCACCCAGTACTACTTCGGCCTGGGCCGCAAACCCGGCGCCGCGGCGGGCGCCCCGGCCACCAACTCCGCCTGGACGACACCCGTCTACGGCAACAACCCGGGCGAGGACTGCAACAAGACCTCGTTCGAGGCGTCCTGGTGCGACCAGGCCTGGCGGTGGATGCTCGACTTCGTCGTCGACCCGCGCGGCGGCCTGATCTCCCACTGGTACGACAAGGAGACCAACCACTACCAGCGGGGCCTCTCCGCGCAGAACCCGTCCGGGACCCGGACCGCGTACGTGCGCGGCGGCAACCTCGCCCGGATCACCTACGGCTCCAAACTCACCGACACCGACAGCGTGAAGCCCACCGGGCAGGTCGTGTTCGACGTCACGGAACGCTGCCTGCCCGACGCCTCGTTCGACTGCGCGCCGAACAAGCTCAACACCGCCAACGCGGGCAAGTGGCCGGACGTCCCGTTCGACCAGAACTGCACCGCCACCGGCACCTGCGAGAACTACCAGGCCACGTTCTGGTCCACCAAACGCCTGACGAAGATCACCACCCAGGTCCTCAACGCCGGCTCCTACGCCGACGTCGACTCCTACGTCCTGGCACACGAGTACCCGGACCCGAAGGACCACACCGCCCCGGCCCTGTGGCTGAACTCGATCACCCACTCGGGCCACGACGGCGCCAACCGGATCGACCAGCCGGCCATCACCTTCACCGGCAAGTTCCTCAACAACCGCGTCGACTCCGGCAGCGACAACAAGCCCCCGCTGAACCGGCGGCGCGTCATCGGCGTGACCGCGGAGACCGGCAAGACCACCGAAGCCGTCTACGCCGACGCCGACTGCACACCCGCCACCCTCCCCACCGCCCAGGACACCAACGGCAAACGCTGCTACCCGGTGTACTGGAACCCCGACGACAAGAGCCCGCTGCCCCCGACCCTGGACTGGTTCCACAAGTACGTGGTCTCCCAGGTCAACGAACGCGACCCGTTCGGCGGCTCACCCGTACGCACCACCACCTACGAATACGTCGGCCCGGCCGCCTGGCACCGCGACGACGACGAGTACACCGAGACCGACCGCCGCACCTGGAACCAGTTCCGCGGCTACGAACAGGTCGTCACCCGCAGCGGCGTCGCGCCCGACCCGATCGGCAAGGCCGTCGCGTACTACCTGCGCGGCATGGACGGCGACGTCAAGGCCGACGGCAGCAAGCGCTCCGTCACCTACACCGACATCGGCGGCGCGAGTGTCAAGGACGCCAACCCGCTCGCCGGCTCCCTGCGCGAACGCCAGACCTACGCCTCCGACGGCGGCGCCCTGATCGCCCTCTCCAAGTCCGACCCCTGGCTGTCCACCGCCACCGCCACCCACAACCGCGGCACCACCCTGCCCGCCCTGACCGCACAGATGCTGCGCAACGGCTCCGGCAAGGACACCGCCCTGCGCTCCGACGGCACCTGGCAATCCACCTCCAAGACCGCGACGTTCGACACCCACGGCATGCCCGTCAAGGTCATCGACCGCGCCGACGGCCTGCCAGACCTGTGCGCCTCCACCCGATACGCCCGCAACACCACCACCTGGACACTCGACCGCGTCGCCGAAACCGTCCAGACCAAGGACGGCTGCGCCACGGTCAACGGCTCGGACCTCGTCGCGTCCGAGGCCAGCACGCTGGGCCGTAGCCGGGCGTTCTACGACGGCCAGGCGTTCGGGGTCCTCAACGGCCCGGGCGCGGTGACCCGCACCGAGGAACTCGACGGGTTCTCCGGCGGCCAGCCGGTGTTCTCGCTGGTCTCCACCGTGGGCTACGACGCCTACGGCCGGGTCACCACCAGCACCGATGCCGCCGGGGCGACGACGACCACCGCCTACGAACCGGCCGCGGGCGTCCAGCCCACCACCGTGAAGGTCACCAACGCCAAGGGCTGGACCAGCACCACCACCTTCCACCCCACCCGCGAAGTGCCGGTCAAGTCCGTCGACCACAACGGCCGCACCTCCCAGCAGAACGTCGACGCCCTCGGCCGCACCACCGCCGCCTGGCAACCCGGCCGCACCCCCGGCACCGACCTCGCCGACACCCTGGTCGAGTACCAGCTCACCGGCACCGGCACCACCTCCGTCACCACCAGGAACCTGCGCGAGAGCGGCAGGGACTACACCGTCGGCGTCGTCATCCTCAACGCCTTCGGCGAGCAGATCCAGACACAGTCCACACCCGCCAACAACGCCGCGGGCGCCCGCATCGTCAGCGACACGTTCTACGACAGCCACGGCCAGGTGGTGAAGACCAACCAGCCCTACATCAACCGCACCGGCGAGCCCGGCACCACCCGGTTCGTCGCCAACGACAACGAGATCCCCGGCCAGAACGCCGCGTTCTACGACGGCCTCGGCCGCCCCGTGGTCCAGACGTTCTCCTCCAAGGCCATCGAGCAGTGGCGCTCCACCGTCTCCTACCCGGGCGTGGAGCGCACCGACGCCACCCCGCCCCAGGGCGGCACCGCCACCACGAGCCTCGTCGACGCCCGCGGACGCTCGACCGAACTGCGCCAGTACCACGGCGCCACCCCGCAGGGCGCCTACGACGCCACGAAGTACACCTACGACGTCGAGGGCAAACTCGGCGAGGTCACCGACGCCGCCGGCAACGCCTGGAAGTACGGCTACGACGTCCACGGCCGCCAGACCCGCTCCGAGGACCCCGACAAGGGCGTCATCACCACGGTCTACGACGCCGCCGACCGCCCCGTCTCCACCACCGACACCCGCGGCGTCACCGTCGCGGTCAGCTACGACATCCTCGGCCGGCCGCTGTCACGCAACCTCGGCAGCACCACCGGCACCCCGCTGGCCACCTACGAGTACGACACCCTCCTGCCCGGCCTGCCCACCGCCGCCACCAGCTGGTCCGCCGGCAAGGCCTACCGCCAGGAAGTCACCGAGTACGACACCGCCTACAACCCGGTCGCCACCAAGGTCACCGTCCCCGACGGCGAAGGCGCCCTGACCGGCACCTACACCTCCAACACCTACTACGACGCGATCTCCGGCCTGCCGTTCCAGACGGACCTGCCCGAGGTCGGCGGCCTCCCGGCCGAGACCATCAACACCGGCCGCAACCCCAACGGCCTGCCGGTCTCCCTCGGCGGCCTCGACGACTACGTCAACTTCACCAACTACGACGAGCTCGGCCAGCTCCAGCGGATCACCTACGGAGACGTCCCCAAACAGGTCGCCCTCACCCACACCTACCAGCCCGGCACCGGCCGCGTCCTGCGCTCCTTCCTCGACAAGGAAGACGGCCAGACCTCCCTCGACATCACCGACTACACCTACACCCCCGCCGGTGACGTCACCTCCGTCTCCACCTGGCGCAACGACGGCCAGACCGACACCCAGTGCTTCACCTACGACCACCTCAAACGCCTGACCCAGGCGTGGACCGACACCGGCACCACCACCACCCGCCCCGGCCCCTCCGTCCCCGGAATCGGCGGCTGCACCAACACCACACCCAACCCCGCCACCAACGGCGGCCCCGCACCCTACCGCCAGTCGTTCACCTACGACGTCACGGGCAACCGCACCGCCACCACCGACCACGACCCCACCGGCGACACCGCCAAGGACATCACCAGCACCCACACCTACCCCGCCCCCGGCCAGCCCCGCCCCCACGCCCCCACCACCACCCAGACCAAAACCGGCAACGGCCCGACCGCCACCACCGGCTACACCTACGACCAGACCGGCAACACCCTCACCCGCCCCGACGAGGGCGGCAACACCCAGACCATGACCTGGGACCCCGACGGCCACCTCGCCACCGCCGCCACCAGCACCGGCACCTCCACCTACGTCTACGACGCCGACGGCAACCGCCTCCTGCGCCGCGACCCCGGCCGCACCACCCTCTACCTCGGCGGCACCGAACTCACCCTCAACACCACCACCGGCGACGTCACCGGCACCCGCTACTACCCCACCGCCGGCGGCCCCACCATCGTGCGGACCTCCGACGGCCGGCTCAGCTACGTCGCCTCCGACCACCACGGCACGGGAACGACGGCGATCGACGCCGCCACACTCACCGCGACCCGCCGCGCGTTCAAACCCTTCGGCGAGGAACGCGGCACCCAACCCGCCCCCGGCCAATGGCAGGGCGACAAGGGCTTCGTCGGCGGCACCCAGGACAAGGCCACCGGCCTCACCCACCTCGGCGCCCGCGAATACGACCCCAAGAACGGACGCTTCCTCTCCGTCGACCCGGTCATCGACGCAAGCGACCCCCAACAGCTCCAGGGCTACCTCTACGCCAACAACAGCCCCCTCACCTACACCGACCCCACCGGCCTGTGGTGGGGCTCCAGCATCGTCAAGAAGGCCGCCAACGCCGTCAGCAAGACCGTCGACGTCGTCAAGGAGAACTACAACACCATCTCCAACATCGGCCACACCGTCCTCGACGTGGCCGGCATGATCCCCGTCATCGGCGACGCCTGCGACATCATCAACGGCGTCTGGTACGCCGCCGAAGGCGACTGGAAGAACGCCGCACTCTCCCTCGTCGCCGTCGTCCCCGTCATCGGCAGCGCCGCCACCGCCGCCCGCATCGCCTCCAAAGTCGCCAACGCCGTCGACACCGTCACCGACGCCGCCAAAGCCATCGAACGCGGCAGCGGCGCCGCCCGCGGCGCCTCCAAATCCGTCCCCTCCTCCCCCTCCCGCCCCCGTGCCGGAGCCACCGGCAGCAGCGGCGGCAAAGCCGGCCCCGCCCCCGGCGCCGGCAAAGCCGGCGGAGGCAAAACCACCAGCAGCGGAAGCAGCAAGGCCGGCAGTGGCGGCGGCGGGAAGGCCGCCGGAAGCGGCAGCAAGCCCAAGGGCGGCAGCAGCAACGCCGGCGGGCGCGCCGCCCCCGGCTGCAACAGCTTCGTCCCCGACGCCCTCGTCCTGATGGCCGACGGCACCACCAAACCCATCGACCGGATCACCACCGGCGAAACCGTCCTCGCCGCCGACCCCACCACCGGACGCGTCGAAGCCAAACAGGTCACCGCCACCATCACCGGCGAAGGCGACAAGAACCTCTACGAAATCACCCTCGACCCCGCCACCACCACCACAACCCCACAGATCACCCAACCCGCCAACGACACCGTCAAGACCGCCGCCACCTACACCGTCGACCCCACCAAGACCCAAACCCTCACCGCCACCGACGGCCACCCCTTCTGGCTCCCCCAAACCCGCGAATGGCTCACCGCCGACAAACTCCAACCCGGCCAATGGCTCGAGACCTCCACCGGCACCTGGGTCCAGATCAGCACCATCCGCTCCCACACCGCCCACCAACGCGTCCACAACCTCACCGTCAGCGACCTCCACACCTACTACGTCCTCGCAGGCACCACCCCCGTCCTCGTCCACAATTGCATAACCAGTACTCCTAAAAATGGCAGTGGCCTCTCCGATGACGATCTTCTGGCAGCAGCGCAAGGCGAGCGAGACAGTTTGGCCAGGAGCGTGGGAGGAATGCCTACAAACAAGCGGCCAGGTGTTGTGACGGCTGGATACAATGTGGATACGCGACAGTTTGCGGCCGCCTCCAACGACATGAGCAACGGCGCCTGCGCGGAGGCCTGCCTCATAAACGCACTTGGGGGCGATCCCAGCAAGGTGGTGTTCACTTCTGCGGTGCGACCTCGAAAGGCTCCGACGCCTCTCAAACAAGTCAAGATCTGCTCCGTGTGTGAGTTCAGATATGGACGCTCACCATTCGCCGAGCAGGGGACAACATTCAAGACCGATATCCTGCGGCTATTCGACGAATAGGAGGCTGGCCGATGAAGGTTGAGATTGATAGGCACGACTGGGGCTCACTAAGGAGCTCGAACGGAGATCACTCACTGGTCCTTCGGGCTGCGCTCCTCGACTTGAATGAGGCGACCTCAGACCGCGATGTAGATCTATCGATTGATCGGATCGAGGATGAGGCCATCACACAGGGCCGGTTGGCCGAATCCTCCCCTGCCGCGACTCGGTGTCTTGTCCATGGGGTGTCGTCGCTTACTGGCTACGCACTCGAAAGGACGCTTGAGACGCTGACAATGATTTCTTCGGGAATCGAGACGCCGGCCACTTCGGATGCGGCAGGGGGAGCGAGTGCGAGGGAGTGCATGAAAGAAATCTCCCTCGGATTTCCCGCTTACTGCGAGATCTTGAAATTGTCGGAGGATATCGATTGCAGAAGCTCCGCCATCGACCTCATCCTGATGTGCGGACTTCACAACCTTCACCTGCGGACAGCAGCCAGGTCCGCACTTTCCTCGGCGATTTCTTCCGCGGAACTTGCCGAGCTGAGTGACCTTATCAGCGCCTCGCTCACAGAGTTGGAACAGGCGTAGCTGTAGAGCAGAAAGGCTGAGGCCTCGCCCCCCCCCCGGGGGCGAGGCCTCAGCTGTCTTTCGAGCGAACTGTCCATGTCATCGCCGCCCTGCACCTGGAGGCCGAATTCGGGCTGACTCGGCGCCCGTGTCCGACGTGTCCGCTTGGACTGTCGATACTGGACGGAGGAAAATCCGAGTTATGCGGTGAATTGGAGTGATAAGGAGCAGACGATTCAGGGCATCCTTCATTCAGGCGATCCATGGAAGCGAGTCCTTGCCATGATTCCAACATCCTATCAATAGGCAGATTTCCCTAAATCGCAGCAAGGGCCCGAAGTCTCCAGAATGTTCTGTATCGTAGATCCGTTTAATTACCCAAAGGCCCTGCGGATCGCACTTTCTGCCGGAAGGTCCTGGGGAACTACATAAGAAGACATCTCATTTGGGTGGGTTGAGTAGACTCCGAGTGTGCTGATCGTTGAGCGGCTGGTGCCGGATGAGCTGTGGGAGTTGTTCCAGTTGGTCGTGCCGGACGCTCCGGTGCGCCCGCAGGGTGGTGGCCGGCGGCGCCACGGGGATCGCGAGGTGCTGGCGGCGATCGTGTTCGTCGCGACGTCCGGGTGCACCTGGGCCCAACTGCCGCCATGCTTCGGCCCGTCCGGCCCGACCGCCCATCGGCGGTTCACCGAGTGGAGCAGGGCCCGGGTCTGGGCCAAGCTCCACCGGGTGGTCCTGGAGGAGCTCGGCGCGCGAGGTGACCTGGACTGGTCGAGGTGCGCGGTCGACTCGGTGAACATGAGGGCCCTGAAAAGGGGGAGCTGACAGGTCCGAATCCTGTCGATCGAGGCAAGTACGGGTCGAAGATCCACCTGCTCACCGAACGTACCGGTTTACCCCTCTCGCTCGCGATCTCCGGGGCCAACCTCCACGACAGCCAGGCCCTGATACCGCTTGTCGACGCCATCCCGCCGATCCGCTCACGGCGCGGACCGCGACGCCGCCGTCCCGGCAAGCTGCACGCCGACAAAGCCTACGACCACCGCTTCATCCGCGC
>NZ_JBHXDN010000056.1:0-69751 GCF_042726075.1 Kitasatospora sp. NPDC127035 | reverse complement strand
GCGTAGGTGAGGCCCTTGAGGGTGATCAGCGAGCGGACCACGGCCTCCCGGTAGGGGCCCTGGTAGGTGCACTGGCCGGCCCAGTCGTGCCAGAAGTCGGCGGTCGCGTCGAGCAGCTCCTCGGCGGCGGGCGCGGTCGGGGGCTCCAGGTGGGAGGCCTGCCAGGTGAGGGCGAAGGCGATCCGCTCGCCGGCCGAGACGGTGAAGTCGGCGTAGGTGGTGAGGTTGCGGCCGTAGGTGTCGGCCGCGCCGTCCAGCCAGACCGAGTCGGGGCCGGCCACGGCGACCGTGCGGTGGTTGCCGTCGGGCTGCTCCACCCGGTGCACCCAGGGGACGACCCGGCCGTAGCTGAACCGCATCCGGACCGCCGAGCGCATCCGGACGGTGCCGGTCACGCCCTCGACGATCCGGATCACCTGGGGGACGGCGTCCTTGCCGGCCAGCGGGCGCGGGGGCATGAAGTCGATCACCCGGACGGTGCCGCCCTGGGAGTCCCACTCCTGTTCCAGGATCAGCGAGTCGCCCCGGTAGCGGCGGCGGTCGGCGGGCACCGCCGGGGCGGCGGCGGTCGGCGGCGGCACGCGCAGGTCACTGGTGTCGGTGAGCTTGAGTCGTGCGGCGGCGGCCGGGGCCGGATCGGCGGCCGGGGAGGGCAGCCCGGTGGCCACCGCCTCCGCGGGGCCGATTCGCCAGAAGCCGTGTTCGTCGGTGCCGAGCAGGCCGGCGAAGACCGCCGGCGAGTCGAACCGGGGGAGGCAGAGCCAGTCCACCGCTCCGTCCCTGCTGACCAGGGCGGCGGTCTGCATGTCCCCGATGAGTGCGTAGTCCTCGATACGGCCGGCCACGTGGATCTCCAGTTCGCAATGTGGTCACGACGCATCGGCGATCCGAGGGGGAGCCAGCGGTTCTGCGGGGCCGGAGGCCACCCCGGGACGTCCGGCCCTCCGTGGGGTGGTGGGGGGCCTTGCTGGAGTGTCCGCGAAGACTCGGTCGAGCCTCTGGGTGGGTGGGTGGGAGCAGAATACGGGGAGGTCCGGTCGCGCATCGGGGACCGAGAGGCGTCCTGACCCTCCCACGCCCTCCGCGTGCTCGTGTTGTCGGCGATGCGTCCGAGCAGCTTACGACGGACGAAAGGGGCGAAGCACGCGGGCGCCGCCCGGTGTGGCGCCGCAATTCGGCGGAAATACCGCGCATCGTGGGTGCGCCCGCCAGGATGGCCCGGAAGGATCAGCTCCGGATGGTTCGAACAGGGGGCCGCCGATGGCCTGGCCGAGCGGTCCCGAGTGACCCGCCCGGGCCGGTGGTGCGACGGGTGTGACGGCTGCGCCGGGTGGTGCGCCGGTGGTGCGCCAGGCGTGCGCCCCCGGAGCGCCGTGGGGGCACCTCCGGCGGGCCGGAAAGCACTCGGCCCGGGTCACTGTTACCCTGGTATCCCGTGGACCGGTGGGATCAAACGCCCCGGACCAGCCGAACCGACGACCCCCCGGGCGCCGTGCACCGCACCGCCCTCGTCGTCGCCAGGCGACCCGCGAGCCTCCCACCACGTCACGTCCGACTCGCGACCCACGGGAGCCCCCTCTTGGCACAGCCCCATTCCGGCAAGGCATCGAACAGCCGCGCCGTGACGACCAAGCACCTCTTCGTCACCGGGGGTGTCGCCTCGTCACTCGGCAAGGGCCTCACCGCCTCCAGCCTCGGTGCCCTGCTCAAGGCCCGTGGCCTGCGTGTCACGATGCAGAAGCTCGACCCGTACCTCAACGTGGACCCGGGCACCATGAACCCGTTCCAGCACGGTGAGGTCTTCGTCACCGACGACGGCGCCGAGACCGACCTCGACATCGGCCACTACGAGCGGTTCCTCGACACGAACCTGCACGGCTCGGCCAACGTCACCACCGGCCAGGTCTACTCCACGGTCATCGCCAAGGAGCGCCGCGGCGAGTACCTGGGCGACACCGTCCAGGTGATCCCGCACATCACCAACGAGATCAAGTCCCGGATCCGCCGCATGGCGACCGAGGACGTCGACGTGGTGATCACCGAGGTCGGCGGCACCGTCGGCGACATCGAGTCGCTGCCGTTCCTGGAGGCCGTCCGCCAGGTCCGCCACGAGGTCGGCCGGGACAACGTCTTCTTCGTCCACGTCTCCCTGCTCCCCTACATCGGCCCCTCGGGCGAGCTGAAGACCAAGCCGACCCAGCACTCGGTCGCGGCCCTGCGCAACATCGGCATCCAGCCGGACGCCATCGTGCTCCGGGCCGACCGCGAGGTCCCGCAGGCGATCAAGCGCAAGATCTCGCTGATGTGCGACGTCGACGAGGAGGCCGTGGTCGCCGCGATCGACGCCAAGTCGATCTACGACATCCCCAAGGTCCTGCACGGCGAGGGCCTGGACGCGTACGTGGTGCGCCGCCTCGACCTGGCGTTCCGCGACGTGGACTGGACCACCTGGGACGACCTGCTGCGCCGCGTCCACGAGCCGCAGCACATCGTCAGGGTCGCCCTGGTCGGCAAGTACATCGACCTGCCGGACGCCTACCTGTCGGTGACCGAGGCGCTGCGCGCCGGCGGCTTCGCCAACAACGCCCGCGTCGAGATCAAGTGGGTCACCTCCGACGACTGCACCACGCCGGAGGGCGCCCAGGAGCAGCTCGGCGACGTGGACGCGATCTGCATCCCCGGTGGCTTCGGCGACCGCGGGGTGGACGGCAAGGTCGCCGCGATCACCTACGCCCGCGAGAACCGGATCCCGCTGCTCGGCCTCTGCCTGGGCCTGCAGTGCGTGGTCATCGAGGCCGCCCGCAACCTGGCCGGCCTGCCCGACGCCAACTCCACCGAGTTCGACTCCGCCGCCAAGTACCCGGTCGTCTCCACCATGGCCGAGCAGCTGGCCATCGTCGACGGCAAGGGCGACCTGGGCGGCACCATGCGCCTGGGCCTCTACCCGGCCAAGCTCGCCGAGGGCTCCATCGTCCGTGAGGTCTACGGCGGCGAGCAGTACGTCGAGGAGCGCCACCGCCACCGCTACGAGGTCAACAACGCCTACCGGGCGGACCTGGAGAAGACCGGCCTGCAGTTCTCCGGCCTCTCCCCGAAGGGCGACCTGGTCGAGTACGTCGAGTACCCGCGCGAGGTGCACCCCTACCTGGTGGCCACCCAGGCCCACCCGGAGCTCAAGTCCCGCCCGACCCGCCCGCACCCGCTCTTCGCGGGTCTGGTGAAGGCCGCGATCGAGATCAAGACGGCCCCCGCCGCCGAGTAGCCACTCGGACGGCAGGCACGCGCCAGCCCGGCATTCGGCTGCTCACCGTACGGCGGCCCCGCATTCCCGCGGGGCCGCCGTCCGGCGTTAGATTGTGTCGTACTGACGAAAAGGGGAGACCGTGATGGACGACCGCAGCATCGCCGACGTGGCCGAGGAGTGGGAGGTCCGGGGGAGCACCACCCCGTTCCAGGGCCGGGTCACCGGCGTGCGCACCGAGGAGGTCCGGATGCCCGACGGCAGCTGGGCCCGCCGTGACTACCAGACCCACCCCGGCTCGGTCTCCGTCCTCGCCCTGGACGACCGGCAGCGGGTCCTCGTCCTGCGCCAGTACCGCCACCCCGTCCGCCAGCGGCTCTGGGAGCTCCCGGCCGGCCTGCTGGACGTCCCCGGCGAGAACCCGCTGCACGCCGCCCAGCGCGAGCTCTACGAGGAGGCGCACTGCAAGGCCGACACCTGGCGGGTGCTGGTGGACTTCTACACCTCGCCCGGCGGAACGGACGAGGCACTGCGCCTCTTCCTCGCCACGGACCTCTCCGAGGCCGACGGCGAGCGCTACCAGGCGCACGGGGAGGAACTGGAGCTGGAGTCCGCCCGGGTGCCGGTCGCCGAACTGGTCCGGCTGATCCACGCGGGCGAACTGCACAACCCCACCCTGATCACCGGCACCCTGGCGCTGTCCGCGGCGCTGCACGCCCCGGGCGGCCTGGACGCGCTGCGCCCGGCCGACTCGCCCTGGCCGGCCAGGCCGTTCCGGGACTGAACCCCGGGAAGGCGTGACGCCACTCCGGGACCGGCGCCGTTCCGGGGCCGATTCCGGAGTGGCCGGCTCCCCGGTACGGGTGTCCTTTCCCCGGACCGGGGAGCGCCCTCATCCGGGACCGGCGGGTGCTCCGGGGCCGGCCCGGCACCGCGGGTTGATCCGCAGGGGTGATTTACCGGTTCGTACGACCGGATGTCACCCCGGTCGGGCCGGGCGGTCGAACTACGCTTCGCAGACAGGGCGCCCGTCCCGGGCCGCCTCCGCTGAGCGCTGGGTGACGTCGGGAGTGGCACGGGTGGCGAGGAAGACGGCGACGATGGAGGCCGGGCCCGGCGCGCCCGCCGAACGCGTTCCCGGGCTGGACCGGCTGCCCGCCGGCCCCGCCCTGTTCGTCGGCCGGCGCGCCGAGCTGGCCGCGCTCCGGGCCGCCGCCGGCCGACCGGCCGAGGGCCGCAGCCCCGTCCTGGTCGTGGCCGGCCGCCCCGGCTCCGGGCGGACCGCGCTGGCCGTCCGGTTCGCCGTCACCGTCGCCCCCGGATACCCCGACGGGGTGCTGTTCGCCCGCCTCTCCGCACCCGACGGCGGCCGGGTGCCGCCCGCCCGTGCCGCACGCCGGCTGCTGGAGCAGCTCGGCGCGGACACCGCCGGCGTCCCGCTGCCCGGTGCCGTCGAGGACGGCCGGGACGAGCCCGCCTGCGTCGCGCTGCGCGAGGCGCTGGCCGGTCGGCGCGTCCTGCTGCTGCTCGACGACGTCCGGGACGCCGGGCAGCTCTGGCCGCTGCTCGCCGACGAGCCCGGCTGCCTCGTCCTGGCCACCACCGCCGGGCCGCTCACCGGCATCGAGGACATCGACCCGGTCATTCTCGGCGGACTCGACCGGTCGGCGGCGGGCGAGCTGCTGGGTGACCTGGTGGGCGGGACCAGGATCGGCTGCGACCCGGTCGGCGGGGCCGATCTGGCGGAGGCCTGCGCCTCCCGGCCGGCGGCGCTGCGGCTGATGGCGGGATGGCTGCGCGGCAGTCCCGAGCTGGCGGTGACGGACGCGGCGCAGGAGCTGGTGCGGGCGGTCGCGGAGGCGGACGCGCGGGAGACGGCGCGGGGCGGGGCGCGCGGGGACGTGCGGGGCGGGGCGCCGGCGGGGACGAACGCGGGTCCGGGCGGGGGCGACGGGCAGCGGGGGAGCCACGGTGCGGCCGGGACGGCGGGCGTGGCGGGGCCAGCGGGGGCGGCCGGCGGGCCGGAGAAGGGCGGCGGGACGAAGCCGCAGAAGCAGCCGAAGGGCGCGAAGCCGGGACAGCCCGGGCAGTCGGCGCAGGTGGCGCAGTCGTCGCAGCCGGGGTCGGACGGAGTGGAGAGGCAGGGGAGAGCGGGCGGGGCGGGAGGGGCGGGAGGGCCCGGAGAGGCGGAGGGTGCGGACCGGGGGCGCCGGGCCGAACGGAAGCGCGGTGAGGGCCGGTCCGGCCCTGCCGCAGGGCCTGCCGCCGGGCCCACTGCCGGGCCTGCTGCCGGGCCCGCTGCCTCGGGGCCGGTCGCCGGACCTGCGGCCCCGGCGGATCCGGTACCGGATCCGGCGCGTGATCCGGCGGCCTGGGTGAAGCCCGGTCCCGAGCCCGCCGAACCCGTCCCGGTCCCGGACAACGACCCGCTGATCGGCGCGTTCACCCTGACCTACGCCACCCTGCCCGCCGCCCAGGCCCGGATGCTGCGCGCGCTCACCCTGGCGCCCGCCCAGTGCGCGGACCCGCGTACGGCCTCCGCCCTGGTCGGCTGCCCGGCGCCGGAGGCCGCCGTGACGCTGGCCGCGCTCGCCGAGCGGGAGCTGCTGGCCGAGGAGCCCCCGGCCGCCGACGGCACCGCCCGCTACCGGGTGCCCGGCCGGCTCTACCCGCGGCTGGTCCGGCTGCGGGAGCAGGAGGACCGCCCGGCCGAGACCGAGCTGGCGCGTGCCCGGCTGCTGGAGCGGCTGGTCCGCCTCACCGAGTCGGCCCGGGCGCTCCTCGACCCGGCCGGCGGCAGCGGACCCGACCCGCTGCCCGGTCCGCTGCGGCTGACGTCCGCCGCCCACGCCCGGCAGTGGCTGCTCGGCGAGCGGGACCTGCTGCTCGGCGCCGTCGCCGACGCGATCGGCCAGGGCGACCTGGACGGCTCGGCCGGTCGGCTGGTCACCGCCCTGTTGCGGGCGCTCCCGCTGACCGGCGCGGCCGCGCCCGCCGATCTCCACCAGCTGCACGAGCTGGTCCTGACCGTGGCCGAGCGGCACGGCCGACCCCGCCGGGCCTCCGCCGCGCTGCTCAACCTGGGCGACCTGCAGGCCGCCGCCGGTGGCTGGGAGCAGGCCGCCGGGCACTACCGGGCCGCTCTGGAGCACGCCCGCGCCGCCGACGACGAGGCGCTCTGCGCCAGGGCCCTGGAGGGCGCGGCCGGCTGCCACCGGGCGCTCGGGGACGCGGTGCGCGCCGCCGACTGGTACGGCCGGGCGCTGGGCGTCCGGCAGTCCATGGGCGATCAGGCCGCCGAGGCCCGGTTGCTGGCCCGGGTGGCCGAGGCGCACACCGCCCAGCGCCGTTTCGAGGAGGCCGAGCGGGAGTACCGGGCGTCGCTCTCGGTGCTGCGGAGGCTGGGCGACGAGCAGGGCCGCGAGGCCGTCGGAGCCGCCCTCGCGGAGCTGCGGGAACGACTCGTCGCCGGGTGGTGAAGGGCGCTTTCGGAGTATTGTCGAACATGCCCGGTTGGCGTTGATTCGGCAGGAAGATCGTCATGGAAGCCTACGAACCTGCCAATGTGTCCGGCAAATTTATTCACTTTGGAAGGCTGACACGTCGCCTGGGCTTCATTACACTCGGACCTAGTCGCGCAGACAGCTGTGCCCCGGTGTCTTCCGGAGGCTTCCCCACGTGCGCGTCGCCCGCCGGTCTTCTCCGGTAGGGACCCCCAGGGCAAGAGGACGTGTTTAGCCGTGAAGGTCGGCATCCCCCGCGAGGTCAAGAACCACGAGTACCGCGTGGCCATCACGCCCGCCGGCGTGCATGAGCTGGTCCGCAACGGACACGAGGTCTACATCGAGGACAACGCCGGTCTCGGCTCCTCGATCCCGAACGAGGAGTACGTGGCCGCCGGCGCCACCATCCTCCCCACCGCCGACGAGGTGTGGGCCACCGCCGACCTGCTGCTGAAGGTCAAGGAGCCCATCGCGCAGGAGTACCACCGCCTGCGCAAGGGCCAGACGGTCTTCACGTACCTCCACCTGGCTGCCGACCGCGCCGGTACCGACGCGCTGATCGCCTCCGGCACCACCGCCATCGCGTACGAGACCGTGCAGCTCGCCAACGGCGCCCTCCCGCTGCTCGCCCCGATGTCCGAGGTTGCGGGCCGCCTGGCCCCGCAGGTCGGTTCGTACCACCTGATGCGCCCGGCCGGCGGCCGTGGCACCCTCCCCGGCGGCGTGCCCGGCACCCACCCGGCCAAGGCCGTCGTCATCGGCGGTGGCGTCTCCGGCTGGCACGCGGCCACCATCGCCATCGGCATGGGCTACGACGTGACCCTGCTCGACCGCGACATCAACAAGCTGCGCGAGGCGGACAAGGTCTTCGGCACGAAGATCAAGGCCATCATGTCCAACTCCTTCGAGCTGGAGAAGGCGGTGCTCGACGCCGACCTGGTCATCGGCGCCGTGCTGATCCCGGGCGCCAAGGCCCCGAAGCTCGTCACCAACGAGCTGGTCTCCCGCATGAAGCCGGGCTCCGTGCTCGTCGACATCGCCATCGACCAGGGCGGCTGCTTCGAGGACTCGCACGCGACCACCCACGCCGAGCCGACCTTCCCGGTCCACAACTCGGTCTTCTACTGCGTGGCCAACATGCCGGGCGCCGTCCCGAACACCTCCACCTACGCGCTGACCAACGCGACGCTGCCGTACGTCGTCGAGCTGGCCAACCGTGGCTGGAAGGACGCGCTGCGCCGCGACGCCGCGCTGGCCAAGGGCCTGAACGTGCACGAGGGCCAGATCACCTTCGGCGCCGTCGCCGAGGCCTTCGGCCTGGAGTCCGTCTCCCTGGAGAGCGTGCTCGCCTGAGGCTGAACACCCGGCCTCTCTGAACGGGCAGCCGCCCGCACGGCGGCCCGTCGGCCCCCGACCCGCTCCCCTCGGGCCGGGGGCTTCGCCATGCCTGCGAACAGGCGTGCCGACGGGGCCCCGGCCGGCCCGTGAACGAGGGGTGAACCCGGTGGTGACGGCGGGCGCGGCGCGGGCGGGTCGCTCTGTCGTCAATTTCCGTCGGTCGCGTCACCCGACCGCAGAAACGTTAGGGTCAAGGGCTCGCGCATCCCTTGACAGAGGGTCGCCCGATAGTCGACACATCCTGCCCACTACCGTGGATTGTGTTGCTGCGAACGCCTTGAACGGCCTAGAGTCGCAAACCGTCGGCATGCTGCCACGCTGACGAATCGACATAGAGTCCTGGATACCCAAGGAGGTAAGACGACTTGTGAATGAGTCGACATTTGCTCCCGGGGGTGGTCAGCCAGGACTGGCGGAGCACATCGCCGGCCAGCCGCGTGAGGAGTCCGGGGCCCGGCAGGCCACCGTGGGCTCGGCCGAGGTCGGCTCGGTCGCACTCCGTACCTTCGAAGCACGCCAGAACACAGCACAGGTGACCACGGTGACCGACTACGACGTCGACCTGCCGGCCCACGGCCTGGCCTACGGAGAGTTCGCCTACGGCGCCTACGACGACCCCGACGCCGAGTACGAACCGGATCCGGAGTACGCCGCCACGCTCGCCCCCGACGCCGCGCGTCAGCGCCGTGAGCGGGTCGGCCCGACCGGGCGCCCGCTGCCGTACTTCCCGATCCCCGCGCCGGTGGCCGAGCACGGTCCCGCGCAGATCATCGCGATGTGCAACCAGAAGGGCGGCGTCGGCAAGACCACGTCGACCATCAACCTGGGCGCGGCGCTCGCCGAGTACGGCCGCCGTGTGCTGCTCGTCGACTTCGACCCGCAGGGCGCCCTCTCGGTCGGCCTCGGCGTCAACCCGATGGAGCTCGACGTCACCGTCTACAACCTGCTCATGGAGCGGGGCCTGACGGCCGATGACGTGCTGCTGAAGACCGCGGTGCCCGGCATGGACCTGCTGCCGTCGAACATCGACCTCTCCGCCGCCGAGGTGCAGCTGGTCAGCGAGGTGGCCCGGGAGTCCGCGCTGGCGCGCGCCCTGAAGCCGCTGCTGCCCGACTACGACTTCGTCATCATCGACTGCCAGCCCTCGCTGGGTCTGCTGACGGTCAATGCGCTGACGGCCGCTCACAGCGTGATCGTCCCGCTGGAGTGCGAGTTCTTCGCGCTGCGCGGCGTCGCGCTGCTCACCGAGACCATCGAGAAGGTCTGCGAGCGGCTCAACCCCGAGCTCCGCCTGGACGGCATCCTCGCCACCATGTACGACTCGCGCACCGTGCACAGCCGTGAGGTGCTGGCGCGCGTCGTCGAGGCGTTCGGCGAGCACGTCTTCCACACCGTCATCGGGCGGACCGTCCGTTTTCCGGAGACCACCGTCGCCGGCGAGCCGATCACGACGTACGCGACCAACTCGGTCGGTGCCGCCGCCTACCGCCAGCTCGCCAGGGAGGTGCTCGACCGGTGCCGCCCCGCCGAGTGAGTCTCCCGGGTGCCGACGAGCTGTTCCGGACCACGGGCGGGATGGCGCTGTCGCCGTCCCTCGCGTCGCGTTCGGCCGCCGAGGCGCCCCGACCGGAGACCGCCAGGGCGGTCAACGGCACCGTCGACGCGGACGGTGCCGAGGGCGCCGAGGGCGTGGGCGGTGCGGAGTACGCGGAGGGCGGTGGCGAGGCCGCGGGCGGTGGCGCCGGCGGTGACGGCGGCGCGGCCGGGGAACCGGGCGAGCACCGGCGGGCCGTGCGCCGGCCGGCCGGTGCGGCGGGCACGGTGCCCGCGCCCGCGCAGCCGGGCGGCCAGGGCGGCGTAGGACAGGGCGTCGGCGGGCCGGGTGCCGGTGCCGGCGGTACGCAGGGCGTCGGCGGGCAGGGCGGCCGGGCCGCCGCACCGGGGCCGCGCCAGCACGCAGGCGCGGTCGAGGAGCCGGCGGCTGCCGGCGGACGGCCGAGGCCGCGGGGCCGGGCCCCGCGCCGTCCCACCGGGCGCGAGCGGCACGACGAGAAGATCACCGTGTACGTGTCCGCCGAAGAGCTGATGGACCTGGAGCACACCCGTCTCGTCCTCCGGGGCGAGCACGGCCTGGCGGTGGACCGCGGCCGGATCGTCCGGGAGGCCATCGCGGTCGTGCTGGCGGATCTGGAGCAGCGCGGCGAGGCCAGCATCCTGGTGCGGCGGTTGCGCGGGCGCTGACGCCCGGGGCCGCCCGTCGGCCCGTCGGAAGCCGCTCCGGAACTCCGGCGCAGCGGAACTCCGGCGCATCGGGCCCAGCGGCACTCCGCCGGCCCGGTGGGGCCTGCCGGGGTCGTCGAGCTCCGCCTTCGGGGCCGCCGTCGTCGGCGCTCACCGATGTCCCGTGGGTGGTCCGGGCCTCCGGACGGTGCCCCGGTCGCGGCCGGGCCGACCCTGGACCGCGTCCTGGCGGCCCCTGAGCCACCCCTGAGCGGCGCTGAGCGGCTCCCGGGCCCCTGGGGGCGCCCCGGCGCGCGGAGGGCGCCTGAGGGCGGCCGAGGGCCCGGGGGACGGCGCGCGCCGACCTCGTCGGCCGCCGGTAGGCCGGTAGGGGCGTGGAGCCCCCGTCGAGCGTTCCGGGGCCCGGGGTGGGCCCGGGGTGGGTCCCCGGCGGGTCCGGGGTGGGCTTGCGAGGGGTCCGGCGGCCGGTGAAGTACTCCCGGCGGCGTGCGCGGCGGGTGCGGCGTGTCGGTGAGCCCCCGCACGGAGCGGGCGGCGGCACCGGGTGAAGATGGACCGCCATGTCGAGTACGCCCGAACCCTCCGCCGTCGCCGGGACCGCCCGGTCGGTCGAGGCTGTCGCCGCGCCTGCCGCGCCTGCCGCGCCTGCCGCGATGGCCACCGGGGCAGGTGCCGGGGCGGGCGGCGGTGAGCCGCAGGGTGGCTTCCGGGTACGGCTGAGCAACTTCGAAGGCCCGTTCGACCTGCTGTTGAGCCTGATCGCCAAGCACAGGATGGACGTCACCGAAGTGGCGCTGGCGACCGTCACCGACGACTTCATGGCCCACATCAGGGCCATGGGCCCGGACTGGGACCTGGACGTCACGACGGAGTTCCTGGTGGTCGCCGCCACGCTGCTCGACCTCAAGGCGGCCCGGCTGCTCCCGGCGGCCGAGGTCGAGGACGAGGAGGACCTCGCCCTGCTGGAGGCCCGGGACCTGCTCTTCGCCCGGCTGCTCCAGTACCGGGCCTACAAGCGGGCGGCTGCGCTGTTCGGCGACCGCTGGGCCGCCGAGCTGTTCCGCCGGCCCCGGTCCGTCGGCCTGGAACCGCGGCACGTCCGGCTGCTGCCCGAGGTCGTGATCGGCATCGGCGCCGAGCGGTTCGCACAGCTGGCGGCCCGGGCGATGGTCCCCAAGCCGAAACCGGTGGTCTACGTCGACCACATCCACACACCGCCGGTGAGCGTGCGCGAGCAGGCGGGCCTGGTCGTCGGGCTGCTGACCGTGCTGGGGGAGGCGACGTTCCGGCAACTGGTCGCGGACGCGCCGGACGACCTGGTCGTCGTCGCCCGGTTCCTGGCGCTGCTGGAGCTCTACCGGGAGCGGGTGCTGGCCTTCGAGCAGCCGGAGGCGCTCGGGGAGCTGGTCGTGCGCTGGGTGGCCGAGGCGGACCGCGGGGCGGTCGACGTGACGGACGAGTTCGACCGGCCTGCCGGTGAAGGGCGAGCCGCGGACGGCCGGGCCGCGGAGGTGCGGGCCGCGGAGGTGCGGAGAGAGGAGGGCTCGCGATGACGGTCGGGGCCGATGACGGACGGCGGGTGCCTCGGCGGCCGCTCGGGGTGCCGGGGCAGCCGCGGGCCGAGGAGTGGTTGGAGCCTGCGCCCTCCGTCCCGGTGGAGCCCGCTGCCGGGACGGAAGGGCGGACGGTGGACGGAGCCCCGGCGGGTGCCGGCCCGGTGACCATCGGCGGCCTGGCGGGTGCTGGTGCTGGTGCTGGTGCGGGTGTGGCGGCGGGTACCGGCTGCGTCGGCGGTGCAGCTGTCGAGCCGGTCGTCGTGCACCAGAAGTCGGCTCCGTCGACTTCCGGTGCGGCGGAGCGGCCCGGCCCGGAGATGCCGGGGAGCCCGGACGGGCGGGACGGGGTCGTCGGCGCTGAACCGTGGCGGTCCGTGCCGACGGTTCCGTCGGCGGACGGGCCCGGACTGCGGGCGGAGCTGGAAGCGATCCTGATGATCGTCGACGAGCCCGTCGGAGAGGTGCACCTGGCGTCCGTGCTGGAGCGGTCGCGGGCGGAGGTGGCGGCGGCGCTGTCCGGGTTGTCCGCCGAGTACACCGCACAGGGCCGGGGCTTCGACCTTCGACTGGTGGCCGGTGGCTGGCGGTTCTACAGCCGGGCCGTGTGCGCACCGGCCGTCGACCGCTTCGTCCTGGACGGCCGGCAGGCCCGTCTGACACAGGCCGCGCTGGAGACGTTGGCGGTGGTCGCCTACCGGCAGCCGGTGTCCAGATCGCGGGTCTCAGCCGTCCGCGGTGTGAACTGTGACGGCGTGATGCGTACCCTGGTACAGCGAGGACTGGTGGAAGAGGCCGGATCCGAGCCCGAAACAGGTGCGATCCTGTATCGGACGACGAACTACTTCCTGGAACGGATGGGGCTCCGCGGCCTGGACGAGCTGCCGGAGCTTGCTCCCTTCCTGCCCGAGGTCGACGACGTGGAAGCGGAGTCCCTGGAGGGCACGATGATCGCGGAGGCGGTCGCCGCCGCTGCCGTGCAGGCCGTGGACGGCAGTGGCGAGGCCGGTCGGGCTGCGCCTGATCGGTAGGGGGCGGTGAGGTCGGCCGAAACGACCGCACATCCCAGACGGTAAACGACGTACGGACACTTTGATGCGTAGCAGTGGCAACGGCAGGAACAGCAGCGGCGGCGGCAGCGGTCGCGGCGGACAGGGCGGGGGCCGGGGCGGCTCCTACGGGGGCAGCGCCGGTCGTAGCGGGTCGGGCTCGCGCGGCGGTTCGTACGGCGGTGGGTCCGGTGGCGGGTCCGGTTCGTACGGCGGCTCCGGCGGCGGCTCCGGTGCGGGTTCGTCGCGTGGCGGCGGCTCGTACGGCGGGGGCTCCGGCTCCTCGCGCGGCGGCGGTTCGTACGGCGGCGGGTCCGGTGCGGGTTCGTCGCGTGGCGGCGGCTCGTACGGCGGGGGCTCCGGCTCCTCGCGCGGTGGCGGCCCCTCGCGCGGCTCCGGCCCCTCGCGCGGCGGTTCGGCCTCGCGCGGTGGTTCGTACGGCGGCGGGTCCGGGCGTGATGACCGTCGGGACGACCGTCGTGACGACGGTCGCTTCCCCGACCGGCCGCTGCGGCCGGAGGAGCGGAAGTACGACCGCCCCGAGTTCGGCGGCGGCCCCAACGCCACCCCGGCCCGCGGCGGCTTCTCCGGCCGTCGGCCCAACCCGGCCCCGCGCCCGCGCCGCGAGGGGCAGGGCGCCCCGGGCGACCCGCGCCGCCAGCCGCAGCGCTCGCGTGAGCTGCAGGCCCGGATCGAGGACGCGGTGCTCGCCCGGCACGACAAGCCGGCCGTGAAGCTGCCCAAGACCTTCGGCGAGCCCGAGGGCGAGCGACTGCAGAAGGTGCTGGCGCGTGCCGGCATCGGCAGCCGGCGCGCCTGCGAGGAGCTGATCGACCAGGGCCGGGTCGATGTCAACGGCAAGCGGGTCACCGAGCAGGGCAAGCGGGTCGACCCGGAGAAGGACGAGATCAAGGTGGACGGCCTGACCGTCGCCACCCAGTCGTACCTGTTCTTCGCGCTGAACAAGCCGGCCGGCGTGGTCTCCACGATGGAGGACCCGGACGGGCGGCAGTGCCTCGGCGACTACGTGACCAACCGGGAGACCCGGCTGTTCCACGTCGGCCGCCTGGACACCGAGACCGAGGGCATCATCCTGCTCACCAACCACGGCGAGCTCGCCCACCGCCTCACCCACCCCCGGTACGGCGTGACCAAGACCTACCTGGCCGCGATCCAGGGGCCGATCCCGCGCGACCTCGGCAAGAAGCTGGCGCAGGGCATCGAGCTGGAGGACGGGTTCGCCCGTGCGGACAGCTTCAAGGTGATCTCGAACGTCGGCAAGAACTACCTGGTCGAGGTGACCCTGCACGAGGGTCGCAAGCACATCGTCCGGCGGATGCTGTCGGAGGCCGGCTTCCCGGTCGAGAAGCTGGTGCGCACCCACTTCGGTCCGATCGCGCTGGGCGACCAGAAGTCCGGCTGGCTGCGCCGCCTCACCAACCCCGAGGTCGGTCAGCTGATGCACGAGGTCGGTCTGTAGACCGGTCGATTTCGGTGAGGTGCGTGCCGCTCCCGCGGGCGCCCCTCGCCGAGCCGGTCCGCAGGGTCCGCACCGGAGACGGTGGACCTGTGGACGGGTCCCCCTCGTGACGTGTTTCCGTGAGGGCCTCCCCGCCGTTCGGCGGGGAGGCCCTCACGCCGTTCGGCGGGTCCTGCTGTGAAGCGGGCCGCATCGTCCGGTGATCGTCTTGTCAGCGTCATGATCCGTGGCCGAAGATTGCCACCTGTCCGCGATCCGCCGAGTGGCGGGACTGCGCCACCGGCGCAGGGGCGAGAGGCGAACGGGGAGCGACGCCGTGTCCGATGCACCACTCAGCGCTCTGGGGCTGGCCACGCCGGACGGACGGGTCTACGCGGCGTTGGTGGCCAATCCACAGTCGACGGCCGAGGACCTGGCCGCCCTCTGTGACCTGAGCCTCCAGCAGAGCGTCCGCGCGCTGGACCGGCTGGCACAGCAGGGCATGGCCACCCGGGCCCCGGTGGACCGCCACCGCTTCCTGCCGGTCGCGCCCGACGTCGCGATCGGCACCCTGATAGGCCACCGCGAATCCGAACTGCGCCACGCCAGGGCCGAGATGCACCGGCTGATGGACGCCTTCCGGGAGGCCTCGCGGTACACCGACCCGGCCCACTCGGTCGAGGTGCTGACCGGTGGCGAGGCCATCGCGCAGCGGCTGGAGCACATCACCGAGACCAGCCAGTACCAGGTGCGGGGCTTCGACTGCCCGCCGTACATCCAGGACCCGGTGGCCAACATCCCCCTCCAGCGGCAGCGGATGAAGGAGGGGCTGCGGTTCCGGACCGTCTACGACCGGGAGGCGGTGGCCTGGCCGGGGCGGCTGGAGAAGAACATCCTGGCCGGGGTCGCGGACGGCGAGGAGGCGCGGGTCCGGCCGGTGCTCCCGATGAAGATGATCATGTCGGACGACCGGATGGCGATCATCCCGATCAGTGTGGGTGACAGCGTCCTCGACGCCGCCTACGTGATCCACCCCTCGGCGCTGCTCCAGGCGCTGGACACCCTGTTCGAGGCGGAATGGGAGCGGGCCGTCCAGTTGCAGGCGGCGATCGGCGCCACGGAGGAGACGCCGGAGCCGGAGGCCGACCACCGCAAGCTGCTCGGGCTGCTGGCGGCCGGCCTCACCGACGAGTCGATCGCCCGGTCGCTCGGCTGGAGCGCCCGGACCACCCAGCGGCGCCTCCAGAGCCTGATGCGCGAGCTGGGCGCCACCACCCGCTTCCAGGCCGGCATGGCGGCCCGGGAGCGGGGGTGGTTGTGACGCGGCCGGGTGGGGCGCGGTCGGCTGCGCGGCGGGTGGCCGGGCCGAGGCCGGGGGCCGGTCAGGGAACCGCCGGCCGGGGCGTCCCCGGCCGGTGAGCCGCAGGCCGGTGAGCCCCCGGCCGGGGCGTCAGCTCCAAGGGGTGAGGCCCGCCCAGCGGCCGTCCGGCCCGCGTTCGACCTTCGCCAGACCGACCACCGCCGTCCGGTTCAACCGGCCGTAGATGTGCGGGAACAGCACGCCGGGGGAGGCCCCGGGCGGCGGTGCGCCGTGCGGGGCCTCCCACTTGACCATCGGTTCCACCAGCGACTCCTCGATCAGCAGCGCCATCAGCGGTTCGGGGGCGTCGGCGTAGAAGGCGTTGGCCACGGCCAGCACGGTCTCCTCGTCCGCCGAGCAGTGGATGAACCCGTCGGTGAGCAGCGAGGCCGTGGCGTACGGCCGGCCCGGGTCGGCCAGCCAGTCGTCCAGGGGAGCGAGGTGCAGGATCATGTTCCTGTTGTACCTGAGCGGACGTCATGGCGACGGTTCGCGCGGGTCGGCCGGGTCGCGGGCGGTCGGGCCGAAGGAGGCCAAGCCACGGGCGGTCGGGCCACAGGCGGTCGAGCCACGGGGGGCGGGTCGACGGCGGGGCCGGGGACGCGGGGCTCACAGACCGGCCACCTTGGCGGAGGCCGAGATCTCGTACACCAGTGTGACGGCCCGGCGGGCGCCCGGGCCGAGCGGGACGTCCCAGCGGACGATGCCCTCGGAGTCGAAGGCGTCCGGGGCCGGCGAGCACTCCTCCTTGCGCAGCCGCACCTCCACCGCCGACACCTCGGAGACCGGCACCCGTTCGCGCACCGCGACCAGCTGCTCGTCCCGCTCCTCCGGCCCGGAGAACCGGGAGAGGTAGAGCCGGACCGTGCGGGTGGTGACCGAGCGCTGGCCGAGGCCGGCGGTGGACTGCCGCTCCTCCGTCTCCCGGACCACCCGGTAGCCGTCGGAGCTGCCGAACGACAGCTCGGTGTCGGCCCCCGTGGCCGTGAACGGCAGCTCACCGCGCCCGGTGAAGCCGCTGCCCCGGACCAGCTCGACCGGCCCCGCGAGCAGTGCGTGCCCGGCCGCGTTGCGGAACCTGACCACCTGGGTGACCAGCGGCGACAGCTCCGGCGCGCACGCGTACTCGCTGCGCGCCGGGCCCGTGAAGGTGCCCAGCGGCACCCGGTGCGCCCGCCCGTCGGACGGCACGGTGGCGGGTGCCGGGGCGGGCAGCACCCGCACCTCCCCCCCGTCGTCCACGCCCGGCACCGCCCCGGTCGGGCCGAGCGTGGAGACCTCCTCCTCACGCAGTTCGACGTCGACGGTGCGCCGCTCCTCGGTGGTGCGCTCGCGCAGCATCAGCAGGTCCTCGACGAGCGCGGGCGGTTCGGCCGCCAGCGCCGAGCGTGCGGTGGAGAAGGTCAGCCGGGCGCCGGTCCAGTCCTCCCCGGTGCGCTGCCAGACCACCGCCTCCGACTCCAACCGCAGCTCGCCGTCGGTCAGGGTCGCCCGGTAGGAGGGCCGCCAGAGCGCGCACGGCACCAGGTGGCTCACGGTCAGCCGGGCGGGCCCGGCCGCCGCGGCCTCGACGGTGAGGTCGAGGTGCGCGACCAGCTCGGCCGGCTGCTCCTCGGCCTGGTCGAGGGCGGTGAGCGCCTGGGACCGCTGCTCCTCCAGTTCGCGCAGCCGCGAGCGGGTGGCCCGCAGCTCCTCGCCGTACCGCTCCCGTTCGGCGTCCACCCGGGCCAGTTCGCGCGCCCAGCGGGTGCGCTCGACCTCGCCGGCGCCCGCGCCCTCGCCGACCTCGCGCAGCAGGTCGGCGGAGAGCTGAGCCAGCAGGCCCAACCGGGCCTCCAGCCGTTCGAGCAGCCTGCCCTCCGCGCGGGTGTGCTCGTCCAGCCGGTGCAGGCGGTGGCGCAGTTCGGAGTCGTCCGGGCCGGGCGGCAGCGGTGCGCGCGGGGTCCAGGCGCGCACGATGCGGGCGTCCAGGACACGGACGCCCGGGGTGTCGGCCTCGGCGCGCAGGGTGCGGTCGACGGCCAGGGCGGTGAGCGGGCCGAGGCGCAGCCGCTGGATGCCGGGGGCCAGCTCCAGGGTGACGGTGCGCTCGACCTGGCTGCGGTCCTCCAGGCAGGTGACGGCGGTGACGGGGAGAGGGTGGACGGTGACGGCTCCGGTGCCCCCGGGGGCGGTGACGGCGGGGACGGTTTCGGCAGGGGCGTTGACGGCGGTGGCGTTGACGGCGGTGGCGTCGGCCGCGGCGGGATCGAGGGCCGTGCGACCGGGGGCGGGTGTCCTCGGGAGGGGGGTGTCGGTCATCTCGTTCAGTTCCTCCGGTTTCCGCCGACGATGGCCTTTCCGGCCGGGATTCTGATCTGGTAGCCGCCGTCGAGCTCGGCCCGGCCGCCCGGCGGCAGCTCGACCCGCCACAGCCGGCTGCTGGGCGGGCACTCCGGCGAGGGCTCGGTCGGGGCGCGCCAGTCGGCCCGCTCCTCGATCCGGATCTCGGAGTCGGAGCTGACCGGCACCCGTTCGCGGACCTCGACCGTGACCGGGCGGCCGAGCCGGTTGGCCAGTTCGACGTGCACCCGGTGGTCGAGCACGGTGCTGTTGTTCAGCATGCCTGCGGTGGACTCGCGAAGCTCGGTGCGGCGCGTCACCTCGACGGACTCCGCGACGCCGATGCCGAGTCGGCTCACCCCGCCGGGGGCGAGGGTGGGCAGGGCCGCGGTGAGCAGGAACTCGTCGTCGACGGTCACCTCGACCGGGCCGGCGAGCACCGCCCGGTCGGTCGGGTTGGAGACCAGCAGGGTGGCGTAGACCTTCTCCTCGACGGCGGGGACGGTCACGTACTCGGGACGGACGGACACCGGGATCTCGTCGATCGTGACGGTGTGCCAGGTGGCGTCCGAGGGGATGTCGGCGGGCGCGGCGGCGTCGAAGCGGTGGTCGAAGGAGCCGGCCGACACCCGCGGGGGCACGGCGTGCCGGGGCAGCGCCAGATGGTCGATGCCCGCGACGAGGTGGCCGACGCCCGGCCGGGCGGAGGGCCGCGGCGCGGACCGCTGCAGGGTGCCCCGGACCCCGGAAGCGGAGTCCGGACCGAGCAGGACGAGCGCCGGGTAGTCCAGCAGCAGGGCGTCGGGGACCGGCGGACCGGCGGGCACCCCCGGGCCGCCCTCCTCGTACCCGCCGGCGGCGGCGGCCGAGTCGAACCGCGACAGGGCGTCGTCGCCGGCGTCGAGGCCCTCCGGTGCGGCGGCCCGTCTGCGGCTCGCGCTCCCGCCCCGCGCCCCGCGGGCACGGGAGGCGACCGGAGCCGGCGGGGGCGGGGGCGCGCCGTACCCGGCGAAGCCGAGAGCCGGCGGGGCGGCGTGCGGTTCGTCGTAGGCGGAGAGGAGGCCGCCGGCCGGGGCGGCTCCCGGGGCGGCGGGCGCCGGCGGAGGCAGCGCGACGGCCGGGGCGACCGGACCGGTGAGGCGGGGCTTCGGGGCGGCTCCGGCGATCAGTGGGCGCGGCAGCCCGGGGCGCGGGCCGACCGCGTCGTAGCCGGTGAACAGGTCGGCCAGGCCGCCCGGGGGCTCGCGCCAGCCGGAGGGCGGCGGGGCGGGCTGGCTGCGGCCGATCCGCAGCGAACGCAGCTTGGGCAGGTCGGTGCGGCGGTCCAGGTCGGCGGTGGAGAGGGCGAGCCGGACGCCGCTCCAGTCCTCGCCGGTCAGCTGGGCGACGGAGGCCCGCAGGACCAGTCGGCCGGTGTCGGCCCCCTGCGCGTACGACAGCCGGTAGGAGGGCACCCAGCGGGCGGTCCGGACGGTGTACTCCAGTTCGATGTCCAGGTCGGCGGTGCTGGTGGGGGTGGCGGTGCCGGGGGTGTCGTGGTCGCTGCCCGGGGGCGTCGCCGTGAGGGTGAGCAGAACGGTCGCCGAGACCTCCACCGGCCGGGCCGGGCCGGCCGTGGACGAGCGGTTCAGTTGATCGGTGAGCAACTCGGTCTCGTGATGGGCGAGTTCGATCTCGCGCGTCAGCTCCTCCGCGCGCTGCTGGAGCCCGGTGAGGCGTTCGTCGACGAACTCGGCCAGCTCCAGCCAGGCATCGGCGGGCGTCCGGCGGAGCGGTTCGTCGCGGCGGCGCTGCGGTGGGACGGCGCGCAGCGCGGCGGTCTCGGCGACGGCGGCGAGGATCAGCCGCTGGCGCTCCCGGACGGCGTGCTCGCGCTCCCGGGCCTCTTTCAACTTCATTCGGAGTTCGGGGAGTTCGGTGGGCTCGCGAAGTTCGGCGACCGGTTCGAGGCGGGCTTCCGTGACGGCGGTGCCGGCCGGGCCGGAGAGTACCCGGGCGCGCAGCGAGTGCCCTTCCAGGGCCGTGGGCAGCCCCGTCAGCCGGAGCCGTCCGCCCGGCGGTACGGCCACCCGGGCCCGGCGGCGGCAGACCGCGCCGACGGCGTGGACGACGACCGAGTCCAGCACGGACGGCACGGACGGCACGGACGGCACTGCGGGGGCGGTGCGGACGGGCGGTGCGGGGGGTGCGGGCGGCGCGGTGGGCGCGGTGGGGTCGACCGGACCGGAGTCGGCCGGGTAGGACGGGGGGCTGGTGGGAGTGGAGGATTCCGGCCGTTCGCCGTGGTCCCCGTCCTGCGGTCGATGCTGGTCGCTGCTGTGCTGATCGTTCACCCGGCCAACCCCTTCGTCTCGTACCGTCGGCGCCGATCGCGCCAGGGCCTCCCCTTGGGCGGCCCATCCTGCCGTGCGTCGGCGCTCCCGTCCCCGGATTTCGCCGTGCGCGGCGTACGGGCGCCGTGGCGTGCGCTCCGTGGCGTGCGTTCCGTGGCCCGAGTGCCGGGGAGCCGGGCGCTTTCGCGCGGGTCGTGTGTGGGGACGGGTGGGAGGGCCGTCCGGTTGCGGTCGCGGTTGCCCTCGCGGTTGCCCTCGCGGTTGCCCTCGCGGGCGCGGTCGCGGTCGCGGTGTCCGTGCGGACGACGGGGATACGAGAGGATGGGGCGGACGTGTCCGACCGATCCGGCGCCGTCCGGAGCCGTTTCGTCCGGTGCGGTCCGTCCGGGCCGTCCCGGGCCCGTACCGCTCCGCCCGGTTCCGTTGTCCCGCTTGCCCGTTCGTTCTGCGAGGAGAGCCAACCCGCCATGCGCACAGCCGTCGTCGTCGGTACCGGACTCATCGGCACCTCCGCCGCGCTCGCCCTCACCGGAAGAGGTCTGACCGTCCACCTGGAGGACGCGGACCCGGACGCCGCCCGCACCGCCGAATCGCTGGGCGCCGGCATCACCGAACCGGCCGACGGTCCGGTCGACCTGGCGATCATCGCCGTCCCGCCCGCGCTGGTCGGCAAGGTGCTCGCCGACTGCCAGCGCCGCGAACTGGCCCGCTTCTACACCGACGTCGCCAGCGTCAAGGCCGGCCCGCGTGCCGACGTCACCGCGCTCGGCTGCGACACCGTCCACTACATCGGCAGCCACCCGATGGCAGGGCGCGAACGGTCCGGCCCGCTGGCCGCCCGCGCCGACCTGTTCGAGGGCCGCCCGTGGGTGCTCACCCCCACCGCGGACACCGACACCGAGACGCTGAACGCCGTCCTCGAACTGGTCGCGCTCTGCGGGGCCATGCCGATCGTCATGGACGCCTCGGCGCACGACCGTGCGGTCGCCCTGGTCTCGCACGCCCCGCAACTGCTCTCCTCGCTGGTCGCCGCGCGGCTGGAGAACGCCGACGAGACCGCCATAAGGCTCTCCGGCCAGGGTGTCCGGGACGTCACCCGGATCGCGGCCTCCAACCCCGGGATGTGGGTGGACATCCTGTCCGCCAACGCCGGCGCCGTCGCCGACGTGCTGGACGAGGTGGCCAACGACCTCGGCGAGACCGTCGGCGCGCTGCGCGCGCTGCAGGCCGCCGAGGAGCGCGAGCGGCGGGGCGGTGCGGCCGGGATCGAGGCCGTCATGCGGCGCGGCAACACCGGCCAGGCCCGCATCCCCGGCAAGCACGGTGCGCCGCCCACCCGGTACGAGACGGTCGCCGTCGTCCTCGGCGACCAGCCGGGCGAGCTGGGCCGGCTCTTCGGCGAGGTCGGTGCGGCAGGCGTCAACATCGAGGACGTGGACATCGAGCACTCGACCGGCCAGCAGGTGGGATTCGTCCAGCTGTCGGTGGCGCCGGGTGCGGTGCGGCCGTTGACGGCGGCGCTGCGGGCCAGCGGGTGGAGCGTGCGGGACTGAGCCGGGCCCGGAGCGGCCCCTCCTCCGGGGCAGGGCGCCGACGGCGGCCCGATCGTTCGGCAGGCCGCGCCGGGGGCGCCGCCCGAACAGGCGTCGGCGGCCGCAGTGGGCCGCGGTGAGCCGCGGTGAGCCGCGGTGAGCCGCGGTGAGGGTCGACGGGCTGGGGAAGGAGAGAGGGCGGCGGGTGGGTACGACGACTGCGGCGGTCGAAGCGGAGGAAAGGATGTCCGCCTGGGCGCTGCGGCGGGCGGTTGCCCGGCTCCGCACCGACCTGCGCGCACCCGGACGGGGCGGGGAGGCCGTGCCGGGCGCCGTACCGCTGCTGGTCCGCATGCTGCGGTCGGCGCGTGGGCGGACCCGCGCGGAGGCGCTGAGGCTGCTGACGGAGCTCGCGGAGCAACCGGCGGCGTACTGGTGGCCGATCGCGGACCTGGGCGGGACGGCGGTCCTGGCTCCGGTGGTGCCCGAGGTCGTCCGGTCGGTCGCGGATACGGACCCTGACGTCCGGGCGGCGGCCCCGCCGGTGCTGAAGTGGCTCGGTGCCGACGAACCGGCGGCGCCCGCGGCGCTGCGGGCCCAGGCCGGGCGCGAGACGCACGCGGGCGTGCTGGCGGGCCAGCTGGCAGTGCTGGTGGCGCTGCTGCCGGAGGCGACCGGGACGGTAACGTCCGGGGCTGGGTCGGCCGGGGCTGGGTCGGGCGGGACGGAGGACGGAGCCGGGACCGGCGAGGAATCCGATGATCCGGACCGGTACCAGTGGTTCGCTCGGTGGCTCGGGCATCCGAGCCCCACGGTGCGGCTGGCGGCGCTGGCGGGCAGGCTCCGGCTGAGGCCCGGAACGGACGACACGGGGCTGGGCGCCCTCGCGGCAGCGGCGCTGACCGACACGGAGGACCCCGGACGGCCGGCGGTCGGCCTCCTCCACACCATGACCGCCGAGGCACTGGCCGACCGCCCGAACGAGAGCCGGGCCCTGG
Source organism: Kitasatospora sp. NPDC127035 (assembly GCF_042726075.1). Taxonomy (NCBI): domain Bacteria; kingdom Bacillati; phylum Actinomycetota; class Actinomycetes; order Kitasatosporales; family Streptomycetaceae; genus Kitasatospora; species Kitasatospora sp. NPDC127035. Next base: position 46,762 of record NZ_JBHXDN010000056.1, on the reverse strand, counting down.
CCGACGCACTGTTGCGAACGGAGCCGAGCGGCCGGCAGTCGGCGGGACAGCGGGCCGGCTGGGCCCTGGACCGCGCCGCCCGGACGGTCACCGACCGTCGGGCCGACACCGCCGATCTGTACGCCCTGGCCGCACGGCACCTAGACCATCCAGGCTGGCAGGCTCGCGAGAGCGCCGCGCGGCTGCTCACCGAAGCCGGCTCGGCGGCGGCCCCGTACGCGGACCTGCTCGCGCAGAGGCTCTTCGCCCGCCTCCCCACCCACCACGGGAGGCCGGAGGCGTTCGCGCTGGCCCACCTCGGGGACCGGCGGGTGCTGACCTACCTGCGGCACCAGCTCTGCGGCTCCGGCTACGACCTCGCGATCGGCCGGCTGGTCGGCTCCCACCCCGGCGAGGCCGACACCCTGCTGCCCGCGGTCGAAGTCGCGCTCCAGGAGGAGGGCGGAGGCGCGCGGGCGGGCGCGCTGGAGGCGCTGGCCGCGTGGGGACCGGTCGCGGCCCCGGTCGTGCCGCGACTGGTCACGCTGCTTGAGACCGGGGAGGCCCGCCGGACCGCCGCAGCGCTCGGTGCGATCGGCCCGGCGGCGGAGCGGGCCGCACCGCGCCTGCGCGAGCTGGCGGACGGTGTCGGGGTGCCCGCCGTCGGGGCGCAGCGGCCGCGCGACCCGCGCGCACTGCCCTGGCACGGTACGCAGACGGCCGTCTGGGCACTCTGGCGGGTCACCGGCGACCACCTCACGGCGCTGGAGGTGCTGGGCGCCGCCGCCGAGGCCGGTCCCGGCCGGCCGCACCTGCCCTACCTGGCCGACCTCGGCCCGCGGGCGGTCCGGCACGCCGGTGCCGTCCGCGCGCTCCTGACCTCGCCGGGGGAGCGGACCCGGGTCGAGGCCGCGCACGCCTGGTGGCGGCTGACCGGTGAGCCCGGGCCGGCGGTCGACGTACTGGTCGGCGAACTGACCGGCGAGCGGGCGGCGGCGCGGCGGCTGAGGGGCACCAGGGCGACAGCGGGCCCGATGGGGCCCGCACGGGCCGCGGGCGAGTACGACGACGAGCTGTCGGCGGTGCTGCGCCACCTCACCGCGATCGGCCGACCGGCCGACGCTGCGGTGCCGGTGCTGGAGGCGTACGTGGAGGGTCACGAGCGGATGCTGGGCGGGGCGGTACTGACGCCCCTGCGTGACGAGCGGCTGACGGCGGCGGCAGGCGAGGCGTTGGCGGCGATCCGGGGCGACTGAGCGCGAGCTGAGGGGGTGGGGGGCTGCGGGCGGCCGGTCGGTGGCGGGTTCGGGGACGGTTCGGAGCGGGCCGAAGGCCGCCCGGGAGCGTCGGGCGGCGGTGCCGGGGCGGCTCTGGCCTGCCCGTGGACCGGCCCGGGCACCGACTGGGTCGGGGTCGGGCGGCGGTCCATTAACCTTGGGGGAGACACTCCCCCGGCTTCCCCCTGGTTCGGGTCGCCATGCGCAGAGATTCAGAGAGAGGTTCGTGCCGTGGATACTGCCGACCGAGCGCACGCCCCGGTCGTCGTCGCCATCGACGGACCCTCCGGCTCCGGCAAGTCGACCGTCTCCCGGGCGGTCGCCGCCCGGCTGGGGCTGAGCTTCCTGGACACCGGTGCGATGTACCGGGCGATGACCTGGTGGATGCTGGCCAACGACGTCGACGTCGACGACCCCGAGGCAGTGGCCGTCGCCTGCGGCAAGCCGGTGATCGTGTCCGGCACGGACGCGCACGGCCCGACCATCACCGTCGACGGTCAGGACGTCGCCGGTCCGATCCGGGGCCCCGAGGTGACCGCGCACGTCAGCGCCGTCGCCGCGGTTCCGGCCCTGCGGACCCGCCTGGTCGAGCTGCAGCGCGGCTGCGCCGAGGTCGCCGAGCGCGGCATCGTCGCGGAGGGCCGGGACATGGGAAGCGTGGTCTTCCCCGACGCGACCGTCAAGATCTTCCTGACCGCGTCGGAGACGGCCCGCGCCGAGCGCAGGGCGGCCGAGCTGCGTGCCAAGGGCGTGGACGAGGCGACCATCACCGCGATGGCCGCCGACCTGGCCCGCCGGGATGCGGCCGACTCCTCGCGGACGACCGCCCCGCTCACCCAGGCCGCGGACGCGGTCCGGGTGGACACCAGCGAGCTCACGCTGGAGCAGGTGATCGACACGATCGCCGCCCTGGTGGAGGAGCGGGCCGGGTTCTCCGCGGTCTGACCGGGGCCGTCGGCCTCCGGGCCGACCGTCCGATCCACCCGGTGACGTCGTCGCCGGGTGACCACCACCGATGAACGGGTGCCGCACCGGCACCTGGACGAACGGGTGCCGGCACGGCACCCGGACAACAATCGCGCTGCCCCGGTGGGGCAGGTACGCACGGCACGCCCCTGGGAAGGGCCGGGCCGGGAAACGGACAACACGAACATGACCGCAGAGCACTCCACCGCCGGACACGGCGAGCTGGACGCCGCCGAGTACGCCGAGTTCATGGCGCTCGCCGCCGAAGAGGGATTCGACCCCGAGGACGTCGACGGCCTCGGCGACGGCAGCCACCTGCCGCTGCCGGTGCTGGCCGTCGTCGGCCGCCCGAACGTCGGCAAGTCGACCCTGGTCAACCGCATCATCGGCCGCCGTGAGGCCGTCGTCGAGGACAAGCCCGGCGTCACCCGCGACCGCGTCAGCTACGAGGCCAGCTGGAACGGCCGCCGCTTCAAGGTCGTCGACACCGGCGGCTGGGAGATCGACGTCCTCGGCATCGACGCCATGGTCGCGGCCCAGGCCGAGCTGGGCATCGAGACCGCCGACGCGGTGCTGTTCGTCGTGGACGCCACCGTCGGCGCCACCGACACCGACGAAGCCCTGATCAAGCTCATCCGCCGGGCCGGCAAGCCGACAGTCCTGTGCGCCAACAAGGTCGACGGCCCGTCCACCGAGGCCGAGGCCGCCTACCTCTGGTCGCTCGGCCTCGGCGAGCCGCACCCCGTCTCGGCCCTGCACGGCCGCGGTTCCGGCGACCTGCTCGACGCCGTGATGGCCGCGCTGCCCGAGGCCCCGCCGCAGACCTTCGGCGACGCCGCCCTCGGCGGCCCGCGGCGCGTCGCGCTGATCGGCCGGCCGAACGTCGGCAAGTCCAGCCTGCTCAACAAGGTCGCCGGCGAGGAGCGGGTGGTCGTCAACGAGGTGGCCGGAACGACCCGCGACCCGGTCGACGAGCTGATCGAACTCGGCGGCAAGACCTGGAAGTTCGTCGACACCGCCGGTATCCGTCGCCGCGTCCACCTGACCGCCGGCGCCGACTTCTACGCCTCGCTGCGCACCTCCGCCGCGCTGGAGAAGGCCGAGGTCGCGGTCGTCCTGGTCGACGCCAGCGAGACCCTCGCCGAGCAGGACACCCGGATCATCACGATGGCCGTCGAGGCCGGGCGTGCCGTCGTCATCGCGTACAACAAGTGGGACCAGCTCGACGAGGAGCGCCGCTTCTACCTGGAGCGCGAGATCGAGCGCGACCTCGTCCAGGTGCAGTGGGCGCCCCGGGTCAACGTCTCGGCGAAGACCGGCCGCCACATGGAGAAGCTCGTTCCGGCGATCGAGACCGCGCTGGAGGGCTGGGAGACCCGCATCCCGACCGCCCGGCTGAACGCCTTCCTCGGCGAGCTGGTCGCGGCGCACCCGCACCCGATCCGCGGTGGCAAGCAGCCGCGCATCCTGTTCGGCACCCAGGCGGGCACCCGCCCGCCGCGTTTCGTGCTGTTCGCCTCCGGCTTCCTGGAGGCCGGGTACCGCCGGTTCGTCGAGCGCCGGTTGCGTGAGGAGTTCGGCTTCGTCGGCACGCCGATCTCGATCTCCGTGCGTGTGCGGGAGAAGCGCAAGAGGAAGTAGTAGTAGTCGTCAGGCAGGTGTGCGGAGGCCCCGCCACCCGGGTTCGAGAACCGGGTGGCGGGGCCTCCGTTCGTTCGGCGGCGCGTGGTTCTGCTGGTGCTGGTGCTGGTGCTGGTGCTGGTGCTGGTGCTCGTTGCGGGTGTGGTGCTCGTGGTGCTCGCGCTGTGAGTGCCGCGTGAGGCGTCCCGGGGCGTCGGGCGATCGGCGTGACCGGGGTCAGTGCTGGTCGCCGCTGCGGCCCGGAGGCAGGGAGAGCATGCTCCGGTGGCGGCCGCCCGCGCCCTGGCCCGGCGCGTGGCCGAAGCCCGTGCCCATGACCGGTACGGGAGCCGGCACCGGCATCGGGTGCGGGACAGGCCCGAGGTAGCCGGCCGCGACCCAGCCCTGACCGCTCCCGAACTGGGCTGCGGCAGAGGCAGGTTGGGCGGGTACGGGTAGCGGTGCGGCGCCTTGGCCGAACCCGTGGCTCTGGGTGTGGTTGTGGTTGTGGTTCTGGGGGTGGCCCTGGGGGTGGCCGGTGCCCGGTGCGTGGCTGGTTCCGTCGCTGGTGGGGTCGGTGGTGTGGCCGGTTCCCGTAACGCCGGTGTGGCCGTGGTGGCCGGTGTGACTGCTCGGGTTGTTCTGGTTGCCGTGGTCCGCGGAGCCGCCCGCGCCGGAGTGGGCCGTGAGGCCGTGATGTCCGGTCGGGTCGTGCGGGGCGTGGTGGCCGTGGTGGCCGGCGAGTCCCGGGCCGGTCTGCTGGCTCGGCATGAACTGGGGGATGCCGATCGACTGGCCCGCGTACGTCTGGAACGCCTGGTGCTGCGGCGGGTAGGAGCGGTCCGCGAGGACGGGGTAGCCGTCACGGACGGCGAAGCCTGCGAACTTCAGGTTCTCCTCGCCGGAGCGGTCGCCCGGCAGGGCGCGGAAGAGGCGCCGGTACTCGGAGTACAGCTCGTCGTAGATCGGCGTCGCCGAGTGCGGGTGCTCGGCGTCGTACGACGGGCGCATGCCCGGGATTGCGCGGGAGGCGGTGGCGGATCGACGGTGGGATGCGGGGACGTCGTAGCTGTACACGCAGGGCCCAACGAGCGAGCTCGCCGGTGGATGCGGGGTCCCCCGGCCCGGCCGGAAGGTGGCCTGTGCCGTGCGGGAGGGCACGTGAGGCGTGGTCCGCGCCGGGCGCGGAGGCAGGGTGCCCACGCCGGTTGCGCGCCGAGTGCGCACCGAGCATGTGCCGGGTGCGCACCTGATCGGGACGGCGCAGCGGTGCGGCGTACGCGCCCGGCGGGCGTGGCGAGGTACGGGCGTGGCGCGACGCGCGCGTGCCGGCACGTGCCGGCCCGCGCCGGCCCGCGCGGGTCGGTGTCGGCCGGTGTCGGCCCGTACGGGCCCGGGCAGGCGGGCCGGGGCCCGGGCGGTGCAGCGGGCGTCCCACGGGCTGGGGAACGGGCCGTGGTCCGGCGCGGTGCACGCCTCGGGCCCGTTCCCGGATCCGCTCCCGGCCAGGGTCCGGCCCGGGTTCGGCTCAGGTATCGGCCAGGTCCGGGCCAGGCGTGGGCCAGGTGCGGGCTCAGGTCCCGGCGAGGGGGAGGGAGGCGGCGACCACCTGGCCCAGGGCGACCGCGCGCTCCAGCGCCAGGCGCAGCAGGTCCTCGCGCGGCTGCCGTCCGACCGTTCCGGCCGGGACGGCGTACATGGTCACCTCGCCGAGTTGGTTGGCGGCGAACCGCCAGGCATCGGTCACCTGGAGCGGCTGGTGGGCCTGCCACCAGCCGGTGCTCCCGCCGGCGGCGGCGGGCTGGAGGATCGCGTGCAGCTTGCCCATCGCGACCAGCACCGACCAGCCGGGCAGCTGGTCCGGCGTCTTGTCGAGGTCGGTGACCTGCTGGAAGCCGGCGTCCTGGAGGAGGTCCAGGAACTCGTCCTCGCCGCTGGTGTTGCCCGGGCGGCCGACCGGTCCGGTCGGCTCGACGACCAGCGAGGCGTGGCCGGTACTGCCGTGCAGCACCAGCCCGCAGGTGATGCCCAGGATGGCGGCCTGGCCGGGGGCGCTCGACGGGCCGGACGGCTCGGGCCGACCGGACTCGGGAGCGGGCGCCGGGGCCGGCTGGGGGTGGCCGGGCGTACCGGCGGGGGCGTCGCCCCGGGCCTGGCTGATGCTGCGGACGGCGCCGACCAGCTGCTCCTCGGAGACCGGGACCACCTGGGAGGGGATGCAGCGGGCGTGGGCGAACGCGAGCACCGCGGTCTCCTCACCCACGAACAGCACGGTGCTGGTGGGCTCCTGGAGGGTGTCGCCGGGCGTGCGGCAGGAGGTGCACTCGTAGCTGTCGGGAGCGTGGGCGCCGCCGAGCAGGCGGTCGGCCTCGTCGTCGCCGATCTCGGACCGGACCTCGTCGCTGACGTCGAGCATGCGCGGCACTTGTTCTCCTTGTGAGGTGTCAGGGGCGTTGGCGGTAGGTGCTGGCAGTGGGCGTCGGCGGTGGTGCCGACGGGGGCGCCGGGGTGGTGCCGGCAGGGCGGGCGGGGTGAATCCGTAGGGGTCGGGCGGTCGGGTCTGTTCGAGCCGGGGCAGGGGGCGGCCCCGGCCGCCCTTACCAACGGGCCCCTGTGTCAGGGGTCACGGGTGGGGGGTGCGGGTGACGGTAATTGCCCCTGATTCGACCGCGGAGCGTGGTCTCGTGCTCGCAATCTGTCGATCTCGATGGCGGGCCTGCCGGAATGAAACTGTGAGGTGGGACACGGGACAGTGATGTTTGATCTAGGAAATGACGGTTAAATCGGACAAATTGGACACGATTACCTGGTAGTTACCGCCGGTAATGCCCGGCTGAGCTGGGCAGACCTCCGAGTGTTTGGATCCCTGGCGGCCGGCTCGTAGCTTCATTGGCGGTGCAACGAGCACCACCCGGGTTCACCCCCGACGCACAGCCCGCCGGTTCACCCGGCGCAGGCCGTGCCCACCGATCGACCGCTCGAACAGGTCGCCGGTGCGTGGGCGGTGGCCGGGGCGGCGCGGTACGTCCGACACGTACCCGGCCGCCCCACGGACGCGGCGAGCGAATCCCATCCCCTTCGAGGGCTTGGTTCCGCATGCCCGCCCGGGGCTGTCGAGAGGAACCTCATGACCTTCCGTAACGAGACCGCCGCTGCCACCACCTCCACCGCCACCAAGCGCAACCGCGTCCGGATGGCTGTCGTGGCGGGCGCCGCTGTCGCGGCCCTGCCGGTGGCCGGCCTCGTCACGGCCACCTCGGCCTCCGCCGCCTCCGTCTCCACCTGGGACGCTGTCGCCCAGTGCGAGAGCGGTGGCAACTGGGCCATCAACACCGGCAACGGTTTCTACGGCGGACTGCAGTTCACCTCCAGCACCTGGGCCGCCTTCGGTGGCACCGCCTACGCCTCGCAGGCCAACCTGGCCACCAAGGCGCAGCAGATCGCCGTCGCCGAGAAGGTCCTCGCCTCGCAGGGCCCGGGCGCCTGGCCCGTCTGCTCCGTCAAGGCCGGCCTGACCAAGGGCGGCGCCCCGGCCGCGGTCGACACCTCCGCCGGTGCGACCACCGCCCCCGCCGCGAAGCCGGCCGCGCCGAAGGCCACCGAGGCACCGAAGCCGGCCGCGCCGAAGGTCACCGAGGCCCCGAAGACCGCCGCCCCGAAGGCTGCTGTCGCCCCGAAGGCCGTCGAGGCCCCGAAGGCTACCGAGACCCCCAAGGCCGCTGCCGCGCCGAAGGCCGACAAGGCCGACAACGTCGCGAAGTCCGGCAAGTCCTGGACCTCGAACGACGCCAAGCAGGTCAACGGTGGCAACTACACCGTCCAGGCCGGCGACACCCTGAGCACCATCGCCGCGGCCAAGGGCATCGACTGGCACGCGCTGTACGACAACAACGCCAAGGTCATCGGCGCCAACCCGAACCTGATCTTCCCGGGCCAGACCCTGACCGTCTGATCCGACGATCCGCTGTCCGCGCCGTAGGCCCGCCCCCGGCCTGCGGCGCCGGACCACCGGCCGTTCCCCCGCCCACCGGGCTGGGGAACGGCCGTCGGCGTTGCGGGCCGGGGGCGGTGCCGTTGCCGTGTCGGGCCCGTGAGGCGGACGCCCGGAGGCGGCCCGGACGTGAGCCGGATGCGCCGCGGATGCGGCCCGGAAGGTCGGTGCGAGTACACGGAAGGCCGGACCGCCCGGACGCCCGGACGGTCGTACCGATCCGCCATGCACCGCCGGAGGCGGCCTAGGGTCGACTGGTGTGCCATCAGGACAGCTCGGCCCCGTGACGTCCGAGGGAGTGATCGGGTGACCGCCGGAGCACGCGGACCGATCGCGTCCGCCGCGCCTCCCCTCGTCCGCGTCGCCGCCCTGGTCGCCTGCGCCCTCTGCCTGACGGCGGGCACGGCGCTGCTGCCGACCGTCCGGGCCCGGGCCGCGGTCACGGTGGCGGACATGATCTGGGACGAGCTCGCCGCCTGCGAGAGCGGGGGCGACTGGCAGGCCGACACCGGAAACGGGTACTTCGGCGGGCTCCAGATCAGACCGTCGACCTGGGAGGAGGCGGGCGGACTGCGGTTCGCCGACCGCCCCGACCGTGCGACCAGACGCGCGCAGACCACGGTCGGGGAGGAGATCCTGCGCGGGCAGGGCTGGGAGGCGTGGCCGGGCTGCGCCCGCGAGATCGGGATGATCGTCGACCCGGTGGGGGAGCGGTCCCGCGTGGGGGAACGACCCCCGGCGGGGGTACGGCCCCGGCCGGGGTGAGCGGCCGATGACACGTGCGTGCCCGCTGTCGGAGGTGTGGGCGAGGATGGGGGAGTGACCCAGGGCGAGTTCTTCGGCGGCCTCTTCGACCCCGCCTCCGCGCGCGGACGGTCCGAGCCGGCACCGGGCGCGGTGCTCGTCCCCGGCTGGCTCGACGCGGAGACCCAACTGGGGCTGGTGGCGGCCTGCCGCGAGTGGTCCCGTCCGCCGGCGGGCCTGCATTCCGTCCGGATGCCCACCGGCGGGATGATGTCCGTCCGGATGGTCGGGCTCGGCCTGCACTGGTACCCGTACGGCTACTCGCGGACCGCCGAGGACGGCGCGCCCGTCAAGCCCTTCCCGTCCGACCTCGCCCGGTTGGCCCGGCGGGCGGTCGCCGACGCGTACGGCGAGGCCGCCGCCGACATCCCCGGAGCGGTCGGCTACGAACCGGACATCGCGATCGTCAACCACTACCCGCACGGCGCGAAGATGGGCCTCCACCAGGACCGTGACGAGCGGACGGACGCGCCGGTCGTCTCGCTCTCGCTGGGCGACACCTGCGTCTTCCGGCTGGGGAACACCGAAACCCGCACCCGGCCGTGGACCGACCTGGAGCTGCACGGCGGCGACCTGCTGGTCTTCGGCGGCCCGGCCCGGTTCGCGTACCACGGCGTGGTGCGGACGCTGCCGGGGACGGCCGACCCGGAGCTGGGCCTGACCGGGCGGCTCAACATCACCGTGCGGCAGTCGGGGCTGTAGCGGACGGGCCTGGGCCTGGGCCGGGCCCTGTCCTGACCTCCGGGTCTGGGTAAGCCCGGGCCCGGTCTTGCCCAGACCCGGGGTCCGCCCGGGGCCGCCACCTGTCAGCCGACCGATACTGTTCGACCTCGTTCGAGTGAATCGGCGAGGCGGGCCCCTGCCCGGGGGAATGTCCCGGCTCGCTGAAGAATTCGAATGGGCTGGAGAATTCGAGAGAACGGGTGACGACAGCCGGACGGAAGACCTCCGGCCGGGTCGGCAGCCCGGAGAGGACGTGTCCCATGGGTACCCCCGTCGACGAGCTCGTCGCACTGCTGGATCTCGAGCAGATCGAGCTGAACATCTTCCGCGGGCGCAGCCCCGAGGAGGCGCTCCAGCGGACGTTCGGCGGCCAGGTCGCCGGGCAGGCGCTGGTGGCGGCGGGGCGCACCGTGGACGGCGACCGGCCGGTCCACTCGCTGCACTCGTACTTCCTGCGCCCCGGGGTGCCCGGCGTGCCCATCGTCTACCAGGTCGACCGGCTCCGGGACGGTCGCTCGTTCACCACGCGTCGGGTGCTCGCGATCCAGGGCGGCCGGTCGATCTTCGCGCTGACCGCAGACTTCCACGTCCCGGAACCGGAGAGCATCGAGCACCAGTTCCCGATGCCCGTCGTCCCGGCGCCCGAGGAACTGCCGAGCGCGCTGGACGAGGTCGGCTCCCGCCTGGGTGAGCTGCCCCCGTTCATCAGCCGCCGCCAGCCCTTCGACATCCGGTACGTCGACCGGCTGCGGTGGACCAAGGAGGAGCTGGCCGGCGTCGAGGCCCGCAGCGGCGTCTGGCTGCGCACCAACGGCGCGCTGCCCGACGATCCGCTGATCCACGTCTGCGCGCTCACCTACGCCAGTGACATGACGCTGCTGGACGCGGTCCGCGCGCCCGTCGAGCCGCTCTGGGGCACCCGGCACTTCGACATGGCCTCGCTCGACCACGCGATGTGGTTCCACCGGCCGTTCCGGGCGGACGACTGGCTGCTCTACCAGCAGGAGTCCCCGATAGCCCACGGCGCCCGGGGCCTCGCGCGCGGGGAGATCTACGACCGCAACGGGCAGTTGGTGGTGTCGGTGGTCCAGGAGGGGCTGTTCCGGCGTATCAAGGGCTGATGAGGAAAGGCCGACCCACCTCGGGTGCCACGTGGTGTGCCCCACGTCCCGCGCTCCACGTCTCGCGCTCCACGTCCCGCGGGTTACGTGCGCATGGCCACGTGCTGTCGGACTGTGTGTTCAAGGGCTCATGTGACGGGCGTGCGACGGGCGTACTACAGGCGTGCCAAGCCGCCCGGCAACGGGAATGATCCACCCGGGTGTCGGATGTTTACGGGGGTAACGGAGAACGGACGGCCCGCCCGGCGGGCCCTGGACCGGAATGGGAGGGCGTGCCGATGACGGCGACCGCCGCAGAGGACTGGAAGCACTGGAGCGATCAGCGGACGGCGTCCGTGAGCGCACTGCACGGGCAGCTGTCGCTCACCGGCACGCACTGGCTCGAACCGGATCCCGCCGAGATCCCCGGCCTGCCGGGCCTCTGGTGGACGGACACCGAGGGCATCCGGTTCCGGGCGACGGCCGCCGACGGCATCACCGTCGCGGGCGCGGAGGCCCCCGTCGACGGTGAGGCGCTGCTCCGCCCGGACACCGACCCGTCGGCGGACACCGCCACCCTGGGTGAGCTGCTCCTGGTGCCGATCGAGCGCGAGGGGGAGCTGGCGCTCCGGGTCTTCGACCCGGCCGCACCCGGGCGGGCATCGTTCGCGGGCATCTCCGCCTACACCTACGCGCCGGAGTGGGCCGTCCCGGCGGTCTTCACCCCGTTCGAGGGCGAGGCCGCCCAGGCGCTGGTGGTCCCGAACGCCGACGGCAAGGAGCGCCGCCTGGCCGTGAGCGGCCGGATCGAGTTCACCGTCGCCGGCGAGCACCGGACGCTGACGGTGAGCCGTTCGGGCAACGGCCTGAGCGGCGTCATCGCCGACGCGACGAGCGGCCGGGACACCTACCGGTTCCGGTTCATCACCCTCCCCGAGCCCGACGCGGACGGGCACACGGTGTTGGACCTGAACCGCGCCTACCTGCCGCCGTGCGCCTTCGCGGACCACTTCATCTGCCCCTTCCCGCCGCCCGGCAACCGCCTGGACTTCGCGGTGGAGGCGGGCGAGAAGCAGGTCCTCACCCGCTAGTCCGTCCACTGGTCCGTCTGCTGGTCCGTCCGCGGAACGACTGCGGTACGTCTGCAGTCGTTCCGCGGACGGTCCTCGGCATGCCCCGCATCCCGTCCGGGCCGCCTGCCGGTCTGCCGGTCTGCTGGTCTGCGGGCCGAACGGGACGCGGGGCGTGGGCCGTGTGGCGTCGGGCTGCGCACCGGCGTGGCCCCGGAGCTGCACCTGACCGCCAAGTCCTGCCGGGCCTTCTTCGAGGCGCGTCTCGCCGAGTCGGGCGCGACCTTCGTCACCTGGACGGTGCTCGCGGCCCGCAAGCTGGAGGGTCCGATGATCCGGCGCGCCCTCGCGCGGTACCTGGGCATCGAGGGGTCGGCCCTGTCCCGGCAGCTTGAGCAGATGGAGCGGCGCGGGCTCGTGGTGCGCCGTCGCATCGACGAGGACCGGCGCGCGGCCACCGTCGAACCGGCCCCCGAGGGGGAGCTGTACGTCCGGATCTCGGCGGTCGCGGTGACCGGTCAGCAGGAGATGTCGAAGGGCCTCGGCGACGCCGGCGTCGCTCAACTGGCCGTTCTGCCGGACCGGATCCTCGGCAACGTCGGAGTCGACTGACCCCGGTCGGTGGTCCCGGAGGGGCGGGGCGGAACATGGGTTTCCGTGTCGACCAATCATCCTGCCAATCAGCCCCCCGCCGACGCGGTCCCGGCCCCCACCCCGGCGGCACCGTCCCCCTCGGCGCCCGCCGACGCCGTGCCGGTCACGGCTCCTGCCGTATCGGCCACGGCCCCTCCGTGGTACCGGCGGGCCGCACGCGGGGCCTTCGCCGACCTGAGCCCGCTGCGCGACAATGTCGACTACCGGCGGGTCTGGTTCGGCCAGGTCGTCTCCTCGGTCGGGCAGCAGATGACGGCCGTCGCCGTCTCGGTCCAGGTCTACGATCTGACCGGTTCGACCTTCGCGACAGGCCTGGTCGGCCTCTTCTCCCTCTTCCCGCTCATCGCCTTCGGCCTCTACGGCGGTGCGATCGCCGACAGCGTCGACCGCCGCCGCCTCGGCCTGATCGGTTCGGCCGGCCTCGCCGTCGTCTCCGCCGTCCTGGCCGCCCAGGCGCTCGCCGGCCTCGGCCTCGTGGCCGTCCTCTACGTCGCCGTCGCCGTCCAGGCCGGCTTCTTCGCGCTCGGCTCACCCGCCCGGTCCGCGATGATCCCGCGCCTCGTCCCCGCCGAACAGCTCCCCGCCGCCAACGCGCTGAACACCGTCAGCATGAACCTCGGCCTCACCGTCGGCCCCATGCTCGGCGGCGTCCTCATCGGCGCCTACGGCGTCCAGTCCGCCTACCTCGTCGACACCGTCGCGTTCGCCGCCACCATCTACGCCATGTGGCGCCTGCCGGCGATGCTCCCGCTCGGCGAGCGCAAGGGCCGGGCCTCCGTCCTCGACGGCCTCCGCTTCCTGCGCGACCAGCCCAACCTGCGCACCAGCTTCCTCGCCGACCTCGCCGCGATGATCTTCGGCATGCCACGCGCCCTCTTCCCCGCCATCGCGGTCACCTTCTACGGCGGCGACGCCCGCACCGTCGGCCTGCTGGTCGCGGCCCCCGCCGTGGGCGCCCTCGCCGGCGCCCTCTTCTCCGGCTGGGTCGGCCGAGTCCGCCGCCAGGGCGCCGCCGTCCTCGTCTCCGTCGTCGCCTGGGGCCTCGCCATCGCGGCCTTCGGCCTCGTCCGCAACCTCTGGCTCGGCCTCCTCCTGCTCGCCGTCGCCGGCTGCGCCGACACCGTCAGCATGATCTTCCGCAACACGATGATGCAGGTCGCCGCCCCCGACGAGATGCGCGGCCGCCTCCAGGGGATCTTCGTCGTGATCGTCGCCGGCGGCCCACGCCTCGGCGACTTCGAATCCGGCGCCGTCGCGTCCCTCACCAGCCCCGCCGTCTCCGTCGTCACCGGCGGCCTCGCCTGCGTGGCTGCCATCCTCCTCCTCGCCGCCCGCCGCCCCGCCTTCCTCCGCTACGACGCCCGCCACCCCACCCCCTGACCCCACCCCCATATCTGGCAGCGAGCACCCCCCGACGTGCTGTATTGTTTTCCACGTCGCCGGGACACCGGCCGACAAGGTCGAGAAACCCGAAGCAGAGTCCCTCAGACTCCGCCCAGGGCCACGAGACCACGGGACGTGGCGCAGCTTGGTAGCGCACTTGACTGGGGGTCAAGGGGTCGCAGGTTCAAATCCTGTCGTCCCGACAGTGATGTCGGAAGGCCGTTGGCCGGGAGAAATCCCAGGCCAACGGCCTTTTTGTTGATGGCCCGACAGGTGGCCCACGGCGCTGGAGCGGGCGGTCCGTGATCTTGCCAGGGACCAGCCGGGGACCAGCGAGCCGACGGAGTCAGGACCCGCCGCGGCTCACCACAGTCCTTGGATCGCGTGCGCATCGCCTCCGGGTCTTGCCCGATCAGCGCACGTCGTCGGGCGCCCGACGGGTGCGTCGCCGACGCAGGCCCCAGGTTGCCAGCGCGGTGACGAGTGCCACGGCGAGTCCGCCGAGGAACTCCGGCACCGCGGCCGCCAGCAGCTCGGGAACGCCGCCCGCATGGCCGCCGCATCCCTCGCCGATCGCCTGGACTGCCTCGTTGATCTCTGTCGACATTCGCCGCACGCCTCCACCGCTCGGAACACCTCACGGCCGCCGTCGACCGCGCAGCCAGCGTGCTCGGCGCAGGTGGTGTCCCCAACCCGCGCTGGGACAGCCTGGGGCAGCCCGGGACCGCTTGGGGCAATCGCATGCAGGCCGTAGGCCCGATCTGGGAGGATCGCGGATGTCCCGGGCCCGTCCCAGCGACGCGTCTGGGGCGCCCCCGGGGCAGGAGTTCGAGGGAAACCAGCGATGAGCGCGACAGTGGGAGACGGCGTCGGTGCTGCGTGCGCACTCGGGGACTTCCTCCGGGTCCGGGCGCAGGAGGCAGGCCTGAGCACGCGTGAGATCGCTCGCGCCTTCCAGCAACGGGCCGAGCGGGAGCAGGCGGGGAACGCGGCAAGGGAGGGCCTGTCGGCCGCCCCAGTGAGTGGGATGAACTTCTCGAAGTCGCACCTCGACCGCCTCTTCAAGGGCGGTACCGGGCTGCCGTCCGTCCCGTTCCTCCGGGTCTTCCTGGAGATCACCAGTGCCGCTGCCGGCCTGCCTCAGCCCCGTCACCAGGCGCTGTTCCGGGAAGCGGCAGAACTGCTGAGCGAAGCGCGTCGACTGAAGACCCGCCCGGCTGCGCTGCTGCAACTGCAGCCACAGCCGGAACCTCCCATTCCAGCGGCGGCCATCGCTGCGCTGCAGGCCCAGCTCGACCTCGAACGGGCGCATCGCACCGGGGACCGCCTCCGGCGGGAGTTGAGTGACACTCAGACGCTGATGGGAACGCTGCTACAGATCATCAACGCGCTGCGAGACATCATCACCGAGCTTGATCTCAACCATCTCGGCGCACCACACACCGCGGGACTGACGGCTCCGCGCTCGCAGGCCGAGCAGCAGCGCACCGAGGCGGTCGAGTACAAGGCGGCGGCGGAGGCGGAGTTCAACCGCGTTGACCACCGGCGGCGGGTACTGGAGGTGCTGTGGGACCAGGCGCAGGGCAACCTACGGCGGCTGGCTGCACATACCGACGTCGGGCACCTGCGGCCGCTCCCCGACCTCCCGTTGCTGCCAGCCCGGGGAGTCTTCTCCCCCGGCATCCGTGCCGAGTCTGCGCTCGTGGACATCGCGACCGCCCTTGGTCGGGTCCAGGAGTATAACGACGCGGAGGAACAGAAGATCGACGACCTGCAGCGCGCTCTAGCGGGCGACTCGCCGCTGGCCCCCGACGATGAACTGGCGATCCTGGTGGCCGCCACCCGTCTGAGCGACCCACTCGCCCGCAGCACCGCCGTGCGGACCATGCTGACTGGTTGGGCCCACCACCCACGCACCCGCGACACCCTTCTGCGTCTCGTCCATGATGATCAGTCGGCCATTCGCCACAACGTGGCCTGGGGCCTGGCAGCCGCCTGGGCGGGGAATCCCGAGGCCCAGGAGGCCGTCGTGGAGCTGGCCGGCGACCCCGAGAACCACGTCCGGCAGACGGCGGTGCTGGGGCTGGTGCACGGCTGGGCGGGTGACTGCGTTGCACGCAACGCGCTGATCCGGTTCGTCCAGCACAAGGATCCGGGCGTTCGGGAGACGATGATGTCTGCGCTGGTTCAGGGGTGGGCGAACGATCCGGCGGTCCGCGATTGCTTAATCACGCTGACCCGTGACAGCGACGCACTCGTCCGGGCGGCTGCCGCAGAGTTCCTCGCCAAGAGCTGGCTCCACGATGGCGCCGCACTCGCCGTGCTCCACTCCCTTTGCGACGACCCCTCGGAGTCCATCCGCTGGACGGTCGTGCAGGAACTCACGAGCCGGGGCTATGTCATGGCCATGGCTCCCGCGACGGATAATGCCATCATCCAGGCTGCCGAACTGCCGCCTTCCTATCAGGAACTCGAAACCCTACCGGTTGCTGAGGCGCTTCACCAGGGGATCGGCTTCCATGAGGGGATCACCGTGCTTGTGGGCGGCGAGGGCACAGGGAAGACCCTTCTGCTGGAGGCCCTGGCTCTGTCAATGAACTCGGTGCACTCTGCTCGCCCCATCGGTCAGCTGAGCTTGGTGAGCCAGGACCTGGCCAAACACCTTCGAATCACATGGAACGATCGACGGACGCCACACAGTTGCTACTACCTCAGCGACCGGAACGTCCGGGTGCTCGACAGCCGAGCTTCCGTGCTTAAGAACTGGAAGGCGAATCTCCGCTCCCTGGCCGAGCCGGACGGTGTGCCAAACCGGATTCTCCTGATCGACGAGCCCTTTGGCTCCTCGTACCCCGCCGCGGAACGCGCGGTCTCCGACATACTCTCGGGACTTGCCGACCAGGGCTTCCAGCTGATCGTCACCTCGACGCGAACCACCTTGGCCACCTGGACCACCGTCCCGGCGGCCCGCGTCATCCAGATCGGCCCAGGTGCCCACCGCACAGCCTCCTTCGATCCAACGAGGCTCCCTGACGGACCGACGCTGTTGAGCTAGGCCGCTTCCTGCTGATCTTGGGATCGTTGCCTGGCTGTGCCGTTGCCCGATGTGCAGTGGGTCATTCGCAGGCTTCGTGAGGCGGGCGGCTCGGGGCGGTCGCGGATAGGTCTGCGTTCGGCTTCACACGAGGTCGCCGGCTTGCCAGCCCGGGGGGACCTTGGGTAGCCCGATCAGGGCGTCGATGTTCAGGTGTTCGGCGAGCAGGGCATTGAGGTTGCGGCCGTCGATGAGGCGGAGGCGGCCGTTGCGGTGGGCGAAGTCGTAGCTGTCCTTGCCGAACCACGAGGTGGTGACGACGATGCCGTAGCCGGCGTCCTTGTCGTGCATGACGCCCGACATGGCGCGGACGGTGTTCACTGGGACCACGTTCTTGGAGCGTTTGGCCTGGATGGCGAAGATGGTGGATCCGGTCGGGTCGGTCAGTGTCGCGACGGCGTCCACGCCGTCGTCGCGGGAGCCCTGGGTGCGCCAGGTCTCGTAGCCCATGGCTTCGAAGAGTTCGCGGACCAGGCGTTCGAAGTCGTAGGGGTTCATTCGGAGCAGGTCGGGTCGCGAGGGTGGCGACCACTGCGGTGTCGGTGATGATGCGGTAGCGGGACAGGTCCGCCTCGACGATGGGTGTGACCGGTTCCAGGTCGTGAGGGTGCTTGGAGACGGTGGCTCCGAGCCGGTGGAGGCACTGCTGCGGGTCGAGACGCGGTTCGTCCAGGACCAGTTCGGCGAAGTCCTTGCGCTGGGCGACGACGCTGACGACGCACGCCCGGACGGCCTGTCCGGTCGTCGGATCGGTGGCGTTGACGCGGCCGTTGAGGATGACGGTCTCCACGAATGCTGCCGGTGTGGCGGTGAACGCCTCGTCCAGCGCCCGGAGGGCCAGGCGGGCCACCAGCCGGGCGTAGGCGTCGTGGACTTCGGCTTGTTTGGCGGGTTGGGGGACGACCTCGGCCCGCTGGGCGACGTAGCGGTAGGAGGCCACCGCGGGGACGATCTCGTGGTTCGGAAGCTCGACGTCGACCAGGAGTTGCTGGGCCTCGGGGGTGTAGACCGCGCGGGCTGCCGTTCGGCACCCAGGGGGCACGGGGGACCGCTGCAGCAGGTCTTCGACCATCTCTGCGACGCCCTGGGGACCCTCGTGGATGAACGCCTGCTCGACGTGGGGATGCCACAGTTCAAGGCCCTCGGGTCGTAGGAGCAGGACCGTCTCCAGTTCCTCGCGGCGCAGGTTGCACTCGGCGGTGCCCGCCTCGGCCAGGGCTTTGAGCCGGGCCGTCTCCGCTTGCCGGGCTTGCCGCTGGGCCTCCTTCTCGGCTTGGGCGTCCTCGCGCTTCCTTGCTTCCTCCGCCCGGCGGCGGGCCGCCTGGCGCTTGGCCAACTCGGCCTCCACACGGGCGGCTTCCTTGGCGCGGGCGGCCTCCTCGCGCTGGACGTGCTTCTCGCCGGCGGCCAGGAGCCGGGCGTGTTCGACTGCGGGGTCCACCTTCCGTTTCCTGGGGCGGGGCTGAGCCGTCGGCGCGGAGGCCTGGCCGTTCGTCGGCTGCTGCGTCCCGCGCTGCGCCTCTGCGGCTCGTGCCTGTTGCTTCAGGCGGTACGCCTCGGCGAGGATTTCCGCCACAGTCTTTCGGCGTGCCACCCGGTCCACCCCCTGGTCCATGACAGCGCGAACCCGCGTGGGGTCCGTGCTGCCTGCGCGATATGACAGCAGCCCTACCCGGATGGGGCCGCCGGAAATCCGCTGTGCGGTCGGAGCGGGGTCGGAGCAAGCGGTGGGTGGCATTGTGCTGGCACCGTCGAGGAGATGGAGCGCTCATTCGGGTGGGAGGGGAGCGGGGTTGCCGTCGCGCGTCACTACCTCGCGGTTGCACAGGTCGAGTACGGCGTCCAGCAGCACGGTGATGCCAGAGGCTCGAAGGCTGCCGTGGATGTTGCGTGCCGTCTGCTCGCGGTGCAGCAACCGGACCCAGGGTTCCGCACCGTGCTCGTTGTCTGTCACAAGTCCACTTCTACAACAGCGTGGTTGACGATGGCAGGCTCGCTGCCGTAGGTAGATGGTCAGCGGCGAGACCTCGGAGGCTGCCCGTTACGGCCGTCTACTGGACGAGACGTAGATGACGAACGGGCGCCTCGGTCGCTGCCGCCTGCGAGGTGGTCCGGTCTGCTGACAGGTGCCTGCTGAGGGAGCGGCCGGCGTTCTCGATGGAGCTCTTGTCCGGGTGGAGGTAGCGCTGGGTGGTGGTGATGTGGCCGTGGCCGGCGATCTTCTGGAGGACGTGGATGGGGACGCCGGCGTCGGCGAGCCAAGTGAGGCCGGTGTGCCGGAGGTCGTGCCGGCGCAGGTACTCGTAGCCGAGGCTGACGACGACTTCGTCCCAGTGGGTGGCGTCGCGGAGGATGGCGGTGGTGATGCGTCCGCCGCGTGGTCCGGTGAACAGGCGGGCCATGGGGTCGTTTCCGACCACGTTCATGCGCCAGTTCACGAGGTCGCGGATCTCTTCGATGATGGGGACGGTGCGCCGCCGCTTTCCCTTGGTGCCCTTGTCGATGAGGCCGCCGGGGCTGGTGGTGGTCTGGCGGCACAGGTCCCATGTCCAGTCGAAGCGGTTGATGTCCTTGACGCGCACGCCCGAGACCTCGCCGATGCGGGCGGCGGTGCAGGCGGCGAAGCGGACGATGTCGCCCCAGCCGCGGTAGTGGTTGTGGGAGCGTTCGACGAGGGCGTTGGCGAGTTCGTCGAGGGCGTCCCAGTCGGCGAGGGCGAGGGAGCGGGGGTCGTCGAGTTCGTCCTCGGCTTTCTTGTAGAGGCTGCCAGCCGCTCATCCGTGAGGGGTTGACGTCGATGAGACCGTCGCGGACGGCCTGCTCCATGATGCGTACGAGCGGGGCGAGGCTGTTCTTGACGGAGGAGATGCTGAGTCCGTCGGCGATCCACGAGTGGAGGGCCCGGTCGGTGATGCCGTTGGTGATGCTGGTGATGGGTATGTGGCCGAGGACCGGGGTGACGCGCAGCTTCCAGCCGGCGGTGTAGGGGTCGAGGGTGGTGGTCTCCAGGCCGCGCATCGCCAGGTCCCAGTTCTCGTCGCCGTACTCGGCGAGGGTCATGGTGAGGGTCTTGGGGGTGATGCCTCGTGCCGCGGCCCGTTCCATGCGGGCGATCCAGGCCTCGGCTTCGGTCTCCGTGGGGACGGAGGAGGAAGCCGACTTGCGACCGCCGCCGTTGGGGTCCGTCCAGCGCACGCGGGCGCGGTAGCGGAACTGTGGGCGGCGGTCGGGGCGGTGTTCGATGTCGGTGGTGAGGTCGACACCCAAGGGGATGAGCTGGGTGGGGTCGGACATTCAGGCTGCCTCGGATGGGTCGGTGCGCTTGTGGGCGAGCCACACCTGGGTGTCGGGGATGCTGTACAGGTAGAGCCGGGGCGCGATCTGCACAAACGGCGGTCCCTGCGGGGGAGTGGCGGAGCGCCAGCGCCGCAGGGTCGAGGGGTCGACCTTCAGCAGTGCGGCGAGTTCCTCGGTCGAGTACCAGCCGCTGTGCAGGAGGTCGAACTCCGCTGCCGGATCAGCCTGGTGCGCGGGGTCGGCGGCGGCCGGGGTCGGAACCGAGAGCCGGCTTACGGCGGGAACGCGGGGTCGGGCGTACATGGTCTCCCTCTGGCGGGTGGTGGAGCCGCTTGGGCTCGGCCGGGCACGCCCACAGTCACCTGTCCGCCTGGACGGGCGGAACAGGGGTCGGCGTGCTGAACGGGACAGACCGTACGTACGTGAGGTTCTTCGAGGCGCGTCGAGACCCGGCGGGCACACCGGGTGGAAGGCGACCGGATGTCTGTGACCGCCGCGGACGGCCTACTGCCACCGGGAGTCTGCGCAGGTCACCCCGGGTTGAGGGGGTGCTTCTCGGTGCTGGCTGCGATGCATGCCGCAACTGGCGTTCTTGCCTGGTGGGTCGAGGCCAGGGCGCCGGGCGAAGGCCGGGGAGTACCCTGAAAGCGACGGCAGGCGAAGAGTCGCGGCTACGGTCCGTGACGAACGTAAGGAGTGCTGGCCAGTCGGCACCCTACATCGAGTCGAGGCTATCTCAAGAGCTGCCTTTTAATCCGTAGGCCTGCGGATTCTTCTCCGGTCATCACTTTCTTGGTCGTAGGCCCCTTGACCTGGGAAGGCGTGCGTCACGGAGTGGGGGACTGGCTTGGGTGGGGGCCCGTGATGGGTGGCGAGTGGGGCGCGCGTGGGGCGGCAGGCGCGCCGACGAAACGTCAATAACTCACTCTGAGCTACGGATTCTTCTGCTTGCGATGGCGGCGGGGCGGACCTCTGAGCGTCGCTTGCGCGTCTTGGGCTGACTACGGATGCCTCTGGAGATCATCCGAGCTGCGTCGATCACCACGCGGGCCGTCGCTTCTGCGCTGAGATGGGCCGTCTCGGGCAGGACCGACGTGTAGGTGTCGGCAGTGGTGACGATCGTCGAGTGACCCAACTGGGCCTGGATTTCTTTGAGATCGTATCCGCCGGTCAAGGCAAGGCTTGCCGCGCCGTGGCGCAGGTCGTGGAGGCGGACCGGCGGTAGGCCACTTCTGCGAACCATGCCCTGGAAGACGTGACCGACGTGGTCCGGGCGCAGCGGACTCCCGTAGACGTCGGTGAATACGTATCCGGATTCATTCCATTCAATTCCCGCTGCGAGTTTCTCCCTTCTCTGCTGATTACGGTGAGTGTTCAAGATGCGGACGGTGCTCCCGTCGAGGGCGATTGTCCGTTCGCCGGCACGAGTCTTGACCGGGCAGGCCTCAAGGCGGCCGTTCTCTCGCTGCTGTAGCTGCCTGGCGACCGTGAGCGTTCGGCCGGAGGCGTCGAAGCCCGACCAGCGGAGCCCTACGCCTTCCCCGCGACGCAGGCCACGCAGCGCATACAGGTGATACAGCGCGTACAAGCGGTGCCCGCTCGCGTAGGCGAGGAAGGCAGCGGTCTGGGCCGGCGTCCACACAGCGACGGGAGGGCGCTCGCCTGTTCGCTCCCACTCCGCCACTCGACCGTCGGTCCACACCACCGGGTGGGGGCGCGGCGCCCTCGGAAGGTCGAGGTGTCGCGCCGGGTTGGTGGTCAGCATCCCGTTGCGTACGGCAACGTTGAGGGCGGCACGCAAGGTCGCCTGGATCCGGCGTAGCGTGCCCGCGCTTATCGGCCGGCCCGCGCTCTGGTGCCGACGGACGATGCTGCTGAAGGCCTGCTGGAGGCCCTCGTTGGTCAGCTCGCAGAGCAGTTCGTGACCGAGCAGCGGAACGAGGTACTGCTCCAGGTGCTTGCGGTAGCCGCGCGCGGTCGACGGCCGGAGGTGCGGCTCCACGGTGCTGTACCAGCGCAGCAGCCACTGGCCGGTGGTGAGGAGCTCGCCCTGGCGCACGCGGTCGCGGTCGCGTAGACGCCGGAGAGCCTCGGCGGCGTCCTTGCGGGTGCGATACCCGCCCCGACGCAGGCGGGAGCGGTGATCGTCGACGGTCGCGGGCCTTGGCATCGCGAGGTACCAGGAACCGTGGCCACGGCGATGGAGGTCCGGGCAAAGGCTTCCAAGCTGCCGACCGGTATCGGAGTCCCGGCAGCCGCACCGCTTGTAGATCGTTCCGGTACCACGCATGACGTCCTCCCTCTGGATTAGCAGATGAACGTATGGCCAGCGTGCGCCTGTGGCACCGAGAGATGGCCCTGGTCCGGAGGCCAAATGGCGAGGCTCTTGAAACGGTGTTCGGAAGCGATAGGCGTGGTGAGGTGTACGGCCAAGCCGCTGCTTCTAGCAGATCGACTTGGGACGAGATCGGACCCGCAAGCGGTCGCGTGCCAGAGCCTCTCGCGTCAGCGCTGCCGCGGGATAGGCAGGGGCTCATGGCGGTGCCAGATCAGTGATCGATCTTCGCGGCGGAGCTCCGCAGATCCCCATTCCAGGCGGACCACACCGTCAGCCAGCGAACAGGCGTAGGCGACGAGAACAAGCTTGGTGTCCGGTGAGAGGCGCGCGAGATCCGAGTGAGGCTCGTCCTCGTCCGGCAGTTCGATGCCGAGATCCAGCTCCACCTGACGCGGGTCGGGACCGTGCCTGCGAATGAGGTCAGCACGAAGCCCCGACGCGCTGCGGAGTCTGGCAGCAGTCACGGGCACGTCCCTCTTCGCATACCTGTACGGGTAGATGACATGGCCGGCGACCACGGCGACGGTCCGCGCCTGGAGGCGCACCAGCTCGACGCCGGGGAGCTGAGAGAGGCCGGCCGACAGTTCCTCGTACTGTGCGGCGTAGAGCCCGTGTCCGTATGCTTCGAGCGTCTGCGTGTGAACGCCTTCGTGGCCGCCTTGGGCGCGTTCGTGGGCGCGGACAAGACATGCGGGCACGATGGCTGCGACCTCGGCGGCGAGGGAGCCGAAGACCGTGCGTACCCACGGACTGGCGGAGTGCGCGTCCGACATGAGAATCCCCCGATCGATCGTCCTATGACCAACCTCAGGGTCTGACAGTCCGCTGATCGGCACGGTGGATCAAGGGCGCATTGGGGGATCTCAGGGTGCACGGAGCAGGGAGTGCTACTCGGTGGCCCAGCGCGATGCCCGGCTTGACGCTTAAGCGTCAAGCCGGACTGCCCCCATATATCCGGGTCACTTGGCGGAACCCAACGCGATGTCTGTGCCCTCACCGCCCCAACCGGCCGGACTGCGCCAGATGACATGGATGCGGAAGACATCGCGGATCATGTCCGCGGCCCAGTCCTCGGCGGGCGGTTCGGAGAGAACGAGGTAGAGACCGTCGGCCCGGTCGGGCAGCAGGTGGGCGATCTCGAGCAGCCGGGTCGCACCCGCGCGGAGGTCCGCATAGGCGGAGTGGCCTGCGCCGAGGGCCTCGTAGAGGAAGAGGCCGCGCCCGGTGACACAGCTGACGTCGACGACCGGCGAGTCGGTCGGCTTGAGGTCCGCCCAGAGGAGCGAGGCCTTCAACGCGTGGCGGACCGCCTCGTGCTTGTTGCACGTGCGGTCGGCCGCGGCGGCCTCCGTGAGGGTGCGGAGGAAGACCTCCCTCGTGGTCGGAGCCGGTGCGGTGTCCGCGGTCGTCATCTGTGCTTCTTCCTTCTGTCCAGGATGCTGGTTGGGGTGCTGCGGGACGTTGGGCACGGCCTCGTCGGAGTCCAGCTTCTTCGAAACGGCGGTGGTGCAGCGCTCCTGAAGCTCCCGCCGCGCTTCGGAGAGAGGTTCAGTCCATCCGGACGCCGCCATTTCCTCTGCGAGCCGCCCCCTGTCCAACGCGCCGTCCTTGAGTGCGCGGTTGGTCGTCGCGGCGAGGTCGCGCAGCACGCCCAGCCGCTCCCGGTCCGGTTCGCCGAGCAGGTGGAACACGTCGACCCAGTCGGCCTGGTCCCGCCGGAGGACGCGGTTGGCCATGCCCTGGAGCTCAGAGAGGCGGCCCCGCGCGTCGGGCACGTCGTCGACGCTCCCCGCGAGTGCTCCGAGCACCCCCATCGCCGCGAGGTAGCGACCGGCCATCCGCTCCGAGACGGGCGAGCGGCCGCGCTGGTCGGCGGTGAGCACGGTCTGGCTGGTTTCGTTGGCGAACACCCAGCAGTCCAGCAGCTCACCCCGCCGCGGCGGAACCGATCCGTGGCGGACGGTGAGGACGAGCGGTCGATCGATCACGGGGGAGAGCGGTCTGACCTTGTAGCGACCGCCCGGCGCCCGCTCCACGACCTCGACCCTGACGTCGGCGCCGATCCGGGGCAGCCGCTCCGGCGTGCTCTCCGGCTCGGAAAACGCACCCTCCGGCTCGGCCGGCGCCTCGTCGGCCCTGGCGCCGGTGAGCGCCTCCGGCAGCGGGGCGGTGTGCAGGACGGTCAGACTCTGGGTACTGCGGGTGAGCGCCACGTAGAGCTGCCGCAGCCCGGCGGGACCGCGATCGGCGATCGTGGCGGGCTCGACGACCAGGACGTGGTCGTACTCCATGCCCTTGCTCTGGGCGGCGGCCAGCACGGAGACGGCCGCGCGGTCCTGCTCGCCGATGTCGCCGCCCTCGTCGATCCGGCGGCTGATCGCCTCCAGCCAGTCCGAGTCGTCGGGGACGATGACGGCCACGGACCGGGGGGTGCTGCCGTCGTTGGTGCGGACCAGGCGGGCCACCTGGGCGACGGTGTCGTCGAGCAGCTTCCACGGCTCGGTCGCCACCGTCCGTACGGCGTCCGCCCCCGCCTCGCGGACGGCCCGCGGGTACGGCAGGGCGGGGGCGATCGAGCGCGCGAGCGGCGCGACGAAGGCCATGATCTCGGCGGGGACGCGGTAGCTGGTGTTCAGCCCGGCCACGCTCCAGTCGCCGTGGTCGGAGAGGAGCACGCCGAGCAGGTCCCAGCTGGTCGGGATGTGGGCCCCGGTCGCCTGCGCGAGGTCGCCGAGGACGGTCATCGAGCCGCCCGTGGCGCAGCGCCGGCGCAGGGCGCGGGCCTGCATGGGAGTGAGGTCCTGCGCCTCGTCGACGACGATGTGCCCGTACCGCCGCAGCGGTTCGCCGCCGATCAGCACCTGGAGCTCTTCGAGGCAGACACGGTCGTCGAGGGTCCACGGGTCGGCGTCGGCGCTGGAGGCGCGGGCGCGGGAGAGGGCCGCCCGTTCGTCCTCGTCGAGGATGCCGTCGGCGCAGGCGTTCAGCAGCTCGGCCGAGTCGTAGAGGGTGCGCAGTGCCTCCCGGGGGCCGGGCGAGGGCCAGACGCGTTCGAGGAGGCGCTCGACCCGGCGGTTGCGCTCCAGGTCGCGGCGGATCGTGTCGGCCTGCCCGCGCCGCGGGGCGACGGCGGCGAGCTCCTGGAGGAGCCGGTCCACCAACAGGCCGCGGAAGCGGTCGCGCCGTTCCCGGAAGGAGCCGCCGCCGGAGTGGGCCCGGTCGAGGAGGGCCAAGACCTCGGACTTCGGCACGCGCAGGGTGGTGCTGCCGGCGGTGACGACGACGGCGGGTTCGTCGCCCTCGAACGAGGGCTCCACGGTGAGCCCGTCGAGGGCTTCGGGGCGGTAGTCGCTCTCGACCCGGCGGTGCAGCACGGCTGCCATCCGCTCGTCCGACTTCACCAGGCGCGCCTGCGGGGAGTCGGTGCCGAGCACCTCTCCGTCCCAGAGGCGGTCCAGTTGGACGGTGTTGACGTCCCGGGTGCCGAGGGTGGGCAGGACCTGGCCGACGTACTCGAGGAACCGCTGGTGGGGGCCGACGACGAGGATGTCCTGGGCCCTGAAGTGCTCGTTGTCGACCAGCCAGGTCACCCGGTGCAGGCCGACCGCCGACTTGCCGGTGCCCGGGCCGCCCTGGATGACGAGGATGTCCGAGGGGGAGCCGGTGACCAGCTCCATCTGGTCGCGGCGGATGGTCTCGACGATGTCCCGCATCCGGCCGCCGCGCGAGCGCTGGAGTTCGCGCAGCAGGAAGTCGTCCGGCCCCTCCGGCCGGAGGTTGTCGGCGGCCTGGCGGGGCTGCGGGACGGTGGGTGCGGCGGCGGGCTCGCGTTCGGCCACGGGGTCGGGTTTGCCCACAGGCTCGGGGGCGGAAGTCGCCGAGGCGATCTCGTCGAAGTAGCCCTCGACGATCCGCTGAACGCAGCGCAGTTGGCGCCGCAGGACCACCTCTCCCGGGCTCTCGGGCCTGGCCTCCATCCACCGCTTCGCCAGCGGGCTGGTCCACAGCACCACCACCGGGTCGTTCTCGCTGTCCGGTACGCCCCGACGCCCGATGTACCACGGCTGGGGCTTGCCACCCGGGTCCTCCGGCGCGTCGACGCGGGCGAAGACCAGGGCCTCGTCGCCGAGCCCCCCGTACGCCTCGGCACGGGCCTGCGCCTCGGCCCGGTTGGCGATCGAGTCCTTGCCGCTCGCGGACGCGGTGGCCGCCGAACTGCCGGTCAGTTCGGCCAGCTTCGCGGTGTAGCAGTCGTACGCGTGGTCCACCGCCGACTGCTCTTCGGCGAGGATCCCGTCCCGAGTGGTGGTGCTCATGTGCGTCCTCCCTGCGGTGCCGGGTGACACCGCTACGGGCATGTGCCCGTACCCGCTGAAACAATTATCAGAAACCAGATCGTTGCGAACAGTCAGCTGCCTGAACGGCCGCTCAGTTCCTGGATGAGGGCGTTGACTTCGGCCCGCCAGACCCGTACCTGGTCGTATGTGGGCCCGAGTTCGTACAGGTGGTAGTGGCATCCCAGGCTGAGCTGGGCCCAGAGGGCCTTCGCGCGCCGGGCAGCCTCCGCCGCCGTGAAGGTGTGCAGGAGGAGCAGCTTGGCGCGGCCCGAGGTGGTGTGGGGCAGGCCGGGCAGCGCGACTTTCAGCGTCTGGTCGACGCAGAGCTCCAGGGCCGTCCGCAGCACGAGGCACGCTCCGCGGTGCCTGCTCGTGGTCGTGACGCCGGCGAGTTCGCTGTCGAGCAGGCGGTCGGCGGTCAGCAGCAGACCTTCGACAGAAGCGGGGCAGTGGGTGGTCATGCGGTCACCTCCGGCTTGCGGATCTTCTGCGCCAGGGCCTCGACATCCGAGACGAAGCGGTGGGGGTCGGGGATCGAGATGCCGTCGGGGTGGGCTCCCCGCTGGCACTTCCGGATGAGGAACCACGCCTGGTCCTTGTAACGACGGCGCACCTCGGACTCGACATCGCCGAAACGTCCCACGTCACCGAAGAGCGCGAGCGCCGCGACCTTCTGGAACCTCTCCGCACTGTCGAGCGCATCCTGGAGGTCCCGCTCCGATCCGCCGGCGCGGTGATGGCGGATCCACGCGGCCTCCAGGAAGGCGTTCTCCAGGGCAATACGGCACAGGCCCGGAAGCACGTGGCTGTACGCCTCGGCGGGAAGGCCCCGAGTGGAGGCGATCGCCCGGGCGTCGCCGATAGCCTGGGCGACCGGGTCGTCGACGCATTCGACCTTCACCCGGGACCCCTCGCCACGCGTGACCTGGAAGACCGTGACCGGCAGTTCCAGGTCGGTGAACGCCTTCTGCAGACGGGTGTCGTGGGTGAAGACGACGATCTGCTGGTGCCTGCCCATCTCATGCAGCACCTGGGCGAGTCCGTGCACCTTGGTCGGGTCCATGGACTGCACAGGGTCGTCGATGACGAGGAAGCCGAACGGGCTGTCCGCCGTCGTGGCCCGCGGCAGGAAGAGGGAGAGCGCGAGGGAGTGCAGTTCACCCTGGCTCATGACGTCGAGCGCGGGGGCGTCCTGGCCGTCGACGGAGGCCGCCATGACGAGCTTGCGGACGCTCGCCTTCTCGCCGCCCTTCAGGCTCACGGCCGTGAGGTCGACGTTGCTCTCCTGCCGCAGGCGCTCCCAGATGTCCTGCGTGGCGCCGGTGAAGCGCTCCATGCGCTGCTCCCGCAGCTCGGTGGTGAGGTCCTTGATCCACTTCACCGCCTTGCGGAGGTTGCTCAGCAGAGGCTTGTCCCGCTCGGTCTCACGTGCCTTGCCCGCCCAGGCGGCGAGCCGGACGACGAGCGCGCTCCACCGCTCGTCGCGTTCCTCCAGCTCGCGGACCGCGGACCTCCTGGCGGTGTCACAGGCGTCGGCCAGGACCATGGCGGCCTCCTCGGCGCTCCGAGCGAGCTCGACGGGGTCGGTGATCTGCCGGCAGTTGATCCACACCTTCCACGGGTCGGTCAGGCAGGCGGGGATGCGTACGGGGGATTCGATGAGGTTCTGGAGATTCCACGCGCCCGCCCGTACGGCGGAGCGCGCGTCCTCGGCAGCCTTCGCCTCGCGGCGCAGCTCCGCGACCTGCCGGGAGGCGTGGTCGTACCACTCCCGTCCGAGGACCCGATCCGTTCCGCACATCGGGCAGACGTCGTCGTAGGGGTGCCGGTCGACATGGGCGAGGGCCTTCTCCAGCAGGTCCGCGCGCAGCCGGGCGCTCTCTGCGTCGGTACCACGAAGGTCCTCCACGTCGGCGAGAGCGATAAGCAGCCGCTGGACGGCCGCCGCGACCTCCGCCAGGTCGGGACCGTGTGCCCCGGCCTCGATGCGGAGCTCGGCGAGCCGGCTGTCGTCGGCCGGGGGGAGGCCGGCGAGGAGTTCATCGATGGTGTCGAGATCCAGAGCGCCCGGGGTGTCCACGGCGACCAGGGCCCGTACGGCGCGCTCGTCGTCCTCCAGCGCGTAGAGGGCGTCCTTCAGACCGGGAAGGGCGTCCCGCATCTCCTTCGCGGCAGCGGCGAGGGCCTTCTCCCGCGTGCTCAGCCTGTTGGTCGCGGTGGAGAGCAGCTCCATACCGAGGATGGCGGCGATCGCGTCATACCGCTCGGACGGCTTGCCGGTGAGCATGAGGTCGAGGTCGGTGTACGAGAGGAACGGCCGGTGGTCGGTGAGGGCCGTGTCCCAGCCGGCCTCGGCCAGGGGCACGGTTGCGTGGCCCGGGCGCTTGAAGGTGGCCTCGGAGCTTCCGAACTCCTTGCTCGTCCAGGTACGGGTGAGGGTGCTGCGGCTGGTGTCGCCCTCGATCGCGAGCTTGACCTCGATCGCGGGGTCGTCGCCGGCGTGGAGGTTGGACCAGTGGCCGCCGCGCGTGGCGTCCTGGCCCGACCGGTGGACCCTGGCACCGGTGAAGCCGACCTCGATGGCGTCGGCGAGGCTGGACTTGCCGGAGCCGTTGCGGCCCACGACGAGGTTCACGCCGGGACGGGGGCTGAGGCTCAGCCGGGCGCGGGGGCCGATGCCGCGGAAGCCGTTGACGGTGAGGGAGTCGAGAAAGACGCGCCCGGAGACGGCCGACGAAGCGACGGTGCCGTCGGCGCCGCCGTCGAGCGCTTCACGGAGAAGGGCCTTGACGGGTCCGGGGAGGGCCGACTCAGCCAGGCGCTTCGCCACGGTCTCGGCGAGGGGGAGCGCGGTCCGCTGGTGCTGTTCCTTCTCAGGCACGGGGGCCTCCTGCGCGGTGTGGCGGGTTCGGCGGTATCGATCACCGCCTTCTGACAGGAGGAGACGATAGGAGGAGATGGGGTATTGAAGTCTTTGGAGGACTGATAACCAGGGTTATCAACTTTGCTTCCAGTAGGTCTAGTTGATGGCTCTTCGCCTGTCGCCCGGATGGCAGGTCGTGTTGGCTGTGACGGGCTCCGCGCTTCTGGGGCCGCGCGGTCGTCGCGGGAACCGTCTGTCGACGGGGAAGCCTGCCGCCCCGGGCAGGTTCATGAGCATGATCCCCTTGATAAGGGGGGTTATCAGGCAATTAGTGAATCCACTACTGATTGGCGGTAGGCTTCTGCCGTTCGTTCGGCGAGGCCCACCGGGTCGCCGTGGCGGACGCGATTCCGCGGAAGGGTCCGTGGACGCCTACGAACGCCCACGGGAGGGGGATCGATGAGCAGTCCGACGCAGGTTGACGGCTCCCCCATCCTGCCCGGCCCGCCGTCCTGGCGTATCGGATACGCCGAGATCGCCGCCCTCGCCCAGGTGAAGCGGCCCGTTCCCACCACCTGGAGCCGGCGCCACTCCGACTTCCCCGCACCGGTGACCCGCCAGGGCGGTAGTCCGCTCTTCGACGCGCAGGAGGTGGTGGAGTGGCTGGCGAGGACGGGCCGGGGCAACACCGAGCCCCGGCGCCTGCGCGCCGAGGTGGCCCTGCACACCCTCTCCGCCTGGCGGTCCTCCGGCCTCTCCGCCCCCGTTCTGGTGGGCGCGCTGACGGCCCTGATCTGCCTGCGCCAGCAGCACGACGCTCCCGTCGGGGAGGGCGCCTGGGCCGATCTCCTCGACCGGGCAGCGGATCTCGACGCGGAGGACGCCTTCCTCCTCTCCGAACTGCGGGCCGTTCCCGACGCGGAGCGCCTGGGTCCGGCCCTGGGCGCGCTCGCCGACGAGCTGACCGAGGCCGCCTACACCCCTGCCGAAGCTCTCGACTGGGTCCTGGAGGCCCGCCGCCGCCTTGGCTCCCACGACCTGGCCACCGAGGAGCCCACCCCGGCGGTGGCCCGCGCCCTCGCGGCCCTGGCCGGCGTCGACACCCTGGCCGACGAGTCCGTCCTCGCCACTCCGTACGCCCGCAGCGGCGACCTGCTCGCCGCCCTGCACGCGGCGGCGCCCGAGGACTCCGGGCACACCTACCTCGCGGCCGAGCCAGATCCGACGCTCGCCCGTCTCGTCCGGCGCCGGATGCTCGTCCGGGGCGTGTTCGAGTTCTCGCTCGACGTCACCGAGGGCGAGGAGCTGTCCACGGACGAGGGCGACCCCGACGTACTGGTCTGCGCCCTCCCGTACGAGGCGGGCGAGACCCGCAGCGCACGCCAGGTCCTGGAACGGATCCAGGCCCTCACCGACTACCTCGGCGAGGGCTCGGCGGCGGTCGTCCTCGGGCCGGCCGACGCGCTGGTCCAGGCGCTGCCCCGGTACGGCGGCGCGGACCGGCTGCGCCGCTCCTTCCTCGATGAGGGCCTCCTCAAGGCGGCAATCAGCCTGTCCGACGGAGCCTTCGCCTACCGCCCCGGCTACCGCACCGCCGTCTGGATCCTGGCTCGCACGCCCGAGGACGAGCGCGCGGGACTTGTCCTCCTCGCTGACTACTCCGCCCAGCCGCTCACCGGGCCGGTCCTCGACGTGCTTGCCGAGGACATCGCCATCTGGAAGGCCTCCGACTGGCGGGGGGACCGTCGGCACCAGCCCCGCCACGCGGTAGTCGTGCCGGCAAAGGAGCTCGACGACCGGCCGGGCGCCGCCTTCACCCCCCAGCACCGCTCGCCCGAGGCCCGGCACACCCGGGCCGTCGTGGAACGCCCGGCCCGCATCTCCGACGTGGAACGGCACATCGCCGAACTCGACGAGCGCACCGTGCGTCAGGTCGGCGCCGGCGGGCTCCTGACGATCGGGGCGGTCCTCCGCCCCGAGGACCAGCCGGTGCGCCGCACGACCGTCCGCCGTCTTCTGAAGGAGCGCCGTCTGCGTCGGCGTCCCGGCCACCGCATCGCCCTCGAACACCTCTCCTCCGACGGCCACTACGCGGTGATCGGGCCGGAGGAGATCCTCGGTACCGCGCGGTTCGGGAGCCGTCGCATCGACCGAGGCCTGGTCCTCACGGCGTACGAGCACGTCCAGTTCACCGAGCCGGGCGACGTCGTCGTCACCACCAGCCCACGCTTCGGCGTCCACGTCGACACCGAGGGCCTGTCGGTCGTCGCCGCTCCCGCCCGCGTCCTGCGCATCCACCCCGACGCCGATCCTCCGGTGCGCCCCCGGGCCCTGGCGGCCCTGCTGCAGGCCGCCGCCTCCGAGCACGGCCGCACCAGCGGAGCCGTACGCGCCTCGCACGGCATCGAAGACCTGAGCGTTCCCGACCTCGGGCGCGAGGAGCTGGAGCGGTACGAGGCTGTGCTCGCCGAGATCGAGCGCCGGGCAGAGCTGCTGCGGCAGCAGACCGAGGCGCTCGACGACCTGGCCCGCATCACGGCCGCCGGCATGGCCGACGGCACCCTGACCATCAAGAACTTCCCCGAAACCGCCAGCTGAAGGAGACGGCCCACCTTATGCCCCCGCGCAAAAAGAAGCCCACCGAGCAGGAGGAGCTGTTCAGCGCCTCCACGCCCAAGGAGATTCAGGCGATCCTCTGGAAGGCCGCCGACAAGTTGCGCGGCTCCATCGACGCCGCGCAGTACAAAGAGTTCGTCCTCGGCCTGATCTTCCTGAAGTACGTCTCCGATGCCTTCGAGGAGCGTCGCAACGAGCTGGCCAAGGAGCTTGCCGAGGACGGCATCTCCGAGGATCAGATCGGGGACTTCCTGGAGGACCGCGACGAGTACACCGGTGCCCACGTCTTCTGGGTTCCGGAGACGGCCCGCTGGTCGTGGATCGCGGCCAACGCCAAGAGCCAGGGCGTGGGCAAGCTCCTCGACGAGGCAATGGACGCGGTCATGCGCGAGAACGCCGCCCTGACCGGTGTCCTTCCGAAGATCTTCAACCGCGACAACGTCGACCAGAAGCGCCTGGCCGAGCTCGTCGACCTCATCAGCGACGCGCGCTTCGGCGGCACCGAGGACAAGCCGGCACAGGACATCCTGGGCGAGGTGTACGAGTACTTCCTCGGCAACTTCGCCCGCGCGGAGGGCAAGCGGGCCGGGGAGTTCTACACCCCGCAGTCCGTGGTCCGGCTGATCGTGGAGATCTTGGAACCGTACGAAGGGCGTGTTTACGACCCGGCATGTGGCTCCGGTGGCATGTTCGTCCAGGCCGCTAAGTTCATCGAGGCCCACCGGGGCAAGGGACACAAGGCCGACATCTCCGTCTTCGGCCAGGAACTGAACGAACGCACCTGGCGCCTGGCTAAGATGAACCTCGCCATCCACGGCATCGACGGCAACCTGGCGGCGCGCTGGGGCGACACCTTCGCCGACGACAAGCACCCGGACCTCAGGGCCGACTTCGTGATGGCCAACCCGCCCTTCAACATCAAGGACTGGGCACAGGATCAGGGCGACGCCCGCTGGAAGTACGGCGTCCCGCCGAAGAACAACGCCAACTACGCTTGGCTCCAGCACATGGTCTCCAAGCTGGGAGAACGCGGTACGGCGGGCATCGTTCTGGCCAACGGCTCGATGAGTTCGACGCAGAACGGCGAGGGCGAGATCCGTCAGTCGATGGTGGAGGCCGACCTCGTGGCCTGCATGGTCGCGCTGCCGCCGCAGTTGTTTCGCACGGCGCAGATTCCCACGTGTCTGTGGTTCCTGGCCAAGGACAAGAGTCCGCAAGGTGCGAAGCGCCTTCAGGACCGGCGCGGCGAGATCCTCTTCATCGACGCGCGGGCGCTCGGCGAGATGGTGGACCGTACGGAGCGCATCTTGACGGAGGTCGACCTCGCGAAGATCGCGGGCACCTATCACGCCTGGCGCGGTACCAAGTCTGCCCAGGATGAGGGACTGACGTACGAGGACCAGCCTGGTTTCTGTTTCTCGGCAGACCTGGCGACGGTCAGGGAGCACGGGTACGCGCTGATCCCGGGGCGGTACGTGGGGGCCGTCGAGACGGAGGAAGAGGACGCGTCGGCCGTGGCCGCACGGATCGCCACGCTGACGGAGGAACTGTTCGGGCTGTTCGAGCAGTCGGCGGAGCTGGAGAACACGGTGCGGGAGCAGCTGGGGGGCATCCGTGGCTAGGACCACCACGACGACGGGCGGACGCGCCGCCACGACGGGGGTCATCCCCGGCAAGTGGGCCTTGAGCGTCGGCAGGCCGGACATCCCGGCACCCGCTGGTTTCGAGTGGACTCCGCTGTCGGACATGGCCCGCCTGGAAAGCGGTCACACTCCGAGTCGTCGGCATGCCGAGTACTGGGACGGCAATGTTCCGTGGATTGGCATCAAGGATGCAACGGGAAACCATGGACGGGTCATCACCTCCACCCTGCAGACCGTCACCCAGGCAGGCCTGGATAACTCGTCCGCCCGCCTGCTCCCCGCCGGTACCGTCTGCCTGTCCCGAACGGCATCAGTGGGCTATGTAGTCACAATGGGCGTCCCCATGGCAACGAGCCAGGACTTCGTCAACTGGGTCTGCGGTCCCCGGATCTCATCCCGCTATCTCCACTATCTGCTGGTGATGGAGCAGGAGTCCGTCCGAAGGTTCGCGCACGGAACGACTCATCAGACGGTGTACTACCCTGAGGCCAAAGCCCTTCACGTCTGCGTTCCCAGCCGTGACGAGCAGGACCGGATCGTCTCCGCGCTCTCTTCTCTTGACAACAAAATCGCCGTCAACGACCGCATCCAGGAAACGGCCGACGAGCTGATCCGCCGCCTGTACGCCGCGGCCCAGGCCGAACGAGATGCGAGGGAACACCCCCTCCTGGACGCCCTGCGCGTGACGTTCGGAGCCCCCTTCGCCTCCTCCGAGTTCTCCAATGAAGGCACCGGCCGCCCACTGCTTCGGATTCGCGATCTCAAGACGTTTAATCCGCAGGTGTGGACGACTCAACATCTGGAGAAGGAGCTGGTGGTCAACCCGGGAGACGTGGTCGCTGGCATGGACGCTGAGTTCAGGCCCACGTTCTGGCTGGGCGATGCGGCGGTAATGAACCAGCGAGTCCTACACGCGGTGTCTCGCGTGGGTGGGGGGATCGCCCTCGCCCGCGAGGCACTCCGGGCCCCCTTGGCGAAGGTGGAAGGCTACAAGACCGGGACGACCGTCGCCCACCTCAACAAGAGCGACCTGTCCACGCTGGTCGTCCACGTCCCGAGTGAGGGAGCCACCAGCAGGTTCCAGTCGGCGGCCGAGCCGCTGAGGCAGCGACTCGTGGCCGCGGCGATGGAGTCCCGCACACTCGCCGCCCTCCGCGACACCCTCCTCCCGCAGCTCATGTCTGGCCGTCTCCGCGTCCGTGACGCCGAGAAGATTGTCGAGGACCACGTATGACCGACGCCTCCGACGACAGAACGAACCACCGCCCCCACGAGTCCGACTGGGAGCTGCTCGCCCTAGATGAACTGGCCGAGCTCGCCTGGGAGCCAGCCCCCGGCAATGAGTTCGCCCCCGGCTCCGGGCACCGGAAGTCCTGGGACGACCTGATCCTCTACCCGGACCTCCGGGACGCGGTCGAGCGGCTCAATCCGGACCTGCCGCCGGACGCCGTCAGGGACGCCGTCGGCATCGCGGCGACCCCGTCCTCCCAGGACACGTATGAGGAGAACCGCACCGCCCACGGTTACCTGACCGCCGGCATCCGGTCCGTCACGTACACCGACGCCTTCGGGGCCGAACACAACCCGACCATCCGCCTCGTCGACCTCGACGACCCGGAGGGGAACGTGTACCGGGTCCTCAACCAGGTCACCGTCATCGACGGCGAGAAGCGTCGCCGCTTCGATGTCGTGCTCTACGTCAACGGACTGCCGCTAGCCGTCCTGGAGCTCAAGCGCGCCGGCGACGAGGACGCGACGCTCCAGGACGCGCACACCCAGGTCACCCGCTACGTGGAGGAGTTCCCGACCGCGTTCCGGTACAATGCGGTAGTCCTCGTCTCGGACGGGATCACGGCCAAGTACGGCACGCCGTTCACGCCGTATGAGCACTTCGCGCCGTGGAACACGGACGAGTTCGGCGAGCGCGTCGACCCGTTCTCCGCCGAGGGCATATGGGACTCGGGCCAGAACCTGGCCCTGCACGGCCTGTTCACCCAGGACCGCTTCCTCGCCCTCATCAAGTCCTTCATCAACTTCGTGCCGTCGAAGCGAATGAAGCGCATCGCGAAGCCTCACCAGTACCACGCCGTCACCCGCGCCGCCGAAGCTGTACGCGTCGCAGCCGCGAGCGACGGGAAGGCCGGCGTCGTCTGGCACACCCAGGGCTCCGGCAAGTCCGAGGAGATGGTCCTCACCACCACCATGGTGATGAAGGATCCGGCGCTGCTGAACCCGACCGTCGTCGTCATCACGGACCGCACCGACCTCGACGATCAGCTGTACTCGACGTTCCTGGAGAGCGAGATCCTCCCGGAGGCGCCGAAGCAGGTCCTCACCCGGGCCGGACTGCGCGAGGAGCTCGCTGCCAAGCGGGTCGGTGGCATCCTCTTCACGACGCTGCAGAAGTTCGGGCGGACGAAGGAGGAGAAGGAGTCCGGGGCTGACCACCCGCTCCTCTCCGACCGCCGGAACATCATCGTCGTCGTCGATGAGGCGCACCGCAGCCACTACGACAACCTCGACGGCTACGCCCGCCACCTGCGCGACGCGCTCCCGCACGCCACGCTCCTCGCCTTCACCGGTACGCCGATCTCCGAGGCTGACCGCAACACCCGCGAGGTGTTCGGAGACTACATCGACGTCTACGACCTCAAGCGGGCCGCCGACGACGGTGCGACGGTGAAGGTTTTCCACGAGAGCCGGGTCATCCAGCTCGTCATGGACCGGGACGTCGACCCGACGACCATCGACGAGGAGGCCGACCGGATCACCGAGGGGCTCGACGATGTCGAGCGCCGCCGGGTCGAGCAGGCCGTCGCCACGATGAATGCGATGTACGGCGCACCCGCCCGCATTCGGGACCTCGCCGCCGACCTCGTACAGCACTGGGAGACGCGGCGGACGGCGATGCAGCCGTTCGTCGGCGTCTCCGAGACGGGCGGCGCGCCCGGCAAGGCGATGATCGTTTGCGCCACCCGCGAGATCTGCGTCAGCGTGTACGACGCCCTGTGTGAGCTGCGGCCCGAATGGCACAGCGACGAGATCGACAAGGGTGCGATGAAGATCGTGTTCTCGTCGAACACGCGCAAGGACTCCGACCGGCTCCTCGCGCACGCGCTGAGCGACAGCCGTCGCAAGTCCGTTATCAACCGGGCCAAGGACCCGGAGGACGAGCTGCAGCTGCTCATCGTCAACAACATGCTGCTGACCGGCTTCGACGCGCCTCCCGTCCACACCATGTACCTGGACCGGCCCCTCAAGGGCGCTGGCCTGATGCAGGCCCTGGCCCGCGTCAACCGCCGCTTCCGGGGCAAGGAGGACGGCCTCCTCGTCGGGTACGCGCCGCTCACCGAGAACCTCCAGCGGGCGATCGCCGAGTACACGGACGCCGACCAGCAGGACCGCACGCTCGGGCAGGACCTCGACCGGGCGCTGGACGAGCTGCGCAACGAGTACGACATCCTCAACGACATCCTGCGGGGCTTCGACTGGCGGACCCGGCTGGACATCCCCTCCAAGACGGCGTTCATCGACGCCGCGCTCCGGGCCGCGAACTACCTCCTCGACCCGTCCACGCCGGGCAA
This sequence comes from Kitasatospora sp. NPDC127035, assembly GCF_042726075.1. Classification (NCBI taxonomy): domain Bacteria; kingdom Bacillati; phylum Actinomycetota; class Actinomycetes; order Kitasatosporales; family Streptomycetaceae; genus Kitasatospora; species Kitasatospora sp. NPDC127035. The sequence goes on along the minus strand of NZ_JBHXDN010000056.1, from coordinate 9,423 downwards.
CAACCCCGAGACGCTCGACGATCCCCGGCAGACGCTCGGCCGGCGCTACCGCGAGCACGCCCACCGCCTGGAGCGCTTCCACGCGCTCTGCGGCAGCTCCACCGGCATCGGCGAACGCTTCCCGGACCACCCGGCCTGGCGCAGGGACATCCAGTTCTTCGTCGAGGTCCGCGCCTACATGGCGAAGATCGACGCGATGAATCGCGAGGCCCGCGGCCTCCCCGTCGCCCGCGACGTCGAGCTGTACCTCGCGCAGCTCACCTCCTCGGTCGTCGAGACCGGCGGGGTGACCGACCTCCTCGCCGAGGCCGGCCTGGAGACCGCCGACCTGACGCACCTCAACGACGCGCTCGTCGCGAAGCTCCAGAGCAGCGAGACCCCCCACCTGGCGGCGGAGGCCCTGCGGCGGCTCGTCGAACAGAAGATGCGCGAGGTGACCCGGCACAATATCGTCCGGCGCACGACCTTCTCCGAGCGACTGCAGGACCTCATGGTCCGGTACATGCGGCAGCAGTGCACGAGTGCGGAGCTCATCGCCAAGCTTGTGGAGATGGCCAAGGAGGTCATTGAGGACGCCCGGCGCGGTGAGAAGTTCGAGCCGCCGCTGGACTGGCGCGAGCTCGCCTTCTACGACGCGGTCGCCGACCACGGCACGGCTCGCTCGGTCATGGGCGACGAGGTGCTGGCCGGCATCGCCCGCGAGCTGGTCGCGGAGGTCCGCAGCAAGCTCAAGCCGGACTGGATCGCCCGCGAGCCGGTCCGCGCCCGCCTTCGGAGTGCCATCAAGCGACTTCTGGCCCGCCGCAACTACCCGCCGGACGAGGCCCCGGAGGCCATCGACCTGGTCCTTAAGCAGATGGAGCACTTCGCCAACGAGTGGTCCACGAACCGGGAATAATAGGGTCGGGGACTGAAAACGGAGCATCAGCCACCGTGCCAGTCCCCGACGCTACTCATAGGTGGGTACATGGCGTGCGGGGACGGTCTGGGGACCACACGCCGTAGACCAGCTCGCGCAAGGCTTGGCCTTCTGCACGGACAACGCGTTCCGTTCAGCGCACGGCAGGCTGAGGTCAACATCGCCGGGCGACTGGGGGTCAAGGGGGCGCAGGTTCAAATCCTGTCGTCCCGACAGTGATGTCGGTTGTGAGAGCCGGTACTTGGGAAACCGAGTGCCGGCTCTTTTTGTTGTGGCGTCAGCTGGTGGTCGCATTGTGGTCGCCGGGCCACATCGGCCAGGGCGCTGACGGCTCGGCTGTTCGTGCCTGCTGGTGGGCGGGCAGTTGCTGGTGGGGGCGTGGGTTCTGGTGCCAGGGGTGCCGGGCCCGACAGCTGGGTCGGCCGAGGACGGCGAGGTCGGCGTAGAGGGGGCCGGCGAGTGGGTGAAGCGCAGGAAGCGGGCGGTCTGCTCCTTGGTCCGCAAGCGCCTGGGGGCTGAGGCGTTTGGTGGGGTTGCGGGCGAGCCGGCCGTCGTGGACGGCGGTGGACAGGGCGCTGGAGAGGGTGGCCAGGATCCGGTAGACGGTGACCTTGCCGCGGCCCCGGCGCAGCTGCGTGGTGACGAAGGCCTGCAGGTGCTGGCGGGTGAGGTCGACCAGCGGGATCGTGCCGAGGCCGGGGATCAGGCCCTGTTCGGCGTAGGCGCGGTAGCGGCCCATGGTGGTGGGCTTGAGGCGCGGCTCCTTCTCGTCGAACCAGTCCCTCAGGTATTCGGCGGTGCGCTGCCGCGGGTCGGTGATGACGCACAGAGCGAGGCCCGCGTTGAAATGCCGCAGCGGGGTGCGGGCGTCGATCTCGTCGGGGAAGCCGGCGCGGCGGACGGTGCGGCGGTGGCCGTCGACGGGCGGAGTGGTGATCGCCTCGAAGGGGCTCGCGCACGGGTCTTTCCCTTCCCGTGTGCGCCCGCGAGGCGATCACCGTGCGACCACCCGGCCACGAGAATACTGGCTGACCTGCGGTTCTCTCTTGGCCAGCAGCGAAGGGAGAACCACAGGTCAGCCGGGCTTCACCGGGTGTGCTGTCGCCCGGGGCTCGGTCAGAGGAAACGGACGCCGTTCGCGGCGGCGGCGTCGCGAAGGAGCTGCGCGAAGCGGTCCCGGCTGCGCCTCTGGTGTTCCTCGGCCTGTTCGTCGTCCCAGTCCTCGGCGTCGCCGAGGACTTCGTCCGTGTCGAGGTCGTCGTACTCGCTGTGGAGGAGCCAGCAGTCGTGGATGCCGGTGAGGAGGTCTTTGAGGAGGTCGCGGGCGGGAGCTTGGGGTCGAGGAGGGTGAGGCGAAGGCCGGTGTCCTCCGGGTCGGCCTCCTCGTCGGCGCATTCGGTGAGGGCGTCCTCAAGGTTCTCGAGTTGTTCGCGCAGGCCGGCGGGGTCGGGGAGGAGACCGTCGGCGACGTGCATGGCGTGACGGAGGAGGCCGGTGACGACGTCGTCCGGGGTGGCACCGTCCTCGATGAGGCCGAGGACGAGGGTGGGGGTCTCGTGGGGGAGGGCCTCGATGTTGTCGGCTTCCAGAACCACCTGGGCGGGGTCGTCGCCGGAGGCCTCTGCGGTGACCTCGGGCGCGGTGGCCAGCCAGTGCGCCGCCGCGACGGCCGCCGCGGTCGGGTCGACGGCCGAGAAGAGCTCCACCGACCCGGACGGGTTCTGCTCCAGCAGTCGGTCGGCGGCGACGATCCGGACGGGGGAGGCGTCCTCGCGACTGAGCAGGACGGCCTGCTGCGCGCGTCCGGCCAGGTCGCCGAGGTCGGCGCCCTCCACGGCGGCGAGTTCGGCGGAGGTCTGGGCGAGGGCGCGCTCGGTGAGTTCGGGGCTGTCGAGGTGGTGGAGGACGCGTCCGACCTGGTGGGGGGATTCGAGCAGGCGGCTGCAGGAGACGACCATCGAGCCGCCGCTGGGGAGGTTCGGTTTGGCGATCGCGTCCGGGACCTTGGCGACGGCCTTGCGCTCCTCCTCGCGGTGCCAGCCTTCGGTGTTGGGCTCCAGGGAGTGGCCGGTTGCCCCGGCGGGGGCGGGGCAGCACGGCAGCCGCGGGACCGGGCGGGGCATCCCGCCGCGACTCGACGCCGCAGTGAGCGAATACCCAGCGTCATCGTTTGCACACTCCAAGCGACCTGGCGTGATCTTCGACGGGAGACCCCTCATGCGCATCCGTCGGGCGGCCATCATCGCCGCCACCGGCCTGCTCCCCTTCGCCCTGGCCTTCCCCACCCCCGCGAGCGCCGCCACCGGCGACTTCCTCTACAAGGTCGGCCGCGGTGCTCCGGCCGGGCTCGTCGACCCGGAGAGCGAAAAGTGCATCGACCTGCCCGGGGCGACCGATGAGGACCCGGCCTTCGCACCCGAGAACTTCACCACCTCGACGGCCGTGGTGTTCCTCGAGTCCGGCTGCAGGGGCGACGTGTACCGCGTGATGAAGCCGGGCGCGAAGCTTGGCAACCGGCTGCACCTCCGCTCCGTCCTCTTCTCCTGAGCGCACCACAGGATCGACCGTCACCGTCCCGGCGGGCCGGGCCGGGCCGGGCCGGGCCGTGTCGGTGCGGGTGGATACCGTCGAGGGCAGCAGGGCCTGTTGCCGGGGCCCGGGATCAGGGAGAGGGTGGTGGGGACGAGCGCCAGGCCTGCCGAACGCGGGCGCGGGGATTGACCGTCTCGGGTGGCCTCCGATGGACACGGCGCGGGAACTGCGGGCCGCGCTGCGCGCCGACCACGGCTTCTCCGGGGACGCCGAGCGCCTGGACGCCGAACTCGCCGCCCAACTGCTGCACCGTCTGCCGGTCGACCTTCTCGATCAGGTCGAGGAGGTCCCCGCCGTCCCGCGACGCACCAGAGGACATCCTGGAGCGTGGCGACAACAGGGCCGGGTTGTGCCCGGGGCCATGATGCCGGCAGCCGTGTGCCGTAGGTCGTGCAGCTCGATCCGGGGCAGGCCCAGCTCGGCGGTGCGTTTGCGGAGCTGGTCGAGGACCCACTGGGGCCGCAGGCGTGACCCGTCCGCGTGGGCGAGGGCCAGGCCTTCCAACCGGCCCGTCGGGTGGGCGTTCATCTGGATTGCGGCCTGGCGGTGGAGAGCGGCCGTGACCCAGGGGGAGAGGCTGATCCAGGCGCGGCCGGCCTCGGTCTTCGGCTGGTCGAAGTGGAGGTCGCCGTTGTCCACGGCGGACAGGGTCCGGCGGACGAACAGCTTGCGGTCCATGAGGTGGATGTCCGACCAGTGCGGGTGTCAGGAACTCACCGCGGCGCATGCCGGTACCGGGCAGGACCTCGAACAGGTCTCCCGCCCTCGTCCCGGCACCCGCACTGCCGGTACACCCTGCACACCGCCCGGAAGATCACCATCCGCATCCGGTGGGTAGCCGAACTTGATCCGCCCGGGCCGGCGAGTGGCAGCGAAGGGTGTCCCGGCCGACCGGCAGGCGGTGTGGGATCTCGGATTCCGTGTCCTCTCCCCACGGGCGCTGCCCACCGCGTGGCCGAGAGGACACGGGACCGGAAACCGGCAGGTGAATCGCCGCTGCCCGAGCCAAGGGCCGTCTCGCAGCGGCGGGACGCAAGTGAGATGACCTCTCATGCCATCGGTGTGCTCGCGACCACCGGCAACGCCCCGCGGCCCGGCAACGCCCATGTGGACACGGTGGGCGGCGACGACCGGCGTGTGCTGGCGGTGTTGGGAATCCAGGAAGGAACCGGCCGGCCCCGGGCGCTCGCCGAAGGCCTGGCAGGTGAGGGGGCGGCGAAAAGGTTGGTCTGCAGGGCCGACGGAGCCGGGTAACGTCTTTGTTATGTTCTTCCAGACGCCGACTTGCGAGTGAGTGCGTGATGGGCCCCTGCCGGCGTCCTTCGATGCCGCCGCCCGTCCTCCACCGATGAATCCGTAGATCACTTCACTTCACCACCGGGAGAACCCGCGACCGTGAGCAAGAACATTAACAACCCCGTGGGCATGGGCGGCGGCCAGCGCAAGAGGCAGTCCCGCGCCGAACGGCAGAACAACGGTCCGCACCGCAACCTCGACCGCCAGGGTGCAGCCGACCAGAAGGCGGAACTGGTGCGCAAGATGCGCGAGAAGGCAGGAACGGTTGAGGGCGCCGGGCAGGCCGGCGGCGACACCGTACAGGGCTGACGCACCGCCGCCGCAGCGCGGTACCGCACGGGGCAGGGCTCGGACCGCGACGCGCGGTCCGAGCCCTGCTGCCGTACTGGGCGCGGCGGGTCCCGCTCGGCTTTTGGCCGACCACCCGCGTCTCAGCTCAGCTGACCACCCCTGGGGCAGCCGCAGAATCGGCAGCCCCGTCATCGCCACCACCCCGAGCTGAACCAGCAGCTCGGCACGTCCCCGTGCCCAGCCCGGGCAGCACCGCAGCCGGCGGCGGCAGAGGATGGGGACACGAGAGCGCGGCGAGGATCCGGTGGACGGTGACCTTGCCGCGGCCCCGGCGCAGCTGGGTGGTGACGAACACGGCCAGGTGCTGGCGGGTGAGGTCGATCAGGGGGATCGCGTCGAGGGCGGGGATCAGGTCCTGTTCGGTGTAGGTGCGGTAGCGGGCCATGGTGGTGGGCTTGAGGCGGAGTTCCTTCTCGTCCAGCCGGTCCCGCAGGTAGTCGGCGGTGCGCTGTCCGGGGTCGGTGATGACGCACAGGGCCAGGCCCTGGTTGAAGCGCCGCAGTGCGGTGCGGGCGTCGAGTTCGTCGGGGAAGCCGGCCCGGCGGATGGCGCGGCGGTGGCTGTCGGGGCCCCGTCGAGGACCAGGGCGAGCGGTATCCGCTGATCGGCTGCAACGGGCGTCCCAAGGGCCGGCGCCTGGACCTGGAACAGGTCCAGGCCGGGCTCGCGGTGTCCGCCGACGGCGGCATCCCCGTGCGTTCCCGCGTCTTCAGCGGCGCCGCGGCCGAGGTCGGCCAGGTCGTCGCAGCGATGAATGACCTCAAAGCGATGGTCGGCACCCACGAGTTCCTGATGGTCGCGGACTCCAAACCGGTGTCCCACTCCAACATCGTGGCTCTGCTGGAGTCCGGGGTGGAGTTCATCGCGCCCGTCCCGGCCGCGCAGATCAAGGACGAGGTCTAGGCGGTCCTGGACCCGCGGCCGGCCGAGCCCGTCGACTGGGTGCCCCAGCGCGACGAGCGGAAACCGGAGACAGAACGGGAGGCCGGCAGGTTTTCGACCGGATGTGTGCCGGCCAGACGGGCCCCGCGTCCGCCGGGCCGAGCACCAGCGCGTTACGGCAGGCCCGTCGGCGTCTCCGTTGAAGGCGCTGTTCGACCTGGTCCGTGGCCCGGTGGCCACGACGGGGCCGCAGGGACGGTGGCGCACGATCCCGGTGGTGGCGGTCGACGGCACGCTGCTTCCGGTGCCGGACGCCTCGGCAAACAACCATTACGCAGAGTGATCATTATGTCGATCCCCATGCAGCGTCAGCATGGTCTGACCTTGTGGGACGGCTCCTTCATCAACTTCCGTGATTTCGCCTTCCCGGACGGCGAAGGACACGGCTACCGCTGGGTGGACATCAAGCGCTTCCGCCTCCTCGGGGACCCGCCCGACGACCGGGCCGGCTGGCGGCCCTGATCGCCCACCCGGAGTTCAGCGGCACTTACGACGGCGCCGGCACCTGGACCGAGCCGCGCCACGGCCAGTGGTGGTCCGACCGCATCACCCCGGCCGTGTACGAGTCGCTCGACGCCCTGGCGGCCGCCGCGGTCATCCGCTCCTGGGCCGCCGACGGAGCCGCCACCCCCGTCGGCCTCGACACCCGGCTGACCACGGACGTCTGCACCCCGATCCGCAACGCCACCAGCCGCTACCTCCTCGGCGAGCTGCCCGAGGACGCGCGCCTTGACTACGGCCCGGTCCACGTCGAGTTCCACGAACCGGTGCTCATCGAGCGCCGGATGGGCGTGCTCACTCTCCTGGTCGCCGCCGACGACTGACCCGGTGGCCTGGGCGAGCCCAGGCGCGAGGCGTGGCGGCAGCGGCGCGAACCGGTACCGCCGCGCCTCGGCCGACGGCACGACCGGGGCGACGACCAGGGTGCTCCGGAGGGAACGGCCGACCGCCGGGGCCGTAGCCGGTGTCAGCTGAAGAGGACGGACCGGAGATGCAGACGGTTCCCGAGCCTCGTGCCCGGCACCATGGTGCGGAAGACGTCACCCGCGCAGTCGGCTTCGAGGAAGGCCACGGTGGTCGACGTGGTGAGGTTCCAAGGCGCGAAGGCCGGATCATCCTCGGTCGCCCCGGGGATGTTGATGCATTCCGCGCTCTGGGGATTGACGAGCAGGCCCGGGAGGCCGCGGCCGTGCTGGTACTCGAATGCGCCGCTGGCGGCGCTGGCGGGGGTGGGAATGGACAGGAGGAGAGTGAGCACGCCGACCGTGGTGACGGCGGCCTGACGAAGGCGCATGGACGGGCACTTCGGGACGGATACCTCGCGGTACCGGGTGATTGGTATGACATCACCCTAGAAGAGTAGAAAGAGAAGAAACGTTTCTTCTGAGTGGGCGTCCGTGTCGCCGTTCGGCGGTGGCAGCCCCGAGGATTCCGCATCCGATCCGTGGGACGAGCCCTGGGCCCGCAGGTGCTCTCGCAGGGCGATCGGCGCGAATCAACTCGGTGGCAGGCCGCTGACGGTGAAAGGCTGGCCCGAGAGCCTCCACCGGGTGGCCGTGATCGGCAACGTGGCCACCCTTCCGCCGGCGCGCGGGCGCGGCGCGGCGGGGGCGTGCGCCGCGCAGCTGTGCCGCCTGCTGCGCGAGGACGTCGTCGACCGGTCGGGCTCAACGTGCACGCCGACCACGCCACCGCGCGGGGGCTGTACGAGCGGCTGGGCTTCACCGTGTCCGCCGCCTTCGAGGAGGCCGTGCTCAGCGCGCGGTGACGACGCGTCAGGTGGGGACGCGCCCCACGGGAGTCCGCTCGGGGCGGCGGGAGCCGGGGTCGGGGGCGGGCCGCTACGCTCGGGCGCAGGCAACCCCTTTCGAGCCGGTGGACGCCGGGTGAGGGCGGTGCGGCGATGTGGCCGCGGATCGACGGCATGCGCTCCCTTGAGCTGGGCACTCCGGACGGGATGCGGACCTGGCTGAACTCCCTGGTGCTGAGCGGGGCGAAGACCACCACCACCGGCCTGTTCGGGGAGTACGCCGAGCAGTGCGAGGAGTTGGAGCACGTCGGCGAGCGGCTGGCCCTGCTGGACGACCGCGGCCGGCCGGTCGGGGTCGTCGAGATCACCGCGGTGGAGGTGCGGCCCTTCGGCGAGGTGGGCTGGGAGCACGCGGCGGCCGAGGGCGAGGGCGACGCGTCCCTGGAGGAGTGGCGCGCGGGCCACCGCGGCTACTGGCAGCGGCTGGGCAGCACGGTCGGGGACGACACCGCCGTGGCCTGCCTGGCCTTCCGTCTGGTCGGCACGGCGGGGCAGGCGCAGGGCCCGTCCGGCCGGACGGCCTCCTGAGGCGTTTCTCCTTGCCGGGTCGGGCAGTCGCCGTCGCCCAGCGGGCCGCACTCGGCCTTGCGGCCGTCCTCGTCCGGTCCTGCGGACGGCCGAGGAGACCGGCCTCTTCCGGCGGGAGGCGTCCTTCCGGTCGCCCCTGTCGGGCTTCGGGACTCACTCGGACGGGTTGGGGGAGGGGGTGGCTGCGGCGTGGCCGCCGGGGTGTCGGGCGTGCGCGCGGTACGCCTTCCCTGCACACGTTCCCGCACGGAATCGGGTACCCCCCATGACTCTCCGCCGTCTGGCGCAGGCCGCTCTGGTCCTCGCCCTGGCCTGCCCGCTCGTTCCCGCCGCCCCCGCGCTGGCCGCCGCTCCGGTCGTCCGGGCGGTCATCCAGCCCCCGCTGCCCGTCCAGGACTTCCCGGAGCAGGTCGAACGGGCCTGCCGCATCTGGGAAAGCCTTGAGTGGCCCACCAGCCTCCGCCCGGTCGACTTCCGGATTCCCGGCCCGGAGTTCATCCGCGGCAGCAACCCGTACGGCAACCGCAGCGGGGACCTCCCGGCTGGCGGCGAGTACCACGAGTACGACGTCAACCCCCGCCCGAAGCCCACCACCCACCGGGACGCCGAGCGCCTGGTCCGCGACGAGCGCACCTCGCAGACCTGGTACAGCGCCGACCACTACGCCAACTTCCGCGAGATCTCCGAAGGCTGCTGACGCGCCCGCAGCGCCCGAGGCCCTGCTCGGTCCGGCCCGGTGGGACCTCCCGCCGGGCCGTCGGTCCTTGGCCGGGTGACGTCGTGGCGATTGCCCTCAGCGCGTCACGGCGAGCGGAGTGCCGCAACGATCCACGATCACATGGTGTTCGGAGCCGGGACGGGCGCGGTCGACGGGCGAGGGGCCGACAAGGTCCCCGTTACCGTTTTCGTGGCCCCGCAACGGGGTTCCCGGCCTCCCGGCCCGGCATGACTTGGTCCCCTTGTCGATCATGATCGAAAAGGTGGT